>CAYYSO010000029.1:0-20120 GCA_964474415.1 uncultured Methylomarinum sp. | reverse complement strand
GGTAGCCGTGCTGCTACGCATGGTGGCTTGATGAGTTTTTAGGAAACTTCAGATTATTAATGTTAACTGCCTGCATTAGAACAGCAAACATGAAAACTGGAAAGGGCTCCATTTCTAACTGATTTTTGAGCTTAATGTTAAAAAACAAGGAGAAATTTTTTTATATTTTATAGGTGATAAAAGTAATTAATGAACTACACTTAACTGACGATAAATAATAAATAGTGAATTTAGAATTTACTAACAAGTAACAAAAAAATTGGGAGAAAGTTGTGGCAAGTATTCTTGCAGTTGATGATTCTGCTTCAATGAGACAAATGGTCTCTTTTACATTAAAAGGCGCTGGATATACGGTTGTTGAAGCCGTGGACGGCATTGATGCGTTAAATAAAGCGAAATCGCAAAAATTCGATTGTGTGGTAACTGATGTGAATATGCCAAATATGGATGGGATTACTTTAATTAAGGAGTTGCGTGCGTTACCAAACTATAAGTTTACGCCGCTACTGATGCTGACAACCGAATCGGGAATGGATAAAAAACAGCAGGGAAAGGCAGCAGGGGCAACCGGCTGGATTGTAAAACCTTTTAATCCGGATCAGTTGTTAAAAACCATCAAGAAAGTTCTTGGTTAGCCGCTAACCATAGTTATGTATTGTAATCGTTACAGGTAGTTCTATGTCAATTGATATGGCCCAGTTTCACCAGGTGTTTTTCGAAGAAAGTTTCGAAGGTCTGGACGCAATGGAGTCAGGGTTACTGAATCTGGATATGGGCGATGTTGATGTTGAAGAAATCAATACTATATTCAGAGCTGCTCATTCGATAAAAGGGGGAAGCGGTACATTTGGCTTTACCTCGGTATCAGATTTTACGCATGTTATGGAAACGCTTCTTGATGAAATGCGTGATGGTCGCCGACAAGTTACGCAATCGGCGGTCAATGTGTTGTTGGGTGCTGTTGATTGTCTGCGAGAAATGTTGACCGCTATTCAGGATGATAGTGATGTCAATGAAGAAAGTGTTGCTAAACACAAAAGAGCGTTGGAACAGGAGCTTACTCAGGGGGGTGGCAGTAGTGCAGCAACTGCTTCGTCTCCCGTGATTACTGAAGGAACAGCCGGTTCGGACAATAACAGTGATATGGCAGAGGGCTGGACAATAGCTTTTAGTCCACATATGTCCATGCTGAAAACCGGTAATGATCCTGTCAGAATGTTCAGGGAACTTGCCGACCTGGGTGAATTGAAGGTGACAGCTGATTTTCAGGGGGTGCCGGATCTTTTTGAATTAGAGCCCGAAGATTGTTATTTGTCCTGGAAATTGGAGGTAGCAGGGAATATTTCCTCGACAGATATTGATGAAATATTTGACTGGGTGGAAGATGAATGTGATTTTGCCTGTTCCCCTTTACACCAAAAACAGAATGCAGCAGATGTAAATTCTGCTGAAGAAGTTCAAGTTTCTGTCAATGAATCCAGTGATTCTGAAAAAACAGTCAACAAACAGTCTGATAGTGCATCTGCTAAATCCCCTGACATCCCTAAAAAAGAAAATAAAAAAACAGTAGCAGCGAAAGCATCCGGTTCTACTGGGTCTATTCGTGTCGATACCGGGAAAATTGATACTTTAATCAATATGGTCGGTGAATTGGTTATCACTCAATCCATGCTTAGTTTGGTGGGTGAGCATTTTGAGCTCAACAAACTGGATCAACTTAAAAATGGGTTGTCCCAATTGGAACGCCATACACGCGAATTGCAGGAAAGCGTGATGAATATTCGCATGTTACCGATCAGTTTTGTATTTAGTCGGTTTCCCCGGTTGGTACATGATTTAAGCAGCAAGCTGGGCAAGAAAATTGAGCTTAAACTGGTGGGTGAACAAACTGAAGTGGATAAAACTGTGGTTGAACTACTCAGTGACCCTTTGGTTCATTTAGTCAGAAACAGTCTTGATCATGGCATAGAAATGCCTGAAGAGCGGCTTGCCGCCGGGAAACCGGAAACAGGAACGGTGGTGCTGGAGGCCTATCATCGCGGCGGTAATATTGTGATTGAGGTCGTTGATGACGGCAAGGGATTGGATAAGGATAAATTAAGGGCGAAAGCGATCGAAAAAGGATTGATAGATGAAGGCGCTATATTGACGGATAAACAGACTTTTGAATTGATTTTTATGCCCGGGTTTTCTACGGCGGAGAAATTGACCGATGTTTCCGGTCGTGGTGTTGGCATGGATGTGGTGAGAAGAAATATCCAGACACTGGGCGGTAATATTGAGATACATTCCGAGCTGGGTAAAGGCTCAACCATTTCCATTCACCTGCCGTTGACGCTGGCAATTCTTGATGGACAATCAATTGCCGTGGGTAAAGAACGGTTTATTGTGCCATTAGGTTCGATCATTGAATCAATTAATATTACCGAACAGCAAATCAATAAAGTCGTCGGCAAAGGTGAAACCTTTCGTTTGCGAGATGAATATATACCGATTGTTCGAATGCATGAGATCTTTAATGTGGAGGCCGCTCGGGTTACTAGACTAACAGAGGGTTTGGTTGTTGTGGTTGAAGGACAGGGAATGAAGTGTGGTTTATTTGTTGATGATTTATTGGGTCAGCAACAAGTTGTTATTAAATCACTGGAAGCGAATTACAGAAAAGTGGAGGGTGTGTCCGGGGCAACAATTCTAGGCGATGGTTCGGTTGCATTGATTCTGGATATCCCCGGTTTAGTACGTTTATCCAATCAGTAACTCAAATAAAAAAGATGACAGAAGAAACTGAACAAATCCAAATCGAACAGCAAGGTGAGCAGCAAAAACGGGAAAATATCAAGCAATTTCTTAGTTTTACGTTGGGTGACGAGGAATATGGCGTCGATATTCATCGGGTTCAGGAAATTCGTAGCTGGGAGCCGGTTTCACGTATTCCTAATGTCCCTTCCTATGAGAAAGGTGTGGTTAATTTGCGAGGTGCTATCGTGCCGATTATCGATTTGCGGGAACGTTTCGGTTTGCGGCATGTTTCATATAACCCGTTGACAGTGGTTGTGATTTTACAGGCTCAGATTCATGATAGAACCCGCATTATGGGTGTGGTAGTCGATGCTGTTTCCGATGTGGTGGATGTTGAGAAAAATACCACACAAAATGCGCCAAATTTCGGTGCCAAAGTCAGTACGGAATTTATTAATGGACTGGCTTCGGTTAATGAGCGGATGGTGATGCTATTGAATGTCGATAAATTATTGAAGCTTGAAGGTGTGGATGGTGAAGATGAAAGTTAAAAAAGTGGTAAGGCTGAAATTTTTCGATCAATGCTAAATGTTACTGAACGACAAGGGTTAAGAACGTGAATTTTATAATGGCATCAGTTCCTGATTTACAGTTATTAGGTACAAGAAATAATGTAGTTAGCTGGGTTGCTAAGGAGATAAAACAATGAAAATCAATCACCCCGTAACGGATCATGAAGTCCTCATGAAAAAGGGGACGATTTTGGTTACCCGAACCAATTTAAAAGGCATTATTACTTATGCTAATGATGCCTTTGTTGAAATCAGCGGCTTTAGCAAAAACGAACTGCTAGGTGCTAACCATAACATTGTCAGACATCCTGATATGCCGCCGGCTGCATTTGAAGATCTGTGGGGTTGTCTTAAAGCCAATAAACCTTGGAGTGCTCCGGTTAAAAACAGAACCAAATCGGGTGATTATTACTGGGTTGAAGCCAATGTTACTCCAGTATACAAAAACGCCAAGATTCACGAATACCTTTCAGTTCGATACGCGCCGTCCCGCGAACAGGTTATGCAGGCGGAAGCATTGTATCAGCAACTTAATGCCAATAAAGTCCAGTTACGTCCTAAAGGCATGGCGGCTGCGCTGAAAAATATTAAGGAAATGGCGATCTGGAAGAAAGCGACACTGGCACTGACAGCATTTTTACTGCCTGATAGCTATCTGATGTATCAGCTTTATGCAGAACAAAACTGGTCTGTTTTTTCAGTTGCTTTAGTATTATCAGTATTCGCTACTTTGATAGGGGTTAGCCTGACCAGAAAGTTTATTGCTACCCTGGAAGAATCTGTAGGCATTTGTTTTCTATTGTCTGATGAAAAGTTCAGAAATAAAATTGGTCTGGATCGAAATGATCTGATAGGTGATTTTCAGCGGGCGCTTTATAGTATGCAGGTCAAATTAAATGCGGATTTGGCAGCATCCAGAGCAACAGCAGCTGAAGCTATGCGAATTAAACAGGCGCTTGATAACGTCAGCTCTTGTGTGATGGTGGCTAATAATAATCTGGATATTATCTATATGAACCAGGCTGTTCAGTCAATGTTTAAAAATGCCGAGGCTGATATTCGCCAGCAATTACCGGGCTTTGAAGCAGATAAACTATTGAGCGCCAATATTGATCAATTCCATAAAAACCCGGCGCATCAGCGAGGAATGCTGGAACAGTTAGACAGTACGCTTTCTTCAAATTTGCAGATTGGCGGTCATTATATGGATATTACTGCTAATCCGGTCAAAAATGACGAGAGTGAGCGGGTTGGAATTGTAGTCGAATGGCTGGATAGAACAAGCGAAGTCAAAATTGAAAATGAAATCGCAGAAATTGTTGAAGCAGTCAAGGTGGGTGATATAAGTCGCCGACTCGAAATGAGCGATAAGGAGGGGTTCTTTGAAAAACTCAGTCAAGGGATTAATGAAATGAGCGATGTTATTGAGAGCGGTTTTGCTGATGTCAATGCCACTATGAAAAGTGTGGCCAACGGCGACCTGAATAATAAAATAGAAACCGATTATCAAGGCGTCTATCTGGAATGTAAAAACAATATTAATAGCACCATTGATAAACTGAGTGAAATAGTGGGACAAATTAATGAATCCGCTAATTTTATTAACAACTCATCTCAAGAAATTGCCAGTGGCAACAATAATCTGTCTCAACGCGCCGAACAACAGGCTTCCGCATTGGAAGAAACGGCATCGAGTATGGAGGAATTAACCAGTACCGTTAAAAATAATGCCGAGAATGCACAACAGGCTAATAGATTGTCCAGTGATGCCAGAGGACTGGCTGAAAAAGGCGGTGAAGTGGTTAATTCCGCCGTTGCTGCCATGCAGGATATTAATGCGAGTAGTAATCAAATTGCTGAAATAATCGGCGTTATTGATGAAATAGCTTTCCAAACCAATTTATTGGCATTGAACGCCTCTGTGGAGGCGGCTAGGGCTGGTGAACAGGGGCGCGGTTTTTCGGTGGTTGCGACCGAAGTGAGAAATCTGGCGCAACGTAGCGCTACAGCGGCTAGGGAAAGTAAAGAACTGATTCAAAACAGCGTTCAGAAGGTTAGAGCCGGGACTGAATTTGTTAATGAAACCGGAAATGCACTGAATGAAATTGTCAGTGGCGTTAAAAAAGTGGGCGATATTGTCGCCGAAATTGCCGCTGCCAGCGCCGAACAGTCTGCTGGTATCAGTCAGGTCAATCAGGCGGTAGGGGAAATGGATGAAATAACCCAGCAAAATGCTGCTTTGGCTGAGCAGGCGTCAGCAGCCAGTGTTTCCATGAGTGATCAATCGAACACTATGACACAGTTGTTGGCTTTTTTTAAACTTGATGAATCAGTCAAATCTGTTTCCGATTCAAATAATAAAAAAGTGATGAAAACTGTTGAGCGAGCCGCAAGCAAACCTTCAACACCGGCTAATATAGTAGCGTCGTCCGGGCAGACTTTAACAGCTAATAATTTGAGTTCCTCAGAGAATGATGACTGGGAGGAATTTTAATGGCTATTTGTAGGTGCGAATTCATTCGCACTATGTGGAAAAATCTGCTGCATAACGGCTTGTCGAAGTGTGTTGTAAACATTCCGGGAAAATAACGATGCCAAATGATGCACTGTCTAATATAGAAACGGAGCAGTTTTTAACCTTTGAACTGGCGAATGAAACCTACGGTGTTGAAATTCTGAATGTGCAGGAAATCAGAGGCTGGGAATCTGTCAGGGATATTCCTAATACCCCGGATTTTATTAAGGGAGCTTTGAATCTGCGTGGTTCAATTGTGCCGATTGTCGATTTAAGAGAACGTTTTAATATGGAGAATACCGAATATTCGCCGATGACGGTAGTGATTGTTTTGTGCATTGAAGATGAAGCAGAGAAACATGTGATGGGCATTGTTGCCGATGCTGTATCTGATGTACTGGATATAAAACTTGACGATATCCAGGCAGCGCCAAATTTTGGCGCTAAAATTGATATCCGTTATATGCGGGGTATGTATGTAGCGGAAGAGAAAATGGTGATGTTGCTTAATGTGGATAAATTATTAAATCCGGAAGAATTTGACGAACTTGAAGGACTGGGATGAATGTAAGGGTGGTTGCCGTTCTGAATCAGAAAGGCGGTGTAGGGAAAACAACGACATCAGTCAATCTTACCCATGCCTTGGCCAGGATGGGTCAAAGAGTCACCGTGATTGATCTGGACCCGCAGGGACACTTGACCGTTTCATTAGGCGTTGTGACAGCCAGTCAGGGAGGGATTGATGATGTGATGCTGGGTTTAGCTGATGTTGAACAGCAGCAGATAATAGTCAGAGAAAATCTGAAGTTGATTGCCGCAGGTTCCCGGCTCAGAGAAATTGAACAACTGAGTGAGGGCGGCGCGAAAAGAGGCGATTTGTTACGTCAAGCATTACATGAGAATAAACTTGATTCGGATTTTGTATTTATTGATTGTCCACCCTCATCAGGGGTACTGGTGGCTAATGCATTGTTTGCCGTGGATGAAATACTGATACCGATGACCAGTGATTTTCTGGCTTTGCAAGGACTATCCCATCTGATGGGTACGATTAAACGATTTGAGCAGGCGTTAAATAAAAAATATAAAATTTTACTGATTATGTCCCGGTATGCTTCGACAAGACGACTTTCCAAGGAGGTTCTCGCTACGTTGTTGAAACATTTCCCTGGACAGATTTTGTCTACAGTGATAAGGGAAGCGGCGTTGTTAGCAGAATGCCCGGGTTCTGGCAAAACTATTCATGAGTACCGGCCGGGCAGTCGTTCGGCTAGAGACTTCAGATGTCTGGCAAAAGATTTCTTAGACACCAAGGTGATGTAATGGCAGAAAAACAAGAGGATAGTCTCATCGGTTATGATCCGCTGGCATGGATGGATGACGGCAGCAGTGACAGCAGTAAAGTTGATGAAAGTCTGTCATTGTCAAAAACTGAACAGGAGCCGGTAACAGTGGCTGAGACAAAAACTGAAACTGAAGAAATGCCGACTGCAGTTGATTGGGTTGAGACAGAAGAACAAGGAGATGTTGCTGCAGATTCGGCTGTTGTATTAGAAGCGGTACAGAACATTCAAAACATCTCAGGTTTGTATGATAAATTGCTCAGTTTATTTGAGCAAACCGATAAAATTGAAATTGATGCTTCAGCAGTGATGACAATTGATACGGCAACTCTGCAAATGTTGATTGTTTTAAAGCAAACAGCTGTCAAAGCCCAAAAAGATGTTGTTTTCGATTTTCCTTCCGAACGTTTCATTGAAGCGGCAGAGTTGTTGGGTCTGGCTGAAATGTTAGGTATGGATACGGCTGCGGCAGGTTTTTTTTGATTCTCATCGCCCCGTTTTCACGCCTCGCATCACGGCCATTAAATTAAATCGTTTTATTTGGCTGGTATTCAATGCATATCCTACACGGGATACTTGACTTAATGGTAGTGACCAGGCACCTGGGAACGCACACCGGCGGGTAGAGACAAGATATTCCTTATTTCTACAGGTTATGGGTTTTTAAGGAATATCCTGGTAACGAGAGAATAGTGACTGGAGAAACGGATAATAGTGAAAGAAAATCAACGTGAATTTGAATATACCTGGGATGATTTTAATATACTCAGAAAGATTTCCAATGACCACTCCGGAATTCTGGTTCCTGATGACAAATTTGATATGTTCTATTCACGCTTATCCAAGCGAGTCAGAATGCTTGGTCTGGAAAACTTTAAACAATATTGCCAGGTTCTACAGGAAAACCCTGATGTGGAGTTCACTGAGTTTATTAATGCTGTTACCACAAACTTGACTGCTTTTTTTAGAGAAAATCATCATTTTGAATATCTGAAAAATCATGTCATTCCTGAATTGTTGAAAAAAAACGCTTCAACAAAACAAATCAAAGTCTGGTCTGCCGGATGTTCAACAGGTGAAGAACCCTACTCTATTGCCATGATTTTGGCAGAACAGATACCTTTCGACTGGGATATAAAAATTTTGGCCACTGATCTGGATACTCATGTGTTACAGACTGCTGCCAACGGTATTTATACTACAGATCAGGTATCTGGTTTATCCAATCAACGATTACAACGATGGTTTAAAAAAGGTAAAGGGATGAATGCCAATAAAGTAAAGGTCAAGCAGGAGTTACAACGGCTGATCTATTTCAAGCAGCTGAATTTAATGGAGAAATGGCCAATTAAAGGTTATTTCGATTTTATTTTCTGTCGCAATGTGTTGATTTATTTTGACCGGGAAACGAAAGAGTCCTTAGCTAATCGTTATGGTAAATTATTAATGTTGGGAGCACATTTGTTTATAGGGCACTCTGAATCTTTGCATCAACTGGATACTGATTTTAAATTACTGGGTAATACCATTTATCAAAAAATAAAATAAAGAGGATCGCGTGAAAAGGAAAATTGCTCCTCCGTCATTATCGGGGTTTGAGAATATCAGGCGCTATTGGGATAAAGAAAATGGTATGGTGGCAGCCAAATTACTGCCCGGCGATTATTATGTTACTACTGATGATGAATTAGTCACCACGGTCCTGGGTTCCTGCATTGCGGCTTGTATTAGGGATGCGGAACTGGGTATTGGAGGGATGAATCATTTTATGTTGCCGGAAACTACTAAACACCGGCTGACAGGAGGAGATGATGCGGTAGTGGGAAATGCGACGCGTTACGGCAACTATGCCATGGAACATTTGATTAATACTATTTTACATAATGGGGGGAAGCGTAAAAATCTGGAAGTTAAATTATTCGGTGGAGGGAAAATTATTCCTACTTTGGGTGATACCGGACAAAATAATATTGATTTTGTTTTAGAATATATTGACACGGAAGCGCTCAGACTGGTTTCTCAGGACTTAGGGGATATTTATCCCAGGAAAGTTATTTATTTTCCTCAGAGCGGTAGGGTTAGAATGAAAAAAATCAAAGAATTGCATAATGATACAATTGCCAGCAGGGAAACTCAATATCGTTCAAGTATTAAAGATGTACCTGTTGAAGGTGAAGTGGAATTATTTTAGGGAACTGTAAAGATGGAAAAAATAAAGTTATTGATTATTGATGATTCGGCGTTAATCAGACAAATGCTGACACAGATTTTTAACTCATCGGGCGACATAGAAGTTGTCGGTACTGCCGCTGATCCGATTATTGCCAGAAATAAAATCAAACAGTTGAGCCCTGATGTATTGACGCTGGATATCGAAATGCCGCGTATGGATGGATTGACTTTCCTGCGTAATTTGATGCGTTTGCGACCTATGCCGGTGGTAATGATTTCCACTTTGACAGAAAAAGGCGCTGAAGTGACGCTTAATGCCCTTGAATTAGGAGCAGTCGATTTTGTTGCCAAACCCAAGGTTGATGTATCCAATACATTGAACGAATATGCCGAAGAGATTATCGGTAAGGTTAAAATGGCTGCCAAAGCGCGTGTAAAAACTTCAGCTGTTTCATTAGCTCCAGCCGGTAAAAAAACAACTGCCCATATTTCTGAAAAACATTCAGCTGATGCGATTATTCAGGTTGCGCCAGCAAAAAAACATTTTAAAACAACCGATAAAATTGTTGCGTTAGGTTCTTCAACAGGAGGTACCGAGGCGTTCAAAAATGTAGTAAAAAGTTTACCGGCCAGCGCTCCTGCAATTGTTGTATCTCAGCATTTACCGGTTGCTTTTAGTGCTTCGTTTGCAAAGCATGTAAATGATGTCACGGAAATGAACGCCTGTATTGCTCAGGATGGTCAGCAGATATTACCGGGTAATATTTATATAGCGCCGGGAGATAAGCATCTGATGGTAGTTAGAGATGGAGCTCGATATGTTTGTCGGTTGACTGACGGGCCTCCAGTTAATCGTCACAAACCTTCAGTGGACGTGTTGTTTCGCTCGGTGGCGCAAAATGTTGGCAGTAATGCCATTGGGGTAATGTTGACAGGGATGGGTGCTGATGGTGCCGGAGGTATGAAAGAAATGCGAGATACAGGCGCCATTAATATTGTTCAGGATGAAGCAAGCAGTGTGGTATGGGGAATGCCGGGTGAAGCTTATAAATTAGGTGCCGCCCATCATGTGTTGGCATTGGAGAAAATTGCAGCACAGATATTGGCTTTGGCTTAGCAGGAAGGTGATGACTGAATTTTTGAAAAATAACTGGCCGCCAATTGTCGTCAGTAGTGCGGTAATGATAGTTGCAATTGTAGCGGATATTGAAACTGTATTCTGGTTAGGTGTGCCTATTATTATTTTTGCATGGATAATCAATTCTTTTAAAATCCAAAAAAACAACGTCCAGGCAGAAGACAAGCATGATAATTCTGCTGGCGACAAATTGAATCAGGCTATTGATGATTATATTTCCGGGTTGGAAATGTGTGTAGGCCAGGAAATTGATAGTTTTCAACAGGAGTTACAGCAATTGAAATCGGTTTTTGCCAATGCAGTAGTAGCGATGGCAGAAAGTTTCAATGGTTTGCATACATTGACTTCAGAACAGTCAAATTTGGTTTTTTCTTTGGTATCGGGAATGGATGAAACAACGGATGGTGAAAATGATAAATTGAATTTCCAACAGTTTGCTGAAGAAACGGATAATGTGCTGAATTTTTTTATTGAACATATTCTACAGGTCAGTAAACAAAGTATGGAAATGGTTGGGATAATTCATGATGTTGATGAACATATGGCACATGTTGAAAAGCTACTGGGTGATGTGCAGAGTATTGCTGATCAAACCAATTTGCTGGCATTAAATGCAGCAATTGAAGCGGCCCGGGCCGGAGAGGCTGGTAGGGGGTTTGCCGTTGTTGCTGATGAAGTGCGTAATTTGTCCAGAAACTCTGATAAATTCAGTGAAGAAATCAGAGAGGTTGTAAAAGCATCAAAAAATAATATTAATCAGGCGCAATCGATGATTGAGTCAATGGCGTCTAAAGATATGAATATAACGATTAATTCTAAAGCCAATATTGACAAAATGATGAAGGATATTGCTTCAATGAATGATGCAGTGTCCAATAAACTTAATGAAGTATCACATTTGACAGGACAGATCGATGACAATGTTAATAATGCGGTCAGAGGGTTGCAATTTGAAGATATGGCCAGACAAATTGTTGAATACTTGCATTTTAGTACACAGCATTTTCAGGCGATGGCTGATGAAATGCGGATTGGTTTTGGCGTATTTAAGACGGGCGACAATTCAAAATGGATAAATGACTTACAGCAGGGAAAAAGCCGCTTGCAGGAAATGCGGCAACAATGGAAGGTAAGAGAAAAAAAAGTGGTTTCGCAATCCAGTATGGATGAAGGGGATGTCGATTTGTTTTGATGATGACAGTGTTATTATTTTAGATTGTTTTTAGGAATTTGAAAATGGGTATTAAAACAAGGTTAGACTCAAGTAATGGAACATTACATATTGAGGTAAGTGGTCGCTTTGATTTTGGAGTTCATCAGCAGTTTCGTGATGCTACTGATCTGACTGAGCATGACATTAGAACTATTGAAGTTGATTTAGGGCGGACTGATTATTTAGATAGCTCAGCGCTGGGTATGTTGTTGGTATTGCGAGATAAGGTGAACGGTGATAAAAGTTCAGTGCGTCTTATCAATGCCAGGCCAGAAGTGAGAAAAATTCTGGATATTGCCAATTTTGATAAATTATTTACTTTGAGTTAAAAATGCTCACCGGGGAAAGGGCGGTAACGATTATGACGACACTGGGTTGATTTTTCTAGGATTATGGATTAATTGATATTAGATAACTTGCAAAAAGCTATTCTTTCTTTGAACTCGGAAAGGAAGTGAACATCGCGAACAGAAATATAACAATAAAAACAACCTTCATAAACAGAAGAATAATGACTGCACAAACTGATTTTTCTAATCTGGTATTTATTCGCGATTTTTTTCGTCGTTTTTTACCCAACTCACAGGCTGTTGTTTTAGCAGTCTTTCTTATTGTTGGGACATTATTGATTTATTCATTATCCGGTTTGTTAATGCCGGTTATTGCCTCTGTTATCCTGGCCTATCTACTGGAAGGGTTGGTACAAAAATCAGAAAGTAAAAAAATTCCCCGTTTACCGGCGGTATATCTGGTGTTTTCAGGATTTATGGCTTGTCTGGGATTTGTGTTGTTTGTGTTAATGCCTATGGTGTCCGGTCAGGCAGTACAATTAGTACAGAATATCCCCAATATCGTTAAAAGCGCTCAAACAGAAATTATGCGGTTACCGGTTATGTATCCGCAATTTATTACCGAAAGCAGAATCAAGGATATTATGTTTTCTATTCAGCAGGAATTGATCAAATATGGTCAGGAAGTGATCTCCGGATCAGCGGCATCAGTAGTTGGTATTGTTACGGCAATCGTTTATTTGTTTCTGGTTCCGTTAATGGTGTTTTTCTTTTTAAAAGATAAAAAGATTTTGTTGAATTGGTTTGTTCAGTTTTTACCTAGAGACCGACATTTAACTGTGCGGGTTTGGCAAGAGGTTGATATTCAAATCGGTAATTATGTCAGAGGTAAATTTGTTGAGGTGTTTATTCTCTGGTTTGTCAGTTATGTTACCTATTCCACTTTAGGTCTGAATTACGCTATGTTGCTAGCCGTTTTAATGGGGCTATCTGTTGTTATTCCTTATGTGGGAGCAACTCTGGTGACATTTCCGGTACTTGCTGTTGCCTATATCCAATGGGGATTGAGCAGCGATCAGTTTATGTATGTGGTAATTTCATACTCCGTTATTCAAGCGATAGATGGTGTGGTTTTAGTGCCTTTACTATTTTCTGAGGCGGTTAATTTGCATCCGGTTGCAATTATTGTAGCAATACTATTCTTTGGTGGGTTATGGGGGTTTTGGGGTGTGTTTTTTGCTATTCCTTTGGCAACACTGGTTAAAGCTGTATTGAGCGCGTGGCCCAGAATTGATGATAAGGCACTGAAAACAGGGTATTAGGTGCGTAAGTAAAGAATAATGAAATAGCTTTGACAACTGGTGCAGCACTAGTGCGGTTTTTTATTCGCACAGGGCGAATAAATTCACATCTACATCCTGCTTACATTTTCTTAACTTACGGCATTGATTCAATAACTGCATGGATAAAAGATAGTTCGCTCCAGTATAATCTGTTTTCTCCCCGCTTCAGTGGTTCATGTATTCCCGTTTATAAAATTTCCGACGCATAGTCTGCCAGTCGTGAACGTTCGCCTCTACGCAGGGTAATGTGAGCGCTGTTTTCCCATGTTTTAAAACGGTCAACAACATAGGTCAAACCGGAACTGGTAGCAGTTAGGTAAGGGGTATCTATTTGTGCAAGGTTGCCGATGCAGATTATTTTTGTACCCGGGCCAGCCCGGGTGATTAATGTCTTCATTTGTTTGGGCGTTAAGTTTTGCGCCTCGTCTATGATCAAATAACGATTTAAAAAGGTACGCCCACGCATAAAATTCAGTGATCTGATTTTGACCCGGTTCATTAATACATTTTGACTGGCCCCCTGTTCCCACTCATCATTTCCTGAACGGCTGCCCAACAGCTCCAGATTATCCATCAAAGCGCCCATCCAGGGCGCCATTTTTTCTTCCTCAGTGCCTGGTAAAAAGCCAATATCTTCACCGACCGGTACCGTCTCCCGGGTCATGATGATTTCCTGGTACAGTTTGTGTTCCATGGTCATGCTTAACCCGGCAGCAAGCGCCAGTAAGGTTTTGCCGGTGCCGGCAGAGCCGAGCAAAGTAACAAAATCCACTTCCGGATCCAGGAGTACATTCAAGGCAAAGTTCTGTTCTCTGTTTTTGGCTGATATACCCCAGATATTATTATGCTTGCTGCGATAATCGTGAGCCAGTTCCAAAATAGCCGTTTTGCCGTCACAAGATCTGACAATCGCTTCAAAATTGGAATTGTTTTCAATGTAGAGGTATTGATTGGGATACCACTCAGAAACCAATGGTCCGTTGAGCTTGTAATAGGTTCGGTTATTGTCCAGCCAGGATTCCATTTTTGAGCCGTGTTCATCCCAGAAATTATCATCCAGTGCAGTGGCGCCACTATAAAGCAGGTCAATATCTTCCAATGTCTGGTCGCTGTGATAATCTTCAGCATTCAATTCCAGTGCAGCGGCTTTAATGCGCATATTAATGTCTTTGGAAACCAGAATAACCTTGATGTCAGGATGTTCTTTTGTCAATGCCTGTACAACGCCCAGTATGGAATTGTCAGCGATATGACCGGGCATGCTTTCCGGTAACAGATAGGCCAGTTGTCGGGTTTGAAAATATAAGCGACCATCAAATTTAACTTCAGGGTTGGGGTTGTGTTCGATAAGCGATAGCGGCAGACCTTCATTAATTGTTTGCTGATTTGCCCCATGAATCAATTCATCCAGAAAACGGCTGACCTGACGAACATTTCGGGATACTTCAGACAGTCCTCTTTTGGCGCGATCCAGTTCTTCCAAAACAATCATGGGAATAAAAATATTATGTTCCTGAAAATGAAAAATCGAGGTTGGATCATGCATCAGTACATTAGTATCAAGCACAAAGAGTTTTTTATGAGCGGATGATTGAATGTTCATGATGGGTTTTATTTTTAGTTCAGGAGAGTTCCAGTAGTTTTTGCAATACTTCTTCAATGTGAGTTTTTACCTTCACTTTGCGCCATTGGTAAATCAGCATACCCTGTTCGTCAATCAGGAAGGTGCTACGCTCAATACCTCTTACTTGTTTGCCGTACATATTCTTCATTTTGATGACATTAAATAACTGACACAGTGTTTCTTCTTTATCGGATAACAGATCGAAAGGAAATTCCTGTTTGCATTTGAATCCTTCATGTACTTTGACACTGTCTCTTGAAACACCGAGAATGACAGTATTTAGGGCGTTAAATTTTTCGATATTATCTCTAAAATCCTTGCCTTCTTGAGTGCAACCGGGCGTGTTGTCTTTGGGATAAAAGTACAGGATGATTTTTTTACCCCGGTAATCCGAGAGCTTGATGGTTTTGTCGCCTGTCGAAGCCGCTTCGAAATCAGGAACGATAGTATTAATGCTGACTGTGATCATATTGTTAACGTTTTATAGGTTCTAAAATTGCATCCAGATTAAGGTTGTCACAAAAATCCAGAAGTTCTTCACGTAAAGAAAGTATACGAACATCAGGCGGTATTGAGAGAATAAATTTGGTTGAAAACACCGGACTTTGAAAATAAGGTGCCTGATAGCGACTGGCGCAGATTTCTTCAATATAAACATTTTGACCTAATAAATATGTCGTTAGGTCTTGTACGATATCGGTGCGAAATAAAGAAATAGTTTCTAAAGTGTACGGAGTTCCTTCACAACAGGATTTGGGAATTTCAGGTCTTAGTGTTTGAAGATGAATATCATGATGGGCTTTCAGATGACCCAGTATTGTTTCAAGTTTGGCAATTTGATTCCAACTGCCTTCTGTTAATAGATAACAGGCTGAGGCTTGAGAAAGCTGAGAGGTTTTAAGCTCTATGATACTGCATTCGCAACTACCGATTGTTGAAAAAATATCGGCAAGATAATTTGTGCTGCTTTTGCTTAAAACTGTTATTGCCAGTTGCATAATATGTAGGAACCTAGATTAAATAACTTCTGAAACTGACTTTTTGGGTTTATTTCGGCGTTAGGAATTCGTTATATATATCCATCAGACATCAAAATAAAACACCTTAATATTTTCTCCCTGAGGGAGGAGGATGGATGCGGAAATATAGCAACTGATTTTTAATGCGCAAACACTATGGCCAGCCATTTGCTGTATTTCTGCCTTGAACTGAAACAAAAATTCTACTTCATTTCTGCAAGTTTCTGTGTATGGTTCTTTAGTCCGTTTCCTTTTTCAGTTTAGTTCAAATTGGCCAAAAAAGATAACAATTATTTTTAACAAAAGTAATCCCGGGTCGACAATAAATTTATATGGATAAAGACTATACTGAATGTTAAGTTGAATATGAATTAATTTTATTAACACATACAGCGTTTTCATATTGCGTTAGTTACGACTTTGGTGGATGCGCGTTGCTTATCCCCATCCTACAAAATGCGTCTATCACGCAGTAGGCGTAGGGTGGATAAGCAACGTATCCACACGAAAGTGTATAACTTAAATTCGAGGTTATTAACGTAAACTGAAAATGCTATAAATAGTTATTTGCTAGAGAATAAAAATGGCTGAATCTTCCGACGAAAACAACAAACACATACAGAACAAATTAGCCGATGATCTGGATTCAATGCTCGATGAAACTGAGGCGTCAATGGGACAACAGCAGGAAGAATTAATTGATGATGAAGATGCGATTGATCGTTTGCTGATGGATAATGCATTTGACAGTCCGGATGATGACGAGTCCGATGAATTTGCCGAAATTGATGAATTGATCAGCGAGAGCCTTGATGATTCAGATAATCAGTCAGCCGATGAAATTGAAGACATAGTGGATGAGTTTGCTGATGATGAAAATGATTTGGTGGGCACTTTGGATGGCAACGATACTCAAGCACCGGTTAGCAGTGAGCCTGAAGTGGATGAATTTACCGATGTCGATGATGTGCCAGAGATAAAGAAAGAAACTGAGGAGGGAAACGGAGACCTGAAAAACGATGATGAGATTTCTGAAATAGATATGCAGCAAAGCGGCAGTAAACAGTCAAATGATCAAGGTTTGTTAGAAGATGACTTTGATATTTCTGCAGATGAAGCAACTGAGGAAGTTAATGAATCTACTGGTCAATCTGAGCTTGATGAACAACCGACTGAAACAATATCCACTGATAATCCAGTGAAAGCTGATAATAATTATGTTGCTGATATAAAAAAAAATGAAGCCGCTGTTGCTGAAATATATGCTCAACTTGCAGCTATACAGAGTGAACAGAAATCCATGGGGCAGAAAATTGCTGATATAGGCAACCAAGATAATACAGCGGTCCCAGCTGATGAACTGGAAGATTTACATAGCGAACAAAAGAAGTTAAAGCGTAAATTAAACACGATTGAAGAGAAAAAACCGATAGTTGCCTATGCGGCATTAGCTGTAGCCATTATTGCCTTATTGCTGGGAGGCGGATTAGGTATAGTGGGTTTTGGAGCGGATTCAAAAGTAAGCGAATTAGCTGAATCAATGGTTGATATCGAAGAAAAATTGGAGGTCCTAGTCGAGGAAGATGTGACAGCAAAAATTAAGGTATTGACTAATCGTCTTGATAAGATATCGTCTGAGGTTACCACAAACTCTGCACAATTAGCGGCGATTAAAAAGACGGTGGAGGTTTTGTCAAGTCAACCTGAAACTAAAAGCCTTAGTCAACAGCTGGCTCAGCTGGGTGATCAAAGTATGCAAATTGGAACTGCTATTGAATCATTACAGCTGCAAATTGACGCGCTGGAAAATAAAAAACGGGCGAGCAGAAGAAAAGCTGCCATTAAGAAAAAATGGGTAGTTAATCTGATTTCCTTTAAACAGGAATGGTATGCAAAAAGGAAAGCCGTTGAATTTGAGAAGAAAGGAATTCCGGTTGATGTCATGAAAGTCGTTATCAAGGGGAAAATCTGGTACAGGTTGAGAGTTAAAGGTTTTAACAGTAAATACGAGGCGGCAGCTTATGCGGCTAAGGTTAAGAAAACTTTAAATTTGACCTCTGTTTGGGTAACAACAGGTTAGGTGCATTTTTTCAGACAATCACTTTAAGCCTAGAAAAATCAGTTGGATCACGTATTCTAGTACAAGCTCTTAATTCCGCGCCCAGCTGACTTTCTAGGTTAAACCAGAACTTTATTATGGTTTTTGTGTGAAAAACAGAACTGGATCACAAAATATGCCAGGAAAGAGAAAAAACCTTATCTATTCTTAAGGAAATATTAATGAGGATTTTGATGTGCCTGATGTTTGTCTGTTAGTTGATGATCAACCGGATGATGTTGTAAAAACAAATCATTTTTTACAATCGACAATGGTTTTTTTTGATTGCCGTGAAAATGATGAGCTTGAAAACCTCGTATACAGAGTTACAAAAGAGCCTGGTAATTTGCAAAATCATTTGCAACGAATATATTTTTGTTACAGCAATAACCGATCTGAGCAATTATATGCGTCATTAATTGATTTACTGACAATTCTGGCTGGGAAAGGGGAAGCGCTCTCACAACGAATTATTTACGGCGCCCGTTCCATAATCAACAAGGAACAATGGACTACACTACAAAAATATCTGATAACCCTTGATTTGACTGTGTTGCCAAGTAATCGATTCAGCGTATTGAATCCCTGCTTATTAGGTACTACTCAATTATTGGATAAAGATAAAAATACGGCGGTACAGTATGATTATTTAACATTGGCTCACGATTATATTGAATATAGCCAACTGGATCCAGCTATTGCAGTGCTTGAGCAAGGAATTCCTGAAGATCCAGATGGAAAAGAGGGACAAAAGCTGCTGTTAGAACTTTATAAATCAACTGGTGATGTAATCCGTTTCAAGGCTATGTATCAATCAGTTATGAAAAATAATTTGATTGATGAATGGCAACATCTGGATGATTATTTTAACAATCGGAGATTATGAAGCATAAGGGAAAAAAAACATTGAAGGTTGCTTTGCATGGGATGAGCGAACGTCAATATAAAATGATGAATATGTTTTTGCAGGGACCTTGTCAAGGGGTCGCTGTGGTCGTTGATGTTGCGGATGCGGATATTGATATTATCGATGCCGATTTTGCGACAGCAAAAGATATTTTTGATGAGCGACAAAAAAACGCCCCGGACAGACCTGTTATCGGGATGTCTTTGGAATACCTGAAACTTGAAAATACCATTTTTCTGAAAAAACCGGTGACTAAAGAAGGAATGCTGGCCGCTCTGGATTTGGGTAGAGTTTTAAACAAAACTGAAAACGACAAACAGTTTCAAAAACATAAAATAACCACAGTAGATATAAAACCGGACAAAACAACAAAATTAATAACAGAAAAACCGGAACAGCCAACAATACAGGAAAAAAAAACGGTTGATACAGAAGAACAAAAAAAGACGGCCAAACATCAAGCCTCCTTGCAATTTAATGAGGGCGGGTTTTCGGCTTTTATCGGTATTCTTCCTGATATCGATTTTGACAATAAACGGCAAATGCTGGAAGCCAGTTATGATCCCAAAAAATATTTTCAGGGTTATGTAAACTCAGCATTCAAGGTGGCTAGTGACAAAGATCGGATTTTACAATTAAACTCCAACTGGAAACCGCTATTGATTTTCCCACAAACCCATGAAATTTGGCTGGATGCAGACGACCAACAATTAAGAGCATTTGCAGGAATTATTATAAACAGGTCTGCGAAATCAAAACTGTCACTGTCTCCGGTTAATTTAAAAACAACTCGAGTCAAACAATCTCTTGATAGATTCAATAGTATGGACGCCTTGATGTGGAAACTGGCCATTTGGACTTCAAAAGGGCGCTATCCCGTTGCTATTGATATCGACAGGCCGCTTTGTCTTAAGAGATGGCCGGATTTTACTCGTTTGGTTATCACTCCTCACGCTTTGCGTATTGCCGCATTACTGGTTAAAGAACCCAGGTCGTTATTAAATACTGCTGAAATTCTAAAGATTAAACTGCAGTATGTTTTTGTTTTTATCAGCGCTTGTCATGCGCTGGGGTGGGTGGATCAGCCTGACCGCCAAGCCGAATCGCTAAATGTCTCAACTGAAATTAAAACGAATAAATCCAGTGG
>CAYYSO010000028.1:0-20335 GCA_964474415.1 uncultured Methylomarinum sp. | reverse complement strand
GCACTGCTGCAGAACCTGAAATTGTAATCGGCGAACTGGACGGCCCGGTCGGCACTGCGCTGGCCACATTAACCGGCGACCAGGTAAAAGGTCATTCCAAGGTATTTGCTATCTTGAACACCGATATTCAAGTTCGCCCTGTAACCCTGATGGTCAGTAAGGTCACTGTTAACAACAGCCGTTACACCAACATCCTGATGGGAACAGTTCAGGCGGCTATTGCCAACGGCGTGCTGGACGCCGTCCGCGCTGGCGACATTCCCAAAGAAAAAGCCAATGACTTAGGCATTATTTGTTCAGTCTGGTTAAACCCCAGCGTTGCCACTGATGACAATCTGGATCATCAAATTCTGTTCGACATTCACCGTAAAGCCACTGCACAAGCCATCCATAAAGCGATGACCAACACTCCGGACATCGACTGGTTGCTGGAAAATCAGGACAAAATCACCCATAAATATTTTCAAATGGGTCTGGACGGAAAAATATAAATCCTTCTGTTCCAATACAAAAAGCCCTGTTCAGGCGGGGCTTTTTTCTGGTTCCCATGCGCGAGCATGGGGACACAACCCATACGGGGCTTTTCAAAGGCAGGTACGCATTTCCACGCAGGAACGTGGAACGAGAATCAATGCATTAATAAACCTGGTCATGACTGCCAATGTTAATCAGTATAATTTCTTCATCTTTAATTTCCAGTTCCAACACGATGCGATAGCTTATATTGATTGATACAGACGACAATCCTTTTAATCGGCCTCCCAGGTTATGCAACCGTAATGAAGGGTGTTTGGGATCAAGTTCAAGCAACTCTAGCGTTTTACGATACTGGCTGTGTATTTCCGGGTGTTTACGTAAAAACTTTTTTGCTCGTTTAATATAGCTCTCTGGGTAAATGAGCTGGTATACCACTACGTCGTTACTCGTTTCATGTGTGCAGATACACTCTCACGTTTAACACACCCTTTGGCAATGTCGGCCCTAGCTTCCAGTAAAGCAATTTCCAGCTCATAGTCTCTCAACTTATTATATTGACACATGTCAACAATTACGTATTTGTTCTTACCTCGAACAGTAATAATAACTTCATTATTCCCTTTTAAGGCATCTTCTACCACAGAGACCCCTTTGGTTTTTAGTTCATTTGCAGTAATACTGTTCATACCTATTGACTTTAAAAGCACTTTATAGAATACTTTTAATAATACTCTATAAGGCGCTATGTTGACAAAGAAAATCTAAAGCTGTTAAAGCTAGAAAACTCCCACCTTCTTCGGTGCCCCCGTTCAATTAATCGATTCATGTTATCCGACAAATAGAAAAATTTACAGCATTTCATGTATCTTCTGACAACGCTGGAAAAGCGTTAATATTTCCGGCACTGAATTGAATGATGCTACAACCTTTTCAAATTCCCCGCCACTGGACAGGATTCGAGGTAATTCTTGTGAGAGTGTTAAAGCATGAACACCATATTTTTGAGCTATGACAAGATAATAAAGATAATGAACTGCTCTAATCACCAGATTATGATCATTATAGGCTTCCATAATAGGAATCAAAAAAGCCAATTGCAGCGACTTGGATCGCTCGTCCAGAATATAGCGGTTATTTTGCATACTGCAAATAACCGGAAGCGCTTTAAGTGTGTGATGTTCCTCAATATCAAGACCCGGCCAGGAAGTAACGGGCTGTTCAGTACCCAGGCGTTCTGCAAAGGCTTTTTGATAACACCAGCTTAAACTGCTGACAATCGGATCGTCAGCGGGGGCCGTTGCAATATTCGCAAATGCTTTTATTTGAGGAAACAATGCACGTTTAATGTCATTGAGCGACATATCGCCCGGATGATTGATCAATACTCTATATGCCAGCCCACCTATTAATATAACTCTGGAAAGTTGTCCAACATTCAAAATTTCATCAAGTAACCGTTGTATGGCTTTCGGTTCCACAGCAATATGCGTCCAGCTTAATAAGGCAATAACGTTTCCAGTAATAAACGTATTATGACTTTGTTCCCATGCGTCCAGAAGTTGAATTGCGCAATTTTCGGTAATGATCCGTGCGCCAAAAGCTTCACCGGCAGTTTTATAGATGCGGGAATGAAATGCAGCCACACCTAACTCAGAAAAATGATGGCTTCGAATGCATAACGATAAGTATTGACCGAGTAAGAATTCCTGCCACTGGCGGTGAGCAAAGCGGACCATACCCGGACCTGTTGGCACAAATACCGAACGTTGTAATAAAGCGTTGCAAATATTAGGGTCAGCTACTAAATGAAACCCCAGCTCTATTTCTTCACTTTCTGCCGCCAGTGTTTCATAATAAAAATTTTCATCGTTATTTTTTTTATCCGCCAAAAATCGCTGCCACTGTTCTTTATGTTGTAATGCTTCCCGGCGTAAATTTTCGATACTGAATTCCCCGCGACTTTTATAGTAAAACAACCATGCAATCAGCATCATTGCTTTACCCAAATGACCGAGTTCAATTGCTGTTTGTGGTGTAAATTGATATCCAATCAGGTGACTGCGCGAAAGAATGGTACGTATGGTTTGACATAATAATGAATACTGGGTCATCGGTTTTCCAGCCGCATTGCAACTGGGATCCGGTTCATAATTTGATAAAATCAATGGCGTTAAAATGAAATCAAGCAAGTTTTTATCTTCAATAGTATCAATCCAGTTGGCACAGTTCGGATAAATCTGTTTTGCTTGAGCCGTAGAAAGACGCAGTACTTCAAAGATATTCTTATTGTCATTGACCAGTCTTTCCAAACCGTGAATGGTGCTGCGAATGCCAATGATGATGCTTAAATTGGGATTATCAGGGTAGTTTTTCATCGCCTCACGTAGCATTTTAACTATCGTGGCAAAACCAACGTCAGGATGGTTATGCAAAAAATCATCCATCCCGTCAAGAATAATAGTAACCGGTTTGTTTGCAAAGAGCTCTTCCAGCCAGGTCTGGTTACAATCAGGCTCTTTGTATATGCTTTTTCCCCACTTCAACCACCAACCCCACATTGTTTCCCAGGAATAATAGCTTTCGTTAATCTCATCAAGCGTAATTTGCTGCAAAGGGATTAATAAGGGTATCGGATTACCGCCTTCTGGATTAGCCAGAAAATTATGTCCCAATTGCCAGGCTATCATCCTCGTAACCATAGACTTTCCGACACCGGCAGCGCCGGTAACCACTAATTGTCGCGGTCCTTCAGCTGTAGTTTGCAACAACTCCACTATTCTATCCACAACTTCGCCTTGAGAACCGGACGAACTGGAAACTAAAGTAGGTGCAGGAAGATCCTGATCATGACCAATTTCACATAATGTCGTTTTAATTAAGCCATGGATTCCGGTTGACTGGTTTACGATGACTATGCGAAGCATCGAATAAACGACAATATTGGAAGCAATATCTCTGGCAAAAGGTTCAACCATTTTGGCAACTATGGAGACAATGGGCGCATTGATTCTTCTGGGAATTTTGATAGAACTATGAGTACCGCGAAAATATAGTTTTCTTTCATTGATATCTGTTGAAATGGGAACAGAAAGATCAGTTTTTGCACAAATATCATAGACCCTGGGAAAAAGTAAGTCAGTATCTTTGGCGTATCGCTGCTGCTTGATAAACTTGCTTTCAAGTTCTAATAACCAAGGATTATTCCAGCGTAATGCCGGAATAATTTCATTTTTTCCCCAATCTACATTCCCTTGAGACAGGAATCTGACCAGGTGCAACATCGGCAGCATCAAAGGATATAACAGTTTATAACTCCATTTTGCGACAAATGAGCTGAAAGCCGAACCACCCTGATGAGGAACGGCAATATTGATTATCCTGCGCGTTCTCAACCAAAGATAACGAGACAATGAATAATCTACCCGATTATTATCAATATCCTGCCACAACATTTCAGCAGCCGTGTAAAGCAACTGCTTGACCACCAAGCCTCCGGTACTATGGGTAACAAAAATGATGTGATGGTAATCCCGAAATTCCGTTTCCAGCCAGGTCCGCAGATCATCAGCTGCTTGCGGAATACTACAACGCTGCATCAACCCGGAAGGATAACTGAATGAAATGACATTGATATCAACTTCAGCGCGCTTTATGATCCACTCCGGCATCCGCTGCCAAGTGCTGCGACAATCGCCAAAGATACCATGAACAAATACCACCAGACACCGGTTGTTACCGGGTATTTGATTGCTACCTGGGTGATGGATAACACCATATCGGCTTTCGCCGTTCCAAAAGGCAGGATTCTTTTTCATCGCTTCATTATGCTAAAGAAAGCAAGTCACTTATCTACCATGAGGACACCAATATCGGAACAAATGATACCAATAACAAAGTCGTCCCCATAGTCACCAGCGGCAATAATATTTTTTCGTGTCGATACCAGAAGGTATCACCTTCCACAGCCGCTTTGGATATCTCTTCATCTCCCACCATCTGTTTCGTCAGCAAATGATTAAGTGTAACGGGCGGGGTTAAATACCCCAGCTCGAATGCAACCAACGTTATCATCCAGAAATGTATCGGATTGACACCATTTTTGTACGCGAGTTGAGCCAAGGTGCTGGTAACCAGCACCACTGCTCCAAATGGATCCATGATCATACCGATACCAACCAAAACAACAATCAGGAAACACAGGGTTACCCAGATCGAATCAAAATATTCCGGAAAAATGTTCAATATTTCTGAACGTTCAACAATACCTCCCATTACAAAGGAAAGCCCCATCAATAGCAGAAGCGCACCGATGTGAACAGTCGAATCAGATGAGGCTGTTCTTACTGCGTATTCAAAAGTTTGTGCTTTCTGTTTACAAGAGTCGTGCAGAGATTCATATCTCAAAAACTTTTCATAGATAATAAAACCAAGAATAATCACCGGTAAAATGATAGGGGCGGAGAATTCATCAATCGAAGCATTCAACAGATAGTTATAAACCAGGGAAATCATTATTATGATCAACACATAAGGAACCAAGGGTATAAGCGTCTTCAGAAAAGGTCTTAATGCTTCATGGCGTGATGCAATACGCATTTTTTCACGTTTGGTAATACATGCGTAAAATAAAAAAACCAGCGCGGTCGTCAAAAACGTTTTCTGACCCCAGCTAAACAACTGATCCGTTACAACTTCTTTATTTAGAGCAGCAATAAGCACCACCAACAAACATGGACTGAGTACCACACCGGCGCTACCGGTCATGGCAGTTGCCGCCAGGGCCAGTTGTCTGCGCGCACCAACGCGGCGTAATTCTCTATATACGATAGACCCCATGGCGATAATGATAATTCCTGATGCGCCTGTATACGCCGTGGGTACTGCCATCACCACAATAGCAATAAAAGCTAACAATTCAGGCGACATGCGCCAGGGAGTAAAGACTTTAAATACTAGCTCTCCCAGATCAGTCTGTCTTAATAGCATGCCAACCCAGATATATAAACCGACATTAAGGAACAAACCCGCTTGGTCAAACAGCAAACTGAAAAATATTGCCGGCCCCGCCGTATGACCTTCAAACAGAAAAAAATAAAAACCCGCACACAAAGCCATAATGACATAGAGTGGAATAGTCATCAGCGCATGTATTACTCTTCCACCCGGCTTGATATTCTGCGGTAGTCTAACAAACTGGATCAAACTGATTAAGGTTAAAATTGCAAAACCAAGAATCAGCGAAGTGTAAATTTCGGGATGTTCCACTACCGTCGTGGAATTTAAACCGCTGTTTCGATATGACCAAGTAGATTCCAGTAGAACAAGATTGCCCAAAAACTGCGCTGCTGAGGACAAGTTGTGATCCATCAAAGTTATAACAGGTTTAAAACTGATGTGATGTTGTTTGGCCGAGCAAGTAAACGCACAAATAAAAATCACTAATAATAGAATGATGCGCTGTTTTTCATAGGCGATGATACTGATTGCCGCAATATTCGTTTCAAGGCTGCGAAAGGCGATAACGGAAGGTGTTACTCTTGTCTGGTTTTGTCGTGCTACACGGTATTTTTCGATACAAAGTTGTCGTGCGTTTTGCAAAGAAATACGAGCTGATTCACGATCAAATGGTTCATCATCAAACAGTGCATCTAGCTCATTCTGACTATCGGCTTCAGACGCCAGTTTATCCAGTTCCAGTTCAATATCAGGATTTACATCGCAGTCAGGAAGTGGAATATCCGCTCTAAGAATATAGTAATCTTGCCAAATCAGTTCACCTAGATTAAGTAACCGGGCATGAATTTTTTCACCGTTACCGGCAAGAATGACAGTTAGCAAGAGTAAAAAAAGAGGTAACGAAGATAACCACTCCCGGAAACTGCGATTATAAAATTTAGCCGTTAATGCCATTTAATTCCCTGCAGTTTAATCACGCATTCGGCCTGTACTGTATCGGTAGTCTGTCGAAACCCATCGGCTGTGGTTATATTTTCTTTCTCGGTTTGTGGATTAAAAACGGGTCAAGATTTATAGAATATGTTGAACTCAGTGCCCCGCTTCCGTGACCGCGCGAAGTATAAGTGCCTATATCCCTATATGGGTGTATTTACGGCGTCCTGCAAATCAAACTGCACCTCAGTATACTTTTATTTTCCGGGGTGATGGCAGCTTCTCCACGACCGTTAGGATAATTAAATTATTCTTTATCTGCAGCAGTACATTCGGACTGACGTGGATCTTTTTTACAGCGCAACATCCTCATGACTGTCAACATTTTACCGTTATAAATGCCTTTTTCCCGCAATTTGATTCGCGATTGTCTGAAAACTTCATTGTATCCGGATTTATCCGCTTCAGGAATAGAAACCCACAATTTATCCGGAATTTTGCTTTCGTATCTTTTTACTAATTCCACTCCCGGATCAAACTGACTCAAAGCAAACTCCCGGGATTTTTGTCCATACCCCTTCGGAAACTCGGCTTTGCGAATAACTATTTGCATAGTCAATTGAGCCAGGGGAAAGCGGATAACACCGCCATTGGGTTCAAGGCCTTTATAGAGCTCCATTGCTTCATAAACAATGGCGGGACCATAGGTTATATCAACAGAGCCATTATTAAATTTGCTGTACATATTGGCAATCGAAGTGCCGACGGGAGAGGCACCAACAAAAGTCACCATTTCTACCTGAGCCGGATCTGAATCCATAATGGCGATGCGTTTACCGGCTAATTCACCCACCGTATCAATGTTGCGATCATTGACAAACAGATAAGCCGCACCTCCTGGAAAAACCCCAACCACTTCATAAGGATCCTTAAACATCAGTTTGGCTGCTTTTTTTGCGCTAATAGTCGTAATAACGGATTTTAACAGCTCATATGTCGGCATAGCGCCGATCGCATCCAGACTACCGGTAAAAGGAACAAACTGACGAGCGCGAATTCCGGTAAAACTCACAGCATCACAAAGGCCGGATTTAAAATCTTCAGCCGCCACGCGCTCACTGCTATAGGGCTTGAGCTCCAGTTCGACTCCCCAGGCCAGCGCGGCGGCTTTATAATCCTTCATTTGAGAAAAAATAGGCCCATTGGCGCCGAGCAAATCAAAGATGCACATTTTTTTAGATACGGCTAAAACATCATGACCGGTAGATATCAAAAAGATGGCAATGCATAACCTGAATAAGAAATTTTTACATAAAATCAATGGTAATCTCCTTCTATTTTTATTGCTAAACAGATATCCCCCTAAAAGCCTCATTAAGAAATGGGAATGAAATCCCCATTTCTAAGCCTCACAGCCATCAAGTTAAGCTATTTTATTATCTATACATATTAAGTAGGTGTAAATTTATCCGCACTGTGCGAATAAATTCACCCCTACGCATTATTCACATTTTCCTAACTTAATGCCTATGTTTCCTAGGCATAGGTTTATGGCAAATCAGGATCATTATTTCAGAACCGAATGCAGCGACACTTCCTTAGGAAAGTTCCAAATATCAAAGTATATTGATTATATCAATAGTCTCTACCGTATTTTTAGGGTCATCCCAAAAAGAGCCCAGTCCCCCGGTAGGTGTGCGCTTCCCTGTTTTCTCAGTCCACATGTAATCGGATATTGCCTGTAATTGAACGGTCGTGATTTCATCAAAAAATAAAAACCTGGGGTTAGCGGACATGTTGATTCTCGCCGCTACATTATCGTGGATTATGCCTTTAACCTGATCACTATCACCCAGCCCAATATAAATTTTTGCGGCGATTACCTGAACAATACGCATTCCCTGCTGCAAACCTGTTTGCACCGCTTGATTCAAAATCTCCACCGGATCGACTCCTTCCGGTTTATTGCCGGGAAAAGAAATCCAGAAAGCGGCCTGAATGGCATTGGGCAACCCCCACCATTTTTCATTATTTAAGCACTCGGCTCCCCGCCCCACTTTAAAACTGATATCCAGAGGAACTTTTGCGCTACCCTCCGATGCCAAATCGTTCAGTACCGCCTGTAACCCATCCATCAACCCCACCAGCCAGTAAAATTCGTCGTTCTCAGTATCAAATTCCGGACAGTGACTACCGGGAATTTCAGGATAAGCTATTTCCATATTGCGATATCCCTTTAGCTGACGACGGGCCGCCAAACTAAGATATCTTTTTTGTGAGATTCGAGCATCCTGGGCCTCAGTGACATTTTTCGCGTGTGTCGCCCGCAAGTACCTGAGTTCTTCTTCCCAGGCTTTAAATTCAGAACAACTGCCGGACAGAAAATTAAACATCAAAGCAAGCTTATAGGGCGAAGCATCAATCTGAGCAAGCGCCGGAATTACTAATGCAAAAGTATCAGTCATTTCACAAGCCATTGCAACATCATCAGTCTTTAACACATAAGGGATTGCATGATCTTCGATAAATTCGACTACTATTTGACCTGTGTTTTTAATTATTATGGACTCGCCAGCCAATAACAACAACACAAACAACATCAGGGAAACCATCCAGAGAAATAACCTTCGCTTCAGTTTGATTTTCATAAGTCTACCCCCCAACCTGTTTGCCATGCATGGTTTAAATGGCGTTCAATTTCCTTCTTTTAATAAATAATACGTCAAGACAAGCGCTGATAATCAACCGCTCAACACCAAACAAAACATCAAAGCTGCAAAGCCTTTACGCGAAACAGAGCCGAAAAATACAACATTACCGAATAATCTCAGATAAGCGCTAATAGTTAAAGCCAGAAAGACCGGTTGGACATGGAATCTATCTTGTGTTTCCTTTCATACTACACCCATTTGAGGACTTAATCTTGTTTTACGAAACTGTGTGGAACACCTGTATTTATTACCTGAGGTTAAGATTAGTCTTTATCATCCGTTTTACATTCAGACCGCTGTGGTTCTTGTTTACAACGTACCAAACGCATAAGAGCCAACATTTTACGGTCATATACGCCTTGATCCCGGAGCGATGTTCGGGCTTGCCTGAATATCTCATGGTAACGAGCCTGATCATGCGCCGGAATACTGATCCACCATTTTCGGGCTATCCTGGCTTCGTGATTTTTGGCCAGCATAACTGCTTTATCGAATTGGCTTAATGTAAATTCGCGTGATTTTTGTCCGAACTTTTCAGGAAATTCGGTTCTGCGAATCATAATTTGCAAGGTAAGCTGTGCCAGAGGAAAATCAATGATTCCGCCATGAGTCTGTAATCCTTTATGCAGTTCCATAGCTTCATAAACAACAGCAGGTCCATAGGTAACATCAACTAAACCGGCGTTAAATTTACTGTACATTTCTGCAATCGAAGCGCCCACGGATGAGGAAGAGCCAATCAAGCCAACTATCTCAATTTGCGCCGGATCACTATCCATAACAGCGACACGAATCCCGGCAAGTTCACCAACCTTATCCGCATGATTACTGACCAGTGAGCGATCATTAACAAACAAATAAGCCGCGCCAAGGGGAATAATCCCTACGACTTCATAAGGCTCGTTAATCATCAATGGTGCTGCCTGTTCAGAGCTTAACGTGGTAATAACGATTTTTAAATGCGCATAAGAAGGCAAAGCATCGATTGCATCCAGACTGCCACTGAAGCGGTTAAACTGGCGACTCTGAATACCAGTAAAACTGACCGCATCACAGAGTCCGCTCCTAAAATCTGTAGCAGCCTTCTTCTCACTAATATAGGGTTTGAGTTGAAAATCCACCCCCCAGTCCAGCGCTGCAATTTTATAATCCTTCATCTGGGCGTAGATAGGACCGTTGGCGCCCAACAGATCAAATACACACAGGCTTTTTGTTTCAGCAAGAACAACATGACTGCTTATGCTGAACACTAACGCCAATAATAGCCTGAGAAATACAAGGAGGTTCATTCGGTCCTCAATTTTTTTGCCTGGTTAAATAATCTCATCAATATCAATAACTTCAACTGCCTTTTCCGGGTCATCCCAAAAATGGCCTATTCTTCCTATCGGTGTGCGTTTACCTGTCGCTTCGGTCCATAAGCGGTCGGAAATAGCCTGAATTTGTAATTTGGAGACTTCATTCAGAATTTTAAATTCCTGACTTGCCGGAGTTTGCACCTTCAATCCAGCGTAATTGCGGATAATTTGTTTTACCTTCTTTATTTCGCCCTGCCCTAAATATACTTGCGCCGCCAACACCAGACTGACAAAGACGCCTTGCCGTGCGCCTATTTGTAACGAGTCCGTCAGGATTTGTATCGGATCTTTACCGACGGGTCGGTTACTTGGAATAGTAACCCATATTGCCGCCTGAATGGCATCAGGGATCCCCCACCATTTTTCATTATCCAGACAAGCCGCGCCACGACCAACTTTGGCCGCAATATCCATAGGAACCCCTACACTGCCACTGGAAGCTATATCGTTCATAATGGCCTGTATTCCATCCAAAAGGCCGATCAACCAGTATAATTCATCATTATCAGAAGAAAATTCAGGACATTCATATCCCGGTTCTGCAATAGCGGATATAAGATAGCGATAACCACTCAACTGCCGATGAGCAGCCTGTCCAAGAAACCTTTGCTGGGCAATCCGTGCATCCTGAGCTTCAGTGGCGTTTTGCCCATGTACGGCACGCAAGTAACGCAACTCCTGTTCCCAGGCTTTGATTTCAGAACAATTACCCGCCATCAAATAAAACAGAATAGCAAGCTGATCAGGCGGTGTGGTAACCCGGGAAAAACTCAACAAAAAGGGCGTAAAAGCTTCTGTCATCGAACATCCCAGCGCGACATCATCAGTTGCCAGCATATAAGGCACACCCTGATCTTCGGCATAACCAATCAGCGCATCTCCCGTACTTTTATAAACCACAGTACAAGCACTCAGTAACACAGACAAACTAAGTACTACGATCAATGAAAAACAATACCTAACTCTTTTCAAAATATTTAACCTAACGATCAGTTGTCCATTAATTACGCCAATTAATCCGCACCTCACCTACATCCAGAGCTAAAATCAATAAAACACCTTAACTTCAAACCTAGAAAAATCAGTTGGGCACGAAATTCTAGGTTTAATGGCGATGACGCTGAAACCAGTGAATCAGCAAAACATTACGACGATTCCCTTTTACCCCTATGCTCCAACGTGGGTATACAGTTGTCAATATTTTTTTATCACCGCTATGATATACTTTTTCATGAACACTTAAATTTAGTACAGGAACAAGTCGTGTTAGCAGAAGAAGATATTTCATTCATTAAAATGCATTTATCCGAATGGCTGGCGGAACAATCGCTAACCCGGTCTGCATCTACCTATGATATTGATTTGCATGAACGCATGGTGCGCATGGAAGAGGCGCTAAAGACCCAGGGGAAAGAACTTAAAGCGCAAAGGGAAATAATTCAGCTGTTTATGCAACAGGTCGATAAACGTCTTGAACAAATGCAATCAAACATAGATAAGCGCTTTGAGCAGGTCGATAAACGCCTTGAACAAATACAATCCGATATGGATAAACGCTTTGAACAAATGCAATCAAACATGGATAGGCGCTCTGAACAAGTAGATAAACGCTTTGAACAAATAGACAAACGCTTTGAGCAAATGCAATCCAGTATGGATAAACGCTTTGCACAAATAGACAAACGCTTTGAGCAAATGCAATCCAGTATGGATAAACGCTTTGCACAAATAGACAAACGCTTTGAGCAAATGCAATCCAGCATGGATAAACGCTTTGCACAAACTGACAAGCGTTTTGAACAGATGCATCAGGATATTATGGGTTTGCATCAAGAAATCAAGTTATTGATGCGCTGGAGTCTTGCCACCTCATTGGCGATAGGCGGTTTAATCCTGGCCGTCTTGAGAATGGTATCATAATCTCATAATTCCTACGCTCCAGCATGAGAATTATGTAATTTAATGCATAAAAAAGGGAAGGCTTTAACACCTTCCCTTTTTTGGATTTCGTTAGGTTTTATAAAACTTAGTATTTAAAACCGATAGCGCCACCCAGGGTAAATCCGTCTGTATCTACACCATCAATATCATCTGGAGTCCAATGGTAACGTCCATCAACACCCAGAGTAATGCCATTCCACAAATCATAATCAGCACCGGCGCCAAACTGCATACCCGTATTTAATACGGTTACCGCATCAGATGGCGGGCTGATAACATTAAAATCTATACCAACAGGAATCAACCAAGGTCTAAGTTTACTGCCATGCATAAACTTGATTTTAGGTGAGGCGTTAACTCTTATCATGTTAACAGTCACACCTTGTTGTAGACTCGTTGCCACACCGCCGGTTGCACCGGTTGGACCTGTCGCAGCAGTAATCGCTGGAGTTAAACCACTCGTTTTTCTATCACCCAGCTCAGAATACTCAATACCAAATTCAATCTGGAACGAAGTATTATCCATCAACCCAAACAGGTCATTATTGATATTGTAGTTGAAAGCGCCGCCATAATAGAAAGCATCTTTATCTGTCCCACTGGTCAGAATATCTATACCTACTCCACTACCACCAATACCAGCAGTAGAACCACGATTATCATTCAAGTGCATCCAACCGCCACGAGCTGTGAACAAATTATCTTTGCTGGCCACATGAACCGGTGCATTCTTGACAGAAGCCATCCATTGGTTCAGTTCTTGTACTTTAGCTGTATTCGAATTTGCAACGTTGGCAGAAACGGCTTTTACGCGGCTTAACTCTGCCTGCATGGCTTGCATCATGGAAGCCATTTGGTTAACTTGCGCTTCCAGAGCTGCGGTTTTTTTCGCTGTGGCACCGGCAACGCGCTCAGCTTTTGAATGTGCAGCCGCTTGCGGAGAAACCATCGCACCGGCCATTGTTAATGTCGCTGCGGCAACGCCCAGCGCAATATTCGTTTTTTTAAAAGTCATCACTCCCCCTCAAGAGGTTGTTGTTATTTAAACTACATTTGCTGTAAAACAACACAGAATTATTTCACGGTGGCAATAATAGCAGTTAATCCGAATCCTTACAAGTTTTATGTCTATTTTTTTAATAAAAATTAGTCATTGTTTTTCAATATGTTGAACAATATAATTAATCTATATCCATAAGTTGTTAAAAAAAACCAACATTTTGTCTCATCAGACATTAAGCACACTGGAGCATAACAACGATACATGTTACCTTAATGATTTACAGCTCCCACGCTCTAGCTTCACTGCCATTAAGTTAAGCCTTTTTGTTAAATTTAGCATTGGCTGTAGGTGCGGATTTATCCGCGCAGTGCGAATGAATTCGCACCTACACCCCCAACCCGCATATTCTGAATTTAATGGCCGTGACGCCGACGTATGAGAGAGATTGAAAAAGTAACTATTGATATAAGCTATGACACACACTTTTGACATTACCATTATCGGCGGCGGTATTAATGGACTGTTAACCGCACGGGAATTGATGTTGGCCGGTTGCAAGGTTGCCATTTTGGATAAATCTCAGGTTGGCCGGGAGGCATCCTGGGCCGGCGGTGGTATTTTGTCGCCTTTATACCCCTGGAGACAAGCGCAGGCGATCACTGATCTGGTATTGATCAGCCTGAAAAAATACCCGTCTTTAGCCCGTGAATTGCTAGATGTAACCGGAATTGATCCGGAATGGACTGCCTGCGGCTTATTAATCAGTAAAAACCCCGACATTGACCAGGCGATCGACTGGTGCGAAAAAAACCATATTACTTACCAGGCAGCCAACAATGATTTTTTCAGGTCTTTACACACCCAAACGGAAAAACCTTTGTGGTTACCGCAGATAGCCCAGATCCGTAATCCGCGTCTGCTAAAATCGCTAAAAGTTTTTTTGCTGAAATCAGGTGTGCAGTTTTTTGAAAACATGGAAATAATGGATATTCAGATTGAAAACAAGCGGATTTCAGCCGTACATTGCCGCCAACAGTCCATTAACACAGGACAACTGGTCGTTGCGGCCGGGGCCTGGACCAACGATTTTCTGCAACAGCAACTTCCTTCACCGCAACCTGACTTACCCATTAAACCGGCAAAAGGACAGATGCTGTTATTCGATGCAAACCCGGACACATTGCCGTTTATGGTATTGGATGGTGATCAATATTTAATCCCCCGCCGTGACGGCAGGATTTTGGCCGGCAGTACAGTCGAACAAACAGGATTTGACAAAACCACAACTGAAGAAGCTAAAACCAACCTATATCAGTTCGCCACCGAGATATTCCCTACCCTCAAAGCTTTTCCTTTAAGCTATCAATGGGCAGGGTTACGTCCGGGTACACAGGATGGAATCCCTTATATCAGCCGGCATCCTGAAATCAGCAATCTCAGCATCAATGCCGGACATTTCAGAAACGGTTTGACTATGGCGCCAGCCTCGGCGCAATTACTCACTGATCTGATTTTAAACCGTCCTCCATCACTGGATCCGACACCTTATCAGATAACAGCTTAATGATTGGCATTTGCATAGCTTCCACAACCCTTGGCACCCGTATTAATTGTAGGTACGGATTTATCCGAACAGTGCGAATAAATTCGCACCCTATACCCGTTTTCTCCACTTAACGTCTATGATCACGATGTCATAAACAATTTTAAGTACAAAATATGAATATTTATCCGCTTCTTCGTCCACTGTTATTTTCTCTGGATCCTGAGACTGCACATTCGGTGACGCTGAAATTATTAAAACTGGCCCATCAAACAGGTTTATCAACACTCAGCAAAGCCCGCTCAACTGCCAAACCGCTTTCGGTGATGGGTTTGAATTTCAGCAATCCGGTGGGACTGGCTGCCGGACTGGATAAAAACGGCGATTATATTGATGCCCTGGCTGATCTAGGCTTCGGCTTTATCGAGATCGGCACGGTGACCCCAAGACCGCAACCGGGAAACCCTAAACCGCGACTGTTCAGATTACCCGAACACCAGGCTATCATTAACCGCATGGGCTTTAATAATGCCGGTATTGATCATTTACTGGAGCAGGTTCGCAACTGTCAATATCGGGGGGTTATCGGCATCAATATCGGTAAAAACTTCGATACTCCTATCGATAAAGCTTGCGATGATTATTTGATCGGGTTGCGTAAAAGCTATTCATTAGCAAGCTACATCACCTTGAATATTTCCTCACCCAACACCAAAAACCTACGTCAATTGCAGCAAGGGAATGAGATTAAAAACCTGCTTTCCAGTTTGAAAGAAGAACAACTAAAACTGCAACAGGAACATCTCAAATATGTCCCGCTAGTCGTTAAGATAGCTCCCGACCTGACAAATGAGGAAATTATCCATATAGCCGGATTGTTAATAGAGTTTAATATTGACGGCGTCATTGCCACCAATACCACCATTGCCAGAGATAAAATTCAAGGGCATCGCTATACCGATGAAGCTGGCGGTCTGAGCGGGGCGCCGGTTAAAGATAGTTCAACCCGGGTTATCAAAAGACTCGCATCAGAACTAAACGGCAAACTGCCTATTTTTGCCGCGGGCGGTATTTTAAGCGGCGCTGATGCTCAGGAAAAACTGGCGGCCGGCGCCAGCCTGGTACAAATCTACAGCGGTTTGATTTATAAAGGGCCGCAGTTAATTGAGGATATTTTGCAGAGTCTTTGATCTTTTTATAGCGTTTTTTATCGTTCTCCGGCAATAGACATTTGTTCAATCAATATTGAACCGGTACAGATATTGCCGCGATAATCGACATCATTACCGACGGCAACAATATTTTTAAATATATCTTTTAAATTACCGGCGATGGTAATTTCTTCGACTGGATATTGAATTTCACCGTTTTCGACCCAGAATCCGGCTGCACCGCGGGAGTAATCACCGCTGACCATATTGACACCCTGCCCCATTAATTCGGTAACCAGCAAACCTGTATGCATTTTTACCTGCATATCGGTAAAACTATAGATCCCGGATTCGACATTTAAATTGTGAACGCCACCCGCATTACCGGTCGTTTGCATCCCCAACTTCCGGGCTGAATAGGAACTTAGTACATAAGATTTCAAAATGCCATCATCGACTATTTCACGCAGCGTTGGGGTTGCCACACCTTCAGCGTCAAAATTGGCGCTACCTAAACCACCCGGTAGATGAGGCAGTTCATAAATGCGCATAAACTCAGGAAAAATCCGGGTATCCAATGCATCCAGCAAAAAGGATGACTTGCGGTATAAATTACCGCCGCTCACCGCGCTAATCAACGAACCAATTAAGCCCGATGCCATTTCAGCTGAAAACATGACCGGACATTGACGTGTTGGCAGAGTGCGCGCTCCCAAACGGCGAACAGTCCGCTCGGCTGCCTTTTCACCTACTGCCACAGCTGACTCCATAAAATCAGGATTTCTCGACACGGTATACCAGTAATCGCGCTGCATATTGTCATCCCGCCCTGCCAGCACTGAACAGCTCAACGAATGCCGGCTGGATTGATAGCCCTGCAGAAACCCCAGCGAATTGCCCAAAACCCGTGTTCCCTGATGACTGTTTACACTGGCTCCTTCTGAATTACTGATTTCAGGATGATAGTTACGCGCTGCATCCTCACATTCTATCGCCAATGAAATCGCTTTTTCTGCATCCACCGACCAAGGATGATTAAGCTCAAGGTCAGGAAATTCAGTGGCCAACAGTTCTTTTTCTGGTAATCCGGCATAAGGGTCTTCACTGGCATAGCCTGCTATGCTGCATGCCGCTCTGACGGTTTCTTTCAATGAATCAGGCGATAAATCATTGCTGCTGGCAGAGCCTTTTCGTTGACCAAAATAAACTGTTATAGCCAAACCCTGGTCGCAATGGTATTCAATGGTTTCAACATCGCCCAAACGCGCCGTCACTGACAAGCCATTATCGACACTCAAGCCTGCTTCAGCGGCGCTGGCACCCTGATGTTTCGCTTCGTCCAGTAAGTCTTGAACGACGTTTTTTAAACGATTGATTTCTTCCTGATTTTGCAATTTTCTTCTCTGTATTTATTTTGTAGAGATGCGATTAATCGTATCTCTACACGTTAGTGCCGCCAACAGTTAAACTATCGATTTTCAAGGTTGGCTGCCCGACACCGACCGGCACACTCTGGCCTTCTTTACCACAAGTCCCGACTCCGCTATCCAGCTCCAGATCCGTTCCCACCATGGAAACCCGGGTCAACACATCAGGACCGTTACCAATTAAAGTGGCGCCTTTTACCGGCCGGGTAATTTCGCCGTTTTCGATCAAATAGGCTTCACTGGTGGAAAAAACAAATTTTCCCGAGGTAATATCTACCTGTCCTCCGCCGAAATTTTTCGCATAAAGTCCTTTTTTAACCGAGCCGATAATTTCTTCTGGATTATGCGCTCCCGGCAACATATAGGTATTGGTCATCCGCGGCATAGGCAAATGCGCATACGATTCGCGACGCCCGTTACCAGTTGCTTTAACCCCCATCAAGCGAGCATTCAGTTTGTCCTGCATATAGCCTTTCAGGATACCTTTCTCTATCAATACCGTATTTTCGGTCGGCATACCTTCGTCATCAATAGTTAATGACCCGCGACGCCCCGGCAAAGTGCCATCATCAACAACAGTGCATAAATCCGAAGCCACCCGCTCACCGACTTTACCGCTAAATGCCGATGTGCCTTTACGGTTAAAATCGCCTTCCAGACCATGACCAATCGCTTCATGTAACAGTATTCCCGGCCAGCCCGGCCCCAATACCACGACCATATTTCCGGCCGGCGCCTCTTCTGCTTCCAGATTAACCTGTGCTTGCCTGACGGCTTCCTTGGCATATTCAAGCGCGGCTTCCTGATCTACAAAACAGCGGTAATCAGTACGTCCGCCGCCGCCCATACTGCCTTGTTCGCGCCGTCCATTATCTTCCATAATCACGGTGACATTCATTCTAACCAGAGGCCTGATATCGGCAACCAAAGAACCATCCTGACTGGCAATCAGTACATTTTCATAAACGCCAGCCAAACTGACGATAACTTCTTCAATACGGCTATCCAGTTTACGCGTTTCCTTATCCACCTTCCGTAACAAATCAATTTTTTTCTGATCCGGCATGGATTTTAATGGATTAAGCGATTCATAAAGTTGTGGACAATCACCTGGTTTCGCTATTTGCGTTTGTCGGCTTTGACCTTGCCTGGCTATCGCCTTCACATTGTTTGCCGCTTCCAGCAAAACAGGCAATTCAATTCTGTCGCTGTAGGCAAACCCCGTTTTCTCGCCTGACACCACGCGCACCCCGGCGCCAATATCAATATTATGACTGCCTTCTTTAACAATTCCACCTTCTAATTGCCAGGATTCAAAGTGACTGGATTGAAAATAAATGTCGGCCGCATCGACCGGGGCGCTAAGCAGTTTCGCCATTATCTGATCAATATGGTTGATCTGCATACCATACGGCGCCAGAATAGATTGAGTTACTTGATTTAATAATGCCATGTGTTGTTTGGAAATAGGGTGCATTTTATGCACCGAGTTTAAAAAGTGCATAAAATGCACCCTACGAGCAATTGGATTCCCTGGTTCCCATAGTCCTCCCGTGGGAACCCATACCGGAAATTTCAACTCTTGTATGCATTCCCACGCTGAAGCATGTAAACGAGGAATTGTCGCTTATTCTTTAGTCTGAACATTGCTGATTTCGTCATACAATGCCTTGATCAATTTTGCCGAACCGTCTGCCAGCTCTTCGTCCTCATCTTCACCAGCAGTTACCTCCTGTTGATTGATCATTTCCACGCGCACTTCAGTCTCGGTATCATGCCAGCCTATACTGATTTTATATTCCGCTTCCTGGTATTCATCTTCAAAAAGAAAGAACCTGACGTTACCGAATACCCGGCCGTTTGAATCTTCGCCAGGGTCATACTTGACAAAATAAATCCCTTTATCACGATTCATATCGGTAATCTCAATTTTTCTCTTACTCAAAGCCTGTCCAACCAGATCCCAGGAGCGATCAAACAATTTTTTAATTTTCAGAACCGAAGGATTTTCCATGTCATCCAGAAAAACATAGTCATTGATATTTTTCTGAACTTTATCTTCCACCTCATTTGAAGATTTCTCAACAATCACCAGCCTTGGCGGGGTTTCCAGATCAGTGGTATCACGGTATTTTTGTTCGACTCCGGAACAGGCAACCAGTGTCAACGATAAAATAGAAAAAAATAAGGCTTTGACCGTCATGATTCAAGTACAAAAAAAACGTCGATGTTGCAATACTGGAAAAGATTGCCGGGTTTTTTCCAGTCTCTCCAGGTCAATATCAGCGCTGACAAAACCACTGCCGGTTTTATAACAGTCCAACAGCACCCCCCAGGGATCAATAATCATGCTGTGACCAAACGTTTTACGACCATTGAGATGAAATCCTCCTTGATTTGGGGCAATCACATAACACAAGTTTTCAATTGCCCTGGCGCGCAATAAAACTTCCCAGTGTGCGGCGCCGGTTTCTGCGGTAAAAGCCGCCGGAACCACCAATATATCAATACCGTCTCTGGACATCGTGCGAAAAAATTCCGGAAAACGCAGATCGTAACAAACCGCGATGCCTAATTTGCCAAAAGGTGTATTGATTATCAGAGGGTTTTCTCCCGGCTCTATTGAATCGGATTCCCGGTAGACTTCATCGGTATCAGGCACACTGACATCGAACAGATGCACTTTATCGTAGCGCGCCACGCGTTCGCCCTGATCGTTATAAATCAGACAAGCCGCTTTGACTTTATTGTCATCATCGGCAACCAGAGGAATCGTACCGCCTACTATCCAAACTGAATATTTTTTAGCCACTGCTGATAAAAAATCCTGTATCT
>CAYYSO010000027.1:0-20469 GCA_964474415.1 uncultured Methylomarinum sp. | reverse complement strand
CGAACATGATACTCGTACTTATCGGGTACATGGACAGGTGTTCTTCAATTCTGCCAACGTTTAAAACTGAGTGTCGGGGAAATATTTTATTTCCGTAACAGAGAAGTTATTCTGTCCGGCAATGCTCCTCAAACCAACAGTTTATCCAAGCTGATTGCTCAATTCGGCGGTCAATTAAGCGACCACATCTCTTTTTCTTCCGGGTTACAGTGGAATCCTGAGATTAATAGGATTACTCGTGGTGAGGGCGCTATTCAGTATAGAAATTTACCGGATAAGATCATTAATATCGGTTATCGTTACCGACGGGATGATCCAGCTTTGGTGGCTAAAATTATCCAAAGCAATATGTCTTTTCGCTGGCCGATTTATGATAACTGGTATGCTGTGGGACGTTGGCAGTACTCTTTGAAATTTAATCAGACGGTAGAAAGCTTTATCGGTTTGGAAAAAGAAAACTGTTGCTGGCGTTTTCGTATTATCGGCAGACGTTTTGTTAACAGTATCAGTAACTCGACACTAGCTGAGCCGCAAAACGCTTTGTTTGTACAATTGGAGCTGAAAGGTTTGACCAGTTTTGGTGATAAAGTGGATGACTTTTTGCAAAAAAACCTGAATGGTTATCGTAAACCCAAAAAATAGAATATCCCTATGAAAAAATATTTTATGGGAGCATTTTTAATGCTTCTATTTTTTAATGTATTGGCTGTCAGAGCCCAATTGTTAGATAGAATCGTCGCAGTTGTTGAAGATGATGTTGTTTTAGACAGTGAATTGACCCGGGAAGCCAATGCCATTTCGCAAAAGTTACAGGCCAGCCAAGTTATGATTCCGCCAAAATTTATTCTTAGGAAACAGGTTCTGGAACGGTTGATTATTGAAAAATTACAACGACAATTAGCTGTAAAAGTCGGCATTAGAGTCAGTGATGAAATGTTGAGAAGCTCAATAGCGGATATTGCCGACAGAAACAATATGACGCCCGAGCAATTTAGAGTGGAACTGGAAAACCAGGGAATTAATTTTGCCAACTTTCAGGAAAGTATCCGTAATGAAATCATTGTTAATCAATTGAGGGCTCGGGAAATCGGTTCTCGAATCAAGGTGACCGACAGAGAAGTGACGCATTATCTGGAAACCCAGGGTGAAGTCGGTAAGGAAAAAGTCAAATATCGGTTAGGGCATATTCTTATTTCAATCCCAGAGGCAGCATCTGCTGGTGTCATACAAAAGGCCCGGGATAAAGCGGAAAGAATTATTAATGATTTACGCCATGGTGAAGATTTTAATCAAATGGCAATCAGTGTTTCTGACGGTGGCAATGCCTTGAACGGTGGCGATTTAGGTTGGCGTACCATAGGACAGATTCCAACACTGTTTGTTGATGTAGTCAGTAAAATGAGTAGAGGTGATGTTTCCGATCCTATTCGCAGCCCCAGTGGATTTCATGTTATCAAAATGATAGCAATGGAAGGAGTAGACAAGCATATAGTCACCAAAACCAAAGTTCGTCATATACTGATTAAAACCAATGAATTAATTGATGATGGGGAAGCAAAAAAACGATTATTGGCGCTTAAAGAAAGAATTATTGACGGCGATGACTTTGTCGCATTAGCCCGGGCTCATTCCGATGACAAAGGTTCAGCCATCAAAGGTGGCGATTTGGGCTGGGTCGGACCGGGTGCATTGGTGCCGCCTTTTGAATCCGCCATGAATAAACTGGCAATTAATGAAATTAGTAACCCGGTACAAACCCAATTTGGCTGGCACATCATACAGGTGCTAGACAGAGAGGATCGGGACAATAGTGTTGAATTTAAAAAGAATCGGGTTCGTGAAGAAATCCGTAAGCGTAAAATTGAAGAGGAAACAGAGTTATGGCTCAGACGTTTGCGGGATGAAGCCTTCGTGGATATTAACCTGGATCGCCTGTAAGCTCAGGACAGAGAGTTTGAATGTCGATAAACGCTAGAAAAGAAAAAAAATTTAAGAAACGTCTGAAAAATGTTCTTGATAATGAGAACATTGATCGGCAACGTGACTTGATCCGAGACATCATAGCAGATCTTGATTGGAATCTGGAAGATTGTGCAGCTGCATTGGTCTATTTAAGCCAACCCAATTTGTATCAGAGAGTTAAAAAAATGGAACAGGTTTCAGAGTCCAATGACGACTTTGACATTCCGCTCACTGTAACTCAGAACAAGACAGTACGCTATCGGCTCAATGTAGGCGACAAACATCAGGTAAAACAGGAAGAGATTAAAAATGTGCTGGTGGACGAATCAGGGGTCGATAGAAAGCGAATAGGGCGGATAGATATTCGACATCACTATACTATTGTTGAACTGCCTGATGGAATGCCGGCAGATATTTTTCAATTATTATCTGAAGTGGAGATACGACAACAGAAGCTCAAAATCAAACGACTGAAACTACAACGTAAGTTTCGGCATTATCGTAATAAACACTCTCAGTAGATATGTCATATTTTTTTGTCTATGGAATGTTTAGGCTGTGCCAATAAGATGGTTCAAGAATTACCGACCCATTCTAAAGTGTATTAACTCGTAAGATGGACGGGTCGTAGGTTGGATTAGCGTAGCGTAATCCGACAAATTGCCGCCGGAGAATTGGATTGTCATATGGCGGAATAGGCTGTACTTTTCTACTCTACAGGGAATTAGATATCAAATTCAATTTTGTACCTTAACAAATGGATTAGAGCGCATTTCTTCACCAAAAGTTGACATGGGACCGTGGCCGGGGATGAAAGCAACATCTTTGCCTAATGGCCATAGTTTATGCTGGATTGATGATATCAGGGTTTGATAATCGCCTTTCGGAAAATCGGTTCTGCCAATTGAACCATTGAATAAAACATCGCCTACTACAGCAAGCCGGGCTGTTTGACTAAAAAAGACGATATGGCCGGGTGTGTGTCCGGGGCAGTGGATAATTTGAAGTTGTTCCTTGCCAAATTCTATTGTGTTGCCATCGCTTAGCCAACGTGTGGGAACAAAGGGGTTACTGGCTGGAAACCCAAATGTTTCACATTGTTCAGGGATTGCTTCAATCCAGAATTCATCTTCAATTTGTGGCCCTAGAATCGGGAGAGAAAGTTTTTCAGCCAATTCTTCAACAGCACCAACATGATCTAAATGACCATGGGTGACAAGAATTGATTCCAAAGTGACGTTTTCATTGTCAACCCGCTGCAATATGATGTCGAGGTCACCTCCGGGGTCAACAACGACTGCTTTATTGGTTTGTTCACAAATCAGTAGTGAGCAATTTTGTTGGAACGGGGTAACAGGAATAATGGAAAAACGCATGATAAAATTGTAGTTAGAAGTCAGGCGGTAAGTGCAGGGAGCGGTTGGCTAATGATAATGCGGCTTCATGCAGGGCTTCTGAAATGGTGGGGTGGGCATGAATAGTTCTGGCGAGATCTTCTGCACTGGCGGAGAATTCCATCGCTAAAACAGCTTCGGCAATTAATTCGGAAGCTTGGGCACCAATAATATGAACCCCGAGAATAACATCGCTGTCAGCTTGGGTGATAATTTTTACCATACCTTCGGTTTTTCTCATCGATTGCGCGCGAGCTGATGATTTAAATGGAAAAACACCTACTTTGTAATTTTCACCAACAGCTTTAAGTGCTTGTTCAGTTTGACCTACCCAGGCAATTTCCGGGTCGGTATAAATGACATTAGGAATAATATTGTAGTTGATCGAGTTATGTTGATCGGCAATATGTTCGGCTACAAAAACGCCTTCTTCAAGGCCTTTGTGGGCTAGCATAGGTCCCAACAAGGTTAAATCGCCAATGGCATAAACACCCGGTAAATTTGTGCAACAGTGTTCATCAACATGTACAAATCCGCTTTCGTCCAATAATAAGTCAGCTTCCTGTGCCGCCAAATTTTCTGAATTTGGTTGACGACCTGATGCGACAATTAACTTATCCAGTAATAGCGTATGAGTGCCTTCGTTATCCTGGTATTCCAGTGTGACCTGAGTATCTGATTGTTGTGTAGAAATAACGCGCGCTCCAAGACGAATATCAAGTCCTTGCTGACTGTAGATAAGATATGCCTCCTGAGCGATTTGCTGGTCAGGTGCTGTTAAAAAGGTTTCCTGTGCTTCAAGTAGTACCACCTCAGATCCGAGTTTATTCCAGATGCAGCCCAATTCAAGACCTATGATTCCAGCGCCAATAATGCCAAGTTTTTTGGGAACTTCAGTAAGGTTTAATGCCTGCTTGGAATTAATGATTAAACCATTGTGTGCAGCGTAAGGCAATTCTATCGGCATGGAACCTGTCGCCAGAATAATATTAGTGGCATGAATGATATAAGACGGCTGTTCAGACAATGGCTTGATTTTTACTTGATTGTCAGAAAGCAATTTTCCATGGGCATGAATGCAATCTATTTGATGGTAGTCGAAAATTCTTTTAATTTGCTTGCTTAAAATTTTAATGGTGTGGTTTTTCCGTTCCACCATCTTATTTACATCAAGTGTCAATTCATTAAAACTAATACCATGTTCTTCAATATTATGAGTGAGCAAATGGTATATTTTGGCTGATTCCAGTAAAGTCATTGAGGAAATGCAGCCGGCATTGATGAATGTGCCGCCAAGACTGGATTCTCCATTTCGATTGCGCCAATTATCGATACAGGCGGTTTTAAGCCCCAGTTGAGCGCTACGAATGGCGGCGACATAACCGGCAGGGCCGGCGCCGATAACAATGACATCATATTGGGCTGTAGAAGACATGGCTTATATGTTGAGTAGCAGATGAGCGGGCGCTTCCAGGCATTCTTTTATTGTCCCTAAAAACTGGACAGCCTCTTTGCCGTCAACCAGACGATGATCATAGGAAAGAGCCAGATACATGACCGGCCGGATGACAATTTCACCGTTTTCAACAACTGGGCGCTCTTTTATGGCATGCATGCCTAATATGGCGCATTGTGGCGGGTTGAGTATAGGGGTGGAAAGCATGGAACCAAAAATGCCGCCATTAGTAATCGTGAATGTGCCTCCCGTCAGATCTTCAACACTCAATGAGCCGTCATGGGCTTTGCCGCCATATTCGGAGATGCTTTTTTCGATGCCGGCAAAATCCAGCTGGTCGGCATCGCGGATAACCGGGACGATCAGTCCTCGTGGTGAAGAGACAGCGATGCCAATATCATAGTAGCCGTGATAGATAATATCGTTATCATCAATAGAGGCATTGACAGCCGGAAAACGTTTTAACGCTTCTATGGAGGCTTTGACAAAGAAAGACATAAAGCCAAGTTTTACTCCATGTTTTTGCTCAAAACGTTCTTTGTATTGCTGCCGCAGATTAATAACAGCCTGCATGTCAACCTCATTAAAAGTTGTTAACATGGCGGCATTTTGTTGAGCTTGCAATAACCGCTCTGCCACTTTGGCACGCAGGCGGGTCATGGGAACGCGTTGTTCCGGACGCAAACTGGCAGTAGCTGTCAGGTAATTATTAGTCGATTCGGGAGTTTCTGTTTTTATTGTTTGTCTGCTTGTATTGTTATCAGTCTTTTGTTGAGCTTGTTGCTGTTTCTCCAGATATGCAAGCACATCGGTTTTCAGAATACGGCCGTGCTTTCCTGATCCTAAAATGGTCTTTGGATCCAGTTGGTTTTTCTGTATTAATCGTCTTACGGCAGGGCTTAAAGGGATATCATCGACCGGGTTTTTGCTGATTTCATTTTTAGCATTGGTGTCAGATTCCTCCTCCTGTTGTTCCATTAATGCCAGCAGGTCTCCACTCATTACAGTTGAGCCGTTTTCTTTAAGGACTTTTGTTAAGATTCCAGAGGTGGGTGCGGGGACTTCAAGCACGACCTTATCAGTTTCTAAATCAACCAGGTTATCATTTTTATTGACCCGGTCGCCGGGCTTTTTATGCCAGGTGGACAGTGTTGCATCAGAAACCGATTCGGGAAGGTCCGGGACCAGAATTTCAAAGCTCATCTTTATTTCCTTGGGTGTTTCCGTATAAGGCTGTATTGACGACAGCGCGTTGTTCTTGGATATGGGTTCTGAAATTACCTACTGCAGGCGCTGCAGAGGGCGGTCTTCCAGCATAGGTAATGGTGATATGTTTGTCGAGATTAGTGTAAAAATGATGTTTACTTTGATACCAGGCGCCCTGATTTTTAGGTTCTTCCTGACACCAGATAATGTGTTTAATATTAGGATATTGATTTATTTCCTTCCTGAAAATTTCATCAGGAAAAGGGTAAAGCTGTTCAATACGTATAATGGCAATATGCTTTAATTTATCGCGTCTGCGTACTTCCAGTAAATCATAGTAAATTTTGCCGGCACATAGCACCAGACGGGTAATCCCGGTGATATTCAGGTCATCCTGTTCTCCAATAACCGGATAAAACTGCCCATCGGTCAGGTCTTCCAGAGTCGAAACAGCCTGTTTATGTCGGAGCAGACTTTTGGGACTCATGATGATCAGGGGTTTACGGTATTGTCTGATCAGCTGACGCCGTAATAAATGAAAGATCTGCGCTGGCGTAGTCGGTGTGCAAACCTGGATATTATGGTCCGCACACAATTGCAGATAGCGTTCCAGACGGGCGGAAGAATGTTCCGGCCCCTGACCTTCAAAACCATGTGGTAGCAGCATAACCAAGCCACTGAGACGTCCCCATTTAGTTTCGCCAGAACTGATAAATTGATCAATAACAACTTGTGCGCCATTGGCGAAATCTCCGAATTGCGCTTCCCAGATCACCAGTTTGTTGGGCTCTGTAGAACTGTAACCGTATTCAAATCCCAGGACTCCGGCTTCTGATAACAGTGAATCAAAAATTTGCGGTCTGGCCTGATTTTTATCCAGATGCTGGAGGGGAATATAGGGTTCACCATTGATCTGGTTGTAAAGTATTGCATGGCGGTGAAAAAAGGTACCTCTGCCAATATCCTGGCCGGTCAGTCGGACTTCATAGTTCTCTAGTAACAGCGTGGCGTATGCCATATTTTCAGCGAACCCCCAATCTAACGGGTGCGCGCCGGCTGCCATTTTATTGCGGTTCTCCATGACTTTTGCGACACGGGAGTGCAACTCAAATCCTGCTGGCAGACATTGCATTCTGTCGTTACAAAAACGGATTCGTTCCAGAGCAACGCGGGTATCGGCCGGGCTGGTCCAAGGCGTGTGATGGAAACGCTCCCATTGAGTTGAATAGGAATAAAGTTTATTACTGAGGGTAGGTCTGGAAACAACTTGTTCGTTTTCAAGCAATTGCTGATAATCTTTTTCCATATCCAGAGTTTCCTGCTCAGTGATAATTCCCTCTTTAATCAATTGTTGTGCATAGAGTTGTCGGGTGGTTGGGTGATTGCGAATCATTTTATACATTATCGGCTGGGTTGTTGCCGGTTCATCAGCTTCATTATGTCCCAGGCGGCGGTAACAAATCAGATCAATCACGACATCTTTGTGAAACTGCATGCGGTAATCCAAAGCGAGTTGAGTGACATAAAGCACTGCTTCCGGGTCATCGCCATTAACATGAAATACCGGCGCCTGGATCATGTTGGCAACATCTGTACAATACAGGGTTGAACGGGCATCAAAAGGGTTGCTGGTGGTAAAGCCAATTTGATTGTTAACAACAATATGTACTGTGCCTCCGGTAGAGAATGCCCTGGTTTCAGACATGTTCAGAGTTTCCATTACAATACCCTGACCGGCAAATGAAGCATCACCATGTATCAATATTGGGATAACAGTATCAATACTGCCTTTACCCCGGCGATCCTGGCGGGCCTTGACTGAACCTTCCACTACCGGGTTGATGATTTCCAGATGAGATGGGTTAAATGCCAGGGTGATATGAATGGGTCCGCCAGGTGTTGCGATGTTTGATGAAAAACCCATGTGGTATTTTACATCTCCTGTCAATACGCCGGGAGAGGAGACATGGGTGCCTTCAAACTCACCAAATAAAGCGGCCGGACTTTTCCCCAGTATATTAACCTGTACATTGAGTCGGCCGCGATGCGCCATGCCAATAACCACCTCTTTGGCGTTGTTTTTACCGGAACGTTGAGTCAATTCATCCAGAATGGGAATTAAACTTTCACCGCCTTCCAGAGAAAAACGTTTTTGTCCAACATATTTTAGATGTAAGTGTTTTTCAATACCTTCGGCAGCGGTTAATAATTTAAGTAACCATTGTTTTTTTTCCGGGTTGTCTTTCAGACCGGGCTTGGTGCCTTCCAGTTTGTTTTTAATCCAGCGTTTTGAGTCGGTATCAACAATATGCATGTATTCAGTGCCGATACTGCCGCAATAAATTTCCTTCAGCGTATTGATGATTTCCCGTAACGGCAGACGGTCTACGCCATATAAATTGCCGGTATCAAACAGGGTATCCATATCCGGTTCGGCTAAGCCATAATAGGCAGGTTCCAGGTCGGCCGGAACAGGGTCGTTTTTACCTAATGGATTGTTATTGGCAATTTGATGACCTCTTACCCGGTATTGATTAATCAGGCGGGCGACCGCCGATTGTTTTTTGACACTTTCTTCTGTAAACCCCTGTAGTTTTGCGAGTCTTCCCGGAGAACTGATTGCCAATTGCTCGAAGCGTTCAATTATTGGGCTGTGAGGTATATCATGAGTGTTTTTATCATGAATTTTATTAAACTTTCGGCGCCAGCTTTCTGGAACGGAATCGGGATTTTCCAGATATTGTTCATACAAATCTTCTATATAGCTTGCATTGTTGCCGTATAGTGCAGAAGAATCACGAAACAGTTTAAGAAGGTTGCTCATGTGAAGTTCCAGTTTTTCAACAAGTGATAGTCAATATCTTATGTCTAAAATGATATATTACCAAGTTAAAGTCGGGGGGTGAGTGAAAAAATTACTGTTAATGATGACTATGGGCAAGGGTGTTTTGGGAAATGAATATGGCAGACAACAAAGTAGTTATAAAGATCAATTATGATAAAGTAAAAAGTAAACAGACTCAGCCGAAAATGGTCACCGAATGGCATATTGAAAGAATTATGATTGCTGTTGCTCTGTTTATGATTATTTTGGGATTACTAGTTTATATATTCAATTGCGGAGAGGGTGACAAGGAAATTGTCGATGAAAAAATAAAACAACAGGATCTGATCGAACATGAAATTAATACTTCAAAGATAAATCCTCAGCAGGCTGTTCAGGTTGAAGGAAAAAAGAACAAAGAAGCTATTATTAATTCTGAAACAATAATTAATAATCAGGCTGAATATGGTAAAGCCGGTAGGGTTGTAGCTTTATCAGATATATTTGATAACAGGGTTAGCAGAGCAGTACTTGCGAAAGAATTAAATAACAAAGAACCCGTTGGTGAAATATTCGTGCCGATACTAACAGATAAAACAAAAGCTGTTGGAGTTTATTATTTTACCGAAATTAATAATATGAAAGACCGGGTGCTATTTCATGAGTGGTTTAGAAACGATAAGCTGGTGTTTAAAAGAAAGATACACATATTAGGTAATCGTTGGCGGGCTTCAACGAGTAAATTGTTACCTTATTCAGCTAAAGGTCGTTGGGTTGTTAAACTGGTGGATGAGTCAGAAAATATATTAAGTTTAATAAAATTTGAGGTTATCTAAAACTTGTTTTTAGTTTTATTATTAATAAATAGTGTTATAATTTTACGGTATTTTTTATTGTTAAGAGGTAATTATGACCGAGTATTTGAATCTTTCTGAAACTGAGTTACAGGCTGTTATACAAAATGCCGAAAAGGCATTGAAAGAAAAACAGGCCGCCAAGCGGAAAGAAGTCATTGCACAAATTAAAGAATTAGCTGCTTCAATTGGTGTTAATGTGATACTTCAGGAAGAGGATAAACGATCTGCACGAAAAGGTGTTAAGGTTGCGGCTAAATACTGTAATCCTGATAATCCTACACAGACCTGGACAGGTAGAGGGGTTGCGCCAAAATGGATGCAGGCTTTAATGAAAGCCGGACATGATAAAGCTGAATTTGAGATTTAGATTTTATTGGTAACTGGGATAAAAAGGCAGAATTTTTTCTGCCTTTTTTAATTAATAAAGCGCTGGTTTAAATTGGAAAATACGGCAACCCTTTGAGCGCTCTGACCTGAAATGGGCATAGGTTTCTTACCTGCGTACTTCTTTTCATATTAGTATTAAAATAGTCCGGCTGATGATCAGTATTGGTTAATATTTCAGCTTGTAGATCGGTTGCAAACCAATGCCTCGAAATTAATGCTATTTACTTTTATCGAAAACCAGGTCGGGCGAAGTATACTAATATTTCTGTACGTAATTATTTAGATACTCCTTAATATCTTAAAAAGCTGTGGGGAGTAGACATAGTTTCACTATGTGACTTTTTTAAGTCATTACGTTCTACACAGCTTACGTTAGATATATTTTATTTAAAACTTATTGGTGTGCCTGAATACATACAGTACGGGTATTCAAAGTCATTGCCATGATGAGACCCTGTTATAATAATTGATTGCGAATTTTATTCAACTGGGAAACGGGGCGTTAATTGTAATTCCCTGTGTTTAGCATTTCTTTGGCATGTGTCAGTGTGTTTTCGGTTATATTGATGCCGCCGAGCATACGAGCGATTTCTTTTATACGTTCTGAATGATCAAGTAGTCTGACGGTGGATGAGGTTATGTCGCTATCATTGCTTTTACTGACAAATAAGTGATGATGAGCCTGTGCCGCTACTTGCGGTAAATGGGTAACACACATAACTTGGCGATTGTGGCTGAGAGTGCGCATTTTTTGTCCGACGATTTCGGCAATGCCTCCGCCAATGCCTGAATCAACCTCATCAAATATCATTGTAGGTGTAGTTTTATCAGTGCTAGTAGTAACCTGAATGGCAAGGCTGATGCGTGACAGTTCACCGCCAGAGGCGACTTTTGCCAGAGGTTTGGCCGGTAATCCAGGGTTGGCGCTGACTAGAAATTCAATATGGTCATTGCCATTCAAGGACGGCGTACAGTTATCTTGTTGAGTGACTGCAACCAGAAACTCGCCATGCGGCATGCCCAATTCTTTGATCATTGCTGAAATTCTATTAGCCAGTTCTGTTGCGGATTTCTGACGTTTTTTAGAGAGTTGCCTGGCTAAAGCTGTATATTCAGATAAAAGTTGTTTGCAGCTTATTTCCAGTTCTTCAATACGTTCGCTGCTGTGGGTCAGATTATTGAGTTCCTGTTCAAGTAGCAAGCCTGTATCCGGCAGTTTTTCCGGCTCAGTGTTGTGTTTGCGGCTTAAGTCCTGAATGATGCTGAGCTGGTTATCCAACCAGTTTAATCGTTGTGGGTCAGCCTCCTGCGCTTCAAGATAACGTCGCAAATATTGAGATGCTTCTGAGATCTGAATTTGTGCATTCTCCAGCAATTCGGCAATTTCACTCATGTTGGAAGAATATTGGCTGAGATCGGTGATAGCGTTAATGCTGTGTCCCAGCATTTGATTAATCGATTGTTGTTCATTTTCATAGAGAATATCCAACTGTTGCTGACCACTGCTCAAAATCTGTTCCAGATTGGCCAGTTTATTATGTTCTCCGGAGAGCTCTTGATAATTAAAGTTTTCCAGATCCAGTTGTTGCAGTTCGTCAAGCTGGTAATGTAACAATTCTTCGCGTTCGTTTTGGTCGGCACTGGCTTTGACCAGGTTGGTAAGTTCTCTGTTGGATTGTTTCCAGTTCTGATAAACAGTATTGATTTTACTTAATAAGGCCTGGTTGCCGGCAAAACCATCCAGTAAGCGCTTTTGTTCCTCACTATTCAATAATGTTAAGTGGGCATGTTGACCATGAATTTCAACCAGTAAACGGCTTAAACTCTGCAGGGTCTGCAAAGTGACAGGACGGTTGTTGATGTATGCTTTGGAACGTCCATCCTGATTGATGACTCTGCGAATCAGGCAATGATGTTCGTCATTTAGTTCATTTTTTTCCAGCCATTCTTTTGCCTGCGGTGCATCGGCCAAATCAAATTCGATATTGATTTCCGCACGTTTGCTGTCGGGGCGAACATAGCCTGAATCAGCCCGATCTCCTAATGCCAGTCCCAAAGCAGTTAGTAGAATCGACTTGCCGGCGCCGGTTTCACCTGTCAAAACAGACATGCCGGGTTCCAGATCCAGGTCCAGAGTTTTGACGACTGCCAGATCAATAATGTTGATATTTAATAGCATAGTTAAATATGGTAGCCACTGCTCCAGTTGAGTTTCTCTCTTAGGGTATGAAAAAAATCATGATCCTCTGGGTGCAAAATTTTAATGGGTTTTGCTTCTTTTTTGATCAAAATTTTATCGCTGATTAACACCTCCGGGATTTCCAGGTGGTCGCAAGTTACCAGGGCATTGATTTGTTTGGTTTGACTAAAGCAGATTTCAATTTCCGAATTATCATCAATAACCACAGGGCGGTTGGACAGGGTGTGCGGGTTCAGTGGCACTAGCACCAGGGCTTTTAAGGAAGGGTGAATAATGGGACCGCCTGCTGACAGAGAATACGCTGTTGAGCCGGTAGGTGTGGAAATGATTAAACCATCAGATCGTTGCGTATTCAGGTAGACACCATTTATTGACGTAATAATTTCGATCATGCTGGGGGTAACCCAGCGATGCACAACGACTTCATTGAAAGCAGTTTGTTCGTGAATTATCTGGTTATCGCGAATAATTTTGGCGCGTAATAATGAACGATATTCTTGTCTGTAGTGTCCTGCCAGGATTTTATCCAGCTTATAAGATAATTGTTCAGGCGAAATATCTACCAGAAAACCCAGTCGGCCCAGGTTGACGCCAACCAATGGAATTCCGTCACTAACAATAGCGCGCGCTGCAGATAAAAATGTACCGTCACCTCCTACTGCGATAACTATGTCGGAATGTTGTCCCAAACTCTCTATAGTGCATGTAGTAATGTTTTTCCGGGTAATAAAAGCGGCGCTTTGCTGGTCAATAACAATAGAAAAGTTTCTGTGGTTAAGAAACTGGTAAAGCGTATTCAAAGTGTTTGCAATGCTGGGGTCGCTGGGTTTGCCGATAATGCCAATGGTTTTAAAAGGAGATTGTTGCATTGCTTGTTTTGGAAAATTATATAAGTCTGAATTATACAAAAAATAGGGTATCTATTCAGTGTATTTAGTGTTAATAGCCTAGGTTATTAATTTATTAGGGGGTAATGTATAAGTAACAAAGAAGTCGTGAAAGCCAGGTATTCTAGTTAGGAGATTGTTCCAGTATGGTTTTTATTGATTACATCTTATTTGTTCTCATTTGTCCTGAATTATTGAGAAAGTCCTCTTTATGTTGTTTTATGCCTGGTAATTCAATATTCCCATTAATAAAGCCGGGGAATTGTTGCAAAATATTAAGTTGTTTTTGCAGAAATTGACGATTATAATAGCCAGCTGTTTAAAATTGCGAGCGTGGCGGAACTGGTAGACGCGCTGGATTTAGGTTCCAGTGGGGTAGCCCGTGAGAGTTCGAGTCTCTCCGCTCGCACCATTCTTCTTTATTTAGTTAACGATGGTCACCGTTAATTCCCCAGCTTCATAAGCCGATTGCCGGTATCCAAAAAAAACGAATTTTTTAATTGTTTGAGGTAAAGTAATGCAAGTTTCTGTCGAAAAGACATCAGAGTTAGTCCGAAAAATGACTGTTAGCGTACCTGAAGAAGTGGTTCAGGAAAAAATGGAAACGCGGTTCAAGTCATTGGCTCGTGAAATTAAACTTGATGGTTTTCGTCCAGGCAAAGTGCCGCTCAGTGTAGTCAAAAAACAGTTTGGTGATCGTGTACGCGGAGAAGTTTCAGGTGATCTGATTCAATCGACTTACTTTGAGGCATTGCAAGAGAAGGAACTGGTGCCGGCTGGTCAGCCTCATATTCATCCAACTGATAATAAAGAGGGTCTGGAATACATCGCAGAGTTTGAAGTGTATCCGGAAATTTCTTTGCAAGGCATGGAGCAATTGGAAATTATCCGTTCAACTGCGACGGTAGTGGAAGATGATCTGGAAAATATGATCAACAAATTGAGAGAGCAAAAGAAAGACTGGAGATCAGTTGAACGTGCATCTCAGGAAGGCGATCGAGTGACTATACATTTTTCCGGTGACTGTGAAGGTGAAAACTTTACTAACGGTAAAACGGAAAATTTTCAGGTCGAAATTGGAAAAAAACAAATGATTCCGGGGTTTGAGGATGAATTGGTGGGGCTTGAAGCGGGTTTGAGCAAAAATTTTGATGTTACTTTCCCGGAACAATACGGTAATGAAAAACTGGCTGGAAAATCGGCGCAGTTTGAAGTCGAAATAGTAAAAGTTGAAGAATCGGTGTTGCCGGAAGTGGATGTCGATTTTATTAAGGGTTACGGTATTGGTAATGGCGAAATGGATGCCTTTCGTGCGGATATAAAAGTCAATATGGAGCGTGAATTAGCACAGGCGCTAAAAGACAGGCTGAAAAAATCAGTGATGGATGCAATATACGAAAATATTAAAATTTCAACACCAAATGCTCTGGTTGATCAGGAAATCAAGGAGATGATGAAACCATATGCGGAAAATGCTAAAAAGCAGAATATGAAACTGGAAGATCTGGATCTTCCCCGCGATATTTTTGAAGAACAGGCTAAACGTAGAGTGACATTAGGTTTGATTCTGGGTGAAATTATCAAGGAAAAGGAAATCAAGGTGGATGCAGATAAAGTGCGGTCAGCGATTGAAACCATGGCAAACAGCTATGATCAACCGGAGGATGTGATTAACTGGTATTATGCAGATGAAAAGCGATTGCAAGAAGTTCAGCAAATGGTTTTGGAAGATCAAACTGTCGAATGGATTGTTGGTCAGGCGAAAATAACAGATGAAACTGTCAGTTTCGATGAGGTCATGGAAAAACAGCAATGATTAACATAAGGGTCACAACAAATGTTTGATAAACAAAATGATAAGATCATGATGCCACAAGCGGCCGGTGGACTGGTACCCATGGTTATCGAACAGACTGCTCGCGGAGAACGGTCTTTTGATATTTATTCAAGACTTTTAAAAGAGCGAGTTATTTTTTTGGTTGGTCAGGTTGAAGATTATATGGCCAATCTGGTTGTGGCCCAGTTATTGTTTCTGGAGTCGGAAAATCCGGACAAGGATATACACCTTTATATCAATTCTCCCGGTGGATCGGTAACGGCCGGTATGGCCATTTACGATACCATGCAGTTTATCAAGTCGGATGTCAGTACTATGTGTATTGGACAGGCCGCCAGTATGGGAGCATTGTTATTGGCTGGTGGCGCTGCCGATAAACGATATTGTCTGCCCCATTCAAGAGTTATGATTCATCAACCATTGGGCGGGTTTCAGGGACAGGCTTCGGATATTGATATTCATGCCCGTGAAATTCTATCAATCAGAGAAAAACTAAATAAAATTTTGGCTCATCATACTGGTCAGAGTCTGAAAAAAATTCAGCAAGATACAGATAGAGATAATTTTCTTGGCGCTGAAGATGCAGCCAAATATGGTTTGATTGATCAGGTTTTAGTCAGTCGTTTATCTTAGGCGATTTCTGTTAAAGAATTTGCCATCCTAATTGTTTTTTGTTTGTCTTCTTGCGGCACATAGCTACACTGCTCTGGGCTGCAGGGATGTCAGCCATGCAGATTGCAAGAGCAATATATTTGCCTGCATTGCCTGATAGGAAGTAGGTGACGGAGTTTGAGTGGAACGGGGGAAAGTTTCGTGCCTGGTGCATTGCCTTAGTCCCTTGTATCCATGTAGTCGTTGAAGGCAAACAAAAATCCAGCGCAAACGGGTAAATTCTTTTTAATAATCGCCTTAAACCAATTGTGATTGGATTTTTTTTGTATTTCAATCTATTCTGTAGTTCAGTTTGAAATTTAATGCATCGGTTTAGATGTTAGTGGGAGATGCTCAATGAGTAAAGGCAACAAAGGCAAAGATGAGGAGAGACTACTTTACTGTTCTTTTTGTGGTAAAAGTCAGGATGAGGTTAGAAAGCTTATTGCCGGACCATCAGTTTATGTATGTGATGAATGTGTGGAGCTATGCAATGACATCATAAGAGATGAATTAGCAGAAGACGATTCAGTCTCAGGAAATGGACAGTTGCCAAAGCCGAAAGAAATCAAGGCAGAGCTGGATAATTATGTTATTGGTCAGGAAAGTGCGAAAAAGATTCTTGCGGTAGCTGTTTATAATCACTATAAACGCCTACGCAGTAACAGTAAAAAAGATGATGTCGAATTGGCGAAAAGTAATATTTTGTTGATTGGCCCGACAGGTTCAGGGAAAACATTATTGGCGGAAACACTGGCCAGGTTACTGGATGTTCCCTTTACCATTGCCGATGCAACCACATTGACTGAAGCGGGTTATGTGGGCGAGGATGTCGAAAATATTATTCAGAAAATTCTGCAAAAATGTGATTATGATGTCGAAAAGGCAGAAACCGGTATCGTTTATATCGATGAGATCGATAAAATTACCAGAAAATCAGATAACCCCTCGATTACTCGCGATGTGTCTGGTGAAGGTGTGCAGCAGGCATTGTTGAAACTGATAGAGGGCACTGTTGCTTCAGTGCCGCCGCAAGGTGGTCGCAAGCATCCGCAACAGGAATTTTTGCAGGTTAATACAGCCAATATATTGTTTATCGTTGGCGGGGCATTTGCTGGTCTGGATAAGGTCATTAAAGCCAGGTCAGAGAAGGGTGGCATTGGATTTTTTGCGGAAGTCAAATCTAAGGATGACAACAAAAATGTTGGTGAAGTCTTTTCAGAAGTGGAAGCTGAAGACCTGATTAAATATGGATTAATTCCAGAATTTGTGGGACGTTTGCCGGTTGTTGCAACACTTGAAGAACTGGATGAAAAAGCATTGGTACAAATTTTGACCGAACCTAAAAATGCGCTGATCAAGCAATATCAGCATTTATTTGCAATGGAGGGGGCGGATCTGGAGTTCAGGGACGATTCGTTGTCAGCGATTGCGCGTAAGTCTATGGAAAGAAAAACCGGCGCCAGAGGATTGCGGACCATTGTGGAAAATGTGTTACTGGATACCATGTATGAACTGCCTTCCAATGACAATATTACCAAAGTTGTTCTGGACAAAAGTGTGATTATGGGTGAATCTGATCCTATTTTTGTGTACGAAACTGAACAAAAAATAGCGGCCTCTGATTCCTGATAGAAGTATTCAGTTTAGTTAAAAAGGGAGCTTTGCCGTTTGCAAAGCTCCCTTTTTTTTGCTTGGGTTTTCTTGTTTTTTGTATTTTTGTCCCTATATATAATAATTACTTACTTAATATTTTAGATTCCAGTGATGGACGCAAATGAAATGACCGATTTAAAACAAAAAGACGAATGTGTTCCAGTCTTGCCGCTTCGAGATGTCGTGGTTTATCCGCACATGGTAATTCCTTTGTTTGTAGGTAGGGAAAAGTCGATTGTTGCACTGGATGCAGCGATGAAGGAAGATAAACAAATTTTACTTGTTGCACAGAAACGGGCAGATGTGGATGAGCCTGAGTACAGTGATTTATATAAATCCGGAACACTGGCGAATATTTTGCAACTGCTAAAATTACCGGATGGAACGGTCAAGGTATTAGTTGAAGGCAGTGAGCGTTGTTCAGTGCTGCAATATCAGGAAGTTGATGGTTATATGGCAGCCACTGTTTCAGAAGTGGTTGATGTTACGGGTATTTCTGAGCAGGAAGCTGAGGTATTGCAACGTACGGCAATTAATTCGTTTGATCAGTATGTCAAGTTAAATAATAAAATTCCACCGGAAGTGTTGAATTCTCTGGCTGGTATTGATGATTTGGGACGACTGGCCGATACCATTGCTGCACATATGTCCATGAAGATTGAAGAAAAGCAGCAAATGCTGGAAACCGCAGATATTGTGCAACGGTTGGAAGCATTGATGACTCTGATGGAAGGCGAGGTAGATCTGCTTGAAATGGAAAAAAGAATCCGTGGCCGGGTGAAAAAACAGATGGAGAAAAATCAGAGGGAATATTATCTGAATGAGCAGATGAAAGCGATTCAAAAAGAGCTGGGAGAAATGGACGAAGCGAGTAATGAAATTGAAGAGCTGGAAAAGAAAATTACTGCGGCCGGTATGTCAAAAGAAGCCAAAGCCAAAGCTGAGGCCGAATTGAATAAATTAAAATTGATGTCGCCAATGTCGGCAGAAGCAACAGTGGTGCGTAATTATATTGACTGGATGGTTGGTGTGCCGTGGAAAAAGAAAACCAAGGTTCGTCATGATCTGAAAGTGGCTGAAGAGGTGCTGGAGGCAGAACATTATGGTCTGGAAAAAGTTAAGGAACGAATCCTTGAATACCTGGCTGTGCAACAACGGGTAAAACAACTTAAAGGACCTATTTTGTGTCTGGTAGGGCCGCCAGGTGTGGGGAAAACCTCGTTAGGTCAATCGATTGCCCGCGCAACTAACCGCAAATATGTACGCATGGCACTGGGCGGTGTTCGAGATGAAGCGGAAATCAGGGGGCATAGACGGACTTATATCGGCTCCATGCCGGGCAAGATACTGCAAAGTTTAGCCAAGGTGAAGACTCGTAATCCGATGTTTTTGCTTGATGAGATTGATAAAATGGCTGCCGATTTTCGTGGTGACCCGGCTTCGGCATTGCTGGAAGTACTGGATCCGGAACAGAACCATACATTTGCCGATCATTATCTGGAAGTGGATTTTGATTTGTCCGATGTAATGTTTGTGGCGACTGCCAATACTATGAATATACCGGCGCCGCTGATGGACAGGATGGAAGTGATTCGTTTGCCGGGCTATACCGAAGATGAAAAAATTAATATTGCCCTGCGTTTTTTAATCCCGAAACAGATAAAGAACAGTGGCTTGAAATCGTCTGAAATTGAATTTTCTGAAGTGGCGGTCAGGGATATGATTCGTTACTATACCCGCGAAGCCGGTGTGAGAAGTCTGGAACGTGAAATTTCCAAAGTTTGTCGGAAAGTAGTTAAGGATTTGTTGTTAAAGAACAGTTGTGACAAAGAAACAATTAATGAAGAAAACCTGGAGAAATATCTGGGTGTCAAACGTTTCAGTTATGGCGTTGCTGAAGATAAAGATCAGGTTGGACAGGTTACCGGACTGGCCTGGACAGAAGTTGGGGGCGAGTTACTGACCATTGAAGCAGCCGTGATGCCGGGTAAAGGTAAACAACTGGCGACAGGTAAGCTGGGTGAGGTCATGAAGGAGTCAATTGAAGCTGCGGTAACAGTAGTTCGAAGTCGTACCGAGGTGTTGGGTATTGATGATAAATTATTTCAGGAAAATGATCTTCATATTCATGTGCCAGAAGGTGCAACACCAAAAGACGGGCCAAGCGCTGGTATAGGAATGTGTACAGCTATTGTTTCAGCATTAACTAAGATTCCAGTGCGTGCCAATGTGGCAATGACGGGCGAAATTACTCTAAGGGGTGAAGTTTTGCCAATTGGCGGACTAAAGGAAAAGTTATTGGCAGCTCATCGTGGCGGCATTACCACGGTATTAATTCCTGCTGAAAATGAAAAGGATTTGGTGGAGATTCCTGATAATATAAAGCAGAATCTGGATATTAAAGCCGTTCACTGGATTGATGAGGTATTGGAAATTGCCTTGCAGCATATGCCAGTGCCTCGCGATAAAGAAGTGGCGCCACAGGCGACTAATAAAACGGAAGAAAGTCAATCGTCCCTGTCTGTTTTAGCTCATTAATGCAAGCTTTTTCCGAAGTATGTGATAAAAAAACCTGAAAGCCTTAAAAGTCGGGGCTTTCAGAATTCTTTATGCTTGACATGGGCTAACAGCAATTGATATAAATATCGCAGTTTCTGATATGAGGCCGGATACGGTTTTTTTAGAAACGGCTGGTATCAAAAAAATTCAAATGTTTATACCTTGTACCAGACGGAACAAGCGTATTATTTATCTTGATTAGGAACTTCCATAGCGTATTTTTAAAATACGACATCGAAATAATATAAGGATATCTTTGAATGTAGAAAAGCTGGAGTATATATCAGCTATAAATCTGAGCATAATTAACAATTCACATCCTAAGGGGAAATAAATGAATAAATCGGAACTTATTGATGCAATCGCTGACTCAGCAGAATTAACAAAAGCAGATGCGGGTCGTGCTTTAGATGGCTTTTTAGAAGCAGTGACTGAGGCGTTAAGTAATGGAGATTCGGTCGCTTTGGTTGGCTTCGGTACTTTCGCAGTTAAAGAAAGAGCAGAAAGAAAAGGCCGTAATCCCCAAACAGGTGCAGAAATTACTATTAAGGCAGCAAAAATTCCTTCATTTAAAGCTGGTAAATCTTTAAAAG
>CAYYSO010000026.1:0-20557 GCA_964474415.1 uncultured Methylomarinum sp. | reverse complement strand
ATGATTTTGATTACGCACAGGATCATTTGCGGATTTTATCCGGTTTATACGGTTGCTTGCGGCCTCTGGACTTGATTCAGCCCTATCGACTGGAAATGAAAACAAAATTGGTAAACCCGCGCGGTGACAATCTTTATCAGTTCTGGGATGCGAAAATTACCGACAGACTTAATCAAGAACTGCAAAACCAGCAGCAACCGGTGCTGGTAAATCTGGCTTCCAACGAATACTTTAAGTCAGTTAAACCCAAATTGCTGGAAGGAAAATTACTGAATATTAATTTCAAGGAAACTAAAAACGGCAACGCCCGGGTAGTGGCTATTTTTGCTAAGCGCGCACGGGGAATGATGACGGATTTCATTATCCGTCATCGTATTGAAGATCCTTATGATATAAAGCAATTCAATCTGGGGGGGTATACCTTCAATCAGCAATTGTCAGATGATGATCAATGGACATTTGAGAGACCTCAGCCATGATGCTGAAATAATTGGGAACATAAAGATGGATAAAAGGAGAAATATCTATCATTTTTATAAAAAATGAACCTCACTGGGTGTTTGATAATCTAGGTTTTGGTGTAGTCGCTCTTGATTATAAAATTCGAAATAGCGTTTTAAACCATCTCGCAATTCCGGCGCAGTCTGGTAGTCATTCATAAACAATATTTGTTGTATCTTTACCTACTACGTCTGGTCTTTTAACATTCATAGGCTGCCAATCCCATCCTTTTAATCTAAACATTTCTTTGTAAAATTCATCAGGAAATTTTTTAGCTCATGCTGCAAGTTATTTTCTGAGGTATTTATCAAGTATTGCTTGAAGTGCTTTCTTGTCTTTAATCTCTTGATAGCCAGTTGCTTCATCAATTAAAAAATGAGGTTGCACTTTATTTTTGCGACGAAGCCTGCTTTTTTCTCCGCGGTAGCGGCTTCGTCCAACCAAACGCTCCACTTGAGCGCTAGAAGGAAGCGCAATTCGTTTTCAAAGTTCGTTGTATATCTTCCCGTCATGTGAGTTTATTTTATTGTGTAAAGGAATCAAGGAAGTGCTATATAAAAAGAAATAGGCGGGCCAGATGCACGCCTAAATGTCGCTGAATTAAAGAATGCTATTGAAGCATTTGTTATTATTCGACATAACCGAATGCACAACCATTTAAACAGCGTCGTCGTAAGCTTAAAGGCAGTCAGATTAAAAATACAGTAGCTAATTTACGCAAATAAACATTAGTACAGCACCTATTTTCCTTTGATAAGTATTAATATTTTTAACTCAGAAATAATTCAGGAGTAATCAAACTTTACCCATCAGTACAAAATAGGTGCTGTACTGGTTTGTTAAGTCGCTAATGGCCCACCCTGACTGGAATTTCCAGGTGCGCCACCCTTGCTGGATGGTTCCTCTGTTTTTTGTTCCGGTGGAGTAGGAGTAGGCGGCTCAGGTTCTGGAGGCGCAATTTTTTCTCCTTTCATCAGTTTGTTAATCTGATATTTGTCTATAGTTTCCCAGTCCATCAACGCCTGAGCCATATTATGCAGAATATCCATCTTTTCTTTCAGGATATCTTCGGCCCGTTTGTAGTTAGTATCTACTACATGACGAATTTCATCATCGATTATTTGTGCCATTTTTTCTGACATTGGTTTGGCTTGGGGGCCCATATAGCCTCTACCTTCACTTTCGCCGTAGTCCATCGGACCGAGACGATCAGATAACCCCCATTTTGTGACCATGTTGCGGGCCAGTTGCGTGGCTCTTTCAATATCGTTGGAAGCCCCGGTGGTCACTTTGTTTTTACCATAAATCAGCGCTTCTGCGATTCGACCGCCGAACAGGCTGGCAATCTGGCTTTCAAGTTTGTCTTTGCTGGCACTGTATTGGTCTCGTTCCGGCAGGAACATAGTGATGCCCAATGCGCCGCCACGCGGCATAATGCTAACTTTATAGACCGGGTCATGTTCCGGGACAATACGGCCGACAATAGCGTGACCGGCTTCGTGATAGGCAGTCATCAGCAAATCTTCTTTACGCATGATCATGCTGCGTTTTTCTGCCCCCATCAGTAATTTATCGCGCGCCTTATCCAGATCGTTCATGCTAACGATACGTTTATTGTTGCGTGCAGCGAGTAATGCACCTTCGTTGAGTAGATTGGCCAGTTCTGCGCCGGAAAATCCGGGTGTTCCTCGTGCCAGATCATTCATATTGACATCATCAGCCAACGGTATTTTTTGGGCGTGAACTTGCAGAATTTGCTCTCGACCTTTGATATCAGGGAGATTGACGGTAACCTGACGGTCAAAACGTCCGGGTCTCAGTAGCGCATTATCCAGAACATCTGCGCGGTTGGTTGCGGCAATGACAATGATACCTTCATTACCGCTAAAACCATCCATTTCCACCAGTAATTGGTTCAGAGTCTGCTCACGTTCATCATTGCCACCGCCCATACCAGACCCACGGTGACGACCTACTGCATCGATTTCGTCAATAAAGATAATGCAGGGTGCTCGTTTTTTGGCCTGTTCAAACATATCGCGAACTCGCGAAGCACCGACACCGACAAACATTTCAACAAAATCCGAGCCTGAAATTGAAAAGAACGGTACATTGGCTTCGCCGGCAATAGCACGAGCGAGTAAGGTCTTACCTGTTCCCGGCGGGCCGACCATCAGCACGCCACGGGGGATCTTGCCACCTAGAAATTCATATTTGGACGGATCTTTCAAAAAATCGACCATTTCTGTAACATCTTCTTTGGCTTCTTCGACGCCGGCAACATCATTAAATCCAACCTTGACCTGATCTTCTTCCATCAGCTTTGCACGGCTTTTGCCAAAGCCCATTTGTCCACCAGGACCGCCGCCAGCTTGTTGTTTGCGCATGAAATAAATCCATACTGCAATCAGCAACAGCATCGGCGCCCAGGAAATAAAGATTTGCATGAAAGTGGATTGGGATGCCGGTTTTGCCACTTTGATCTTGACCCCGTTCTGTAGCAATTCATCAATCATGTGAGAATCATCGGGGTTGTAAGTGGTGAATCGTTCACCATTAGTCCTGCGACCATTGATAACTTCACCATCAATGGTCACTTCAGAAACAGTGCCACTACGGATATCCTCAATAAAGTCGGAGTAGGACTGGGTATAGTTACTGTCATAACTTGGCGATGTTCGATTGAACATGGATATAACAACCGTGACAATCACCGTTAGCATAAGGATTTTTATTATATGTGCTTTCATACTTCAACCTGTTTGTGAGCAGTGAATCTATTTTGCGTTGAATAAATATTAGAGAGTTCAATGCTCGATTTTAACGTTAGTTTATATTTGTCTGCCTGCGCGTGGATAAGTTCAGCACTTTTCATACAGTTGTGAATGAAATTTCGTGTTGGTTCATTTTTTCATCAGTCCTATTTTCGATAAGTGGGTGCTGTCATTCCTAAGTTGTATTTGCTCTATACGAATGATTGCTAATTCTATACTAAATTTATTGATGACTGGGGATTACTTGGTAATCAGGAGTTAGCATGTGATATTTTTCGTCTACATTCTATATTAAGGGCCAGATCGAAGAATTCTCTTGACTTTTTGTAATTACAGACCGATTCTGGGTATATTGTGTTATTCACAAAAGTTGTGGATAACTTTGTGGATTAAGACTTTTTAAGTCCTCTTAAGTCGCGAATTTATTACAGTTTTGTTAAATTGTATAAAATTTAGACTGATTTTATAAATTATTATATTTCAATAAGATAGCTTTTTTATTGACTGTGATGATTTGATTTTTGTTGAAAGCAGATCAATATTTTTCCCAAAAGTGCTGTATTGTGTGTAAAAATGCTTAACTTGCGATTTTTAGCATTGAGTTTTGTTGACAAGGAATGTTAACGGTTTTAAAAGATAAGGAGAAATAAATGGCAGATAAAACAGATAATACCGAACAACTGATTTTACACGCTATTGATATGTGGGATCAGGAAATGAAGCAGTTGTTCAAACCTGAAAACGGTCATCAGTATTCTCATTGCCCAAAACGTTTTATATATGGCTGCTTATGCAGTTTTGAGCGTCAGCATGTTAAGGAAACAATTGCCATTATGGTGGACAAGGGTATAGTCAGTAAATTTGAGTGTGAAGATCACCCGGAAGATTTTTGTTTGAAGAAAACAGTATAATAACTGTACTTAAATATAAAACTGGGTAATCACATGTTTCAGTAAAAAGTTCAAATTTTATGGTTGATGCTTAGTTTTCTACTGAAACTTAGATTCTAGTGTTTGTTTAGATCGCTGATTAGCCAATTCAATTTGTTCTGAGCTGTTCAACTTGTTCATTAAGCTTAATGATTTAGCTACAGCGCCACTAATATGCAATCTTGCAGCTGTCAGTATATAAGTCAGCCCTTGTATTTTATCGGCTTGCATATATCGCCCTCTAAATAATGCTTCTCCATATTGCAGCATGGCTTTGCCATTGCCTGTTTGTGCAGCTTTTAGCAACCATTTGTTAGCTGTTTTGATTTGTCCTGATTTCCTGTATGTGTTGACTAAATGCATTTGCGATTCGGAATGATTCTTTAACGCTGCTTTCTGAAACCAGTATAGAGCTTGTTGTTGATCAGAAAGAGTTTCATATAAAATACCTAAAAGATAGGCTGCATCAGTTCTTCCGGCATCAGCTAACTGCTTGTACCGAGTTTTGATTGAATTATTTTTTAACCCAAACCCTTGCCGATAAAGATTGGCGAGTTTGGTAACTGGTTTTTTAGAACCTTGTAGAAAAGCTTGCTGATAATAATACAGGGGCTGGATCATTTTTCCATTTTGTGTTTTGTTGTATATCTCACCTAAACGGAAACTCGCTTCAGCCACACCTTGTTCGGATAGTAATTTTAATTCTGCAGTTGCTTTTTTAATATCTTGTTTCAACCCATGGCCTTCCAGCATCATTTCAATGAGTCTTAATTGCGCAGCTAAATTATGTTGATTAGCTGCAACTTGATACCAATGTACTGCCTGTTCGGGTATTTTCTGTCCAGCCATTAATGCTCGTTGTTCAAGACCATTAGCCAACAAAAAAGCTGCTTTTGAGTATCCGGCTTTCGCATAACGTAGAAAAATATTTTTAGCGCATTGCCAATCACTCTTAACTCCCAGGCCATATGCATAGAATCGGGCGACATCCAGTCCAGCGTAGGTATCACCTTGATTTTCGGCGCGCTCGAAGTAAGAAAAAGCCAGTGGTAAATCTTGATCAACATATATGCCTGCTTCATAAATCTTAGCCAAAGTTCGACTTGCAGAACTCATACCTTCATCGGAAAGACTTTGATAAATCTCAATGGCTTTTAGTGTGTTTTGTTGCAGGCCGTGCCCATGTAAAATCAATTCGGCCTGAACAAACCGAGCATTATCGCTTTGCTGTTGTAATGCTTTTTGTAGCCATTGTTGTGCTTTTTGTTGGCCTTGTTTATTATTTTGATTGACGAAGAAATACTCCGCAATACGGTAGGCAGCCAGTTCATAGCCCTGATGATAGGCTAATTGATAATATTTCAGTTCCTCTTGATGATTATCAGCAATCCTGCCAGTGCTGAACAAACGTCCAAGACGATAACTGGCTTTTCCTTCATTTTGAATCGAAAGTTCTTTCAGCTTTTCAACGGCCAGTTCAACATTTTGCGGATCTTCTTCTAGCAGCAGGTCAATCAGTCGTATTTTAGCGGGGACATATCCTTTTTCTGCTGATGATTTGAACCATTTAGTGGATTCGGCGAGTAATGGTTTGCCTTCTAAAACAAATTTTAGTTGATATAGTTTGCCCAGAAGGTATGTTGCTTGGGGATTCCCAGACTCGGCAAATCGTTTAAAAATGGATTCTGCCTTGCTAAAATTCCTTTCTACTCCATAGCCATTAGTATAAAATCGTCCAATATTGAGCTCTGACTCAATACTACCCTGATGTAAGGCTAACTTAAAATAATTAAATGCCTTTTGTTTGTCCTTTTTTACATTCAATCCCTTTTCATAAAGATATGCCAGTTTACGGCTGGCAAGTGCATAGCCATGTTCAGACAAACTTTTAAAAATAGATAAAGCCGATTCAATATTTTCAGCCTCACCTAGTCCGAACAGTTGCATATCGGCATAGATCATATAGGCGCCCGCACTTCCTTGTTGAGCCGCTTTGATAGTCCATTGTCTGGCAAACTTTAACTCTTCCTGATTCCGATAATGCTTATAATAAAACTGACCGATTTGATAAGCAGCCGGATCAAAGCCAAGATCATAAGCATGTTGATAGTATTTAAGCGCTAAATTATCCTTTTTATCAGAAGTTGCTTCTGTAATTTTGCCTAAACCAATAAATGCCTGAGGAAAGCCAAGGTCTGCTAATTGTTGCCACTGCTTTTGCGCTACTGCATAATTTTCCTGTTGGAAGGCTAATTCTGCCTTATCCAGGTCCACACACCCTGTAATAATCCCGCAGGTAAAAAATAGAATATGAGCTTTTAATTTCAGGGGCATATTACCATTTCAATTTAAATTGCAAAACGCCTTTGTAGGCATATCTGGAGTCGGCGACATTATCAAATGCTGAACCAGCATGGAAGCCACTCAGTGTGAACTGAATATTAATACTTTCAGTCCACGACCCGACCAGAATTAAATCAATTTCGCTACCAATATCTTTGTTTTTACCATTTGGAGAGAAACTTAAATTCGAAGCTTTAAGTTCTGTATCTGCCTGTACTTGCCAATAATGGAAATAAATGCTTTGCAACCATAAATATTCATTTAATCGCCGACCAGCTGATAGGCTAAACAATTGTAAATTTGATAATTCCGGGCGCAGCAATTCCCCATAAATCCGATAGCGGTTTTCACCCAATACACGCCCTTTATTATTTGAAATTGTGGGTTGTCTATACGATGCCTGCCGGCTAGAAGCGCTGCTATCACCTGAACCAAACGCATAATTGAAAGTTACTCCCCAATCATTATCAGCAGCTTTCCAGGCCATACCAAGATCCAAACCATAACCCGTAGATACATCAATATTGCGAATACCTGTGATAGTTTTTTGTGCTGGCGAAATACGGGTGGTCACAAATTCACGTTCCGAACCATTAACTGTGGCAAAATCCATCCAATAATTTAATTTGCTCCTGTCCGCTAAAGAAAACAACCCATTGAAACGAAATCCTATCCACAACAAATTTAACTCTGATTTCAGACTGGAATCTTTTATTAAGGAATTTCCTATTTGGTTGTTTGAGAAGTCATCATTTTGATAAATAGCAAAGGTTTGAAAATGATGCTGATAATAAAATTGATAATCTAAATGACTGATTAAGAATTCGCTGTTTTCAAAACCGATATTCTGAGTTTCTGTAATAACCCGTTCATCAATAAGTCTACCGCCATAACTGATATCGGCCTTTAGTAAGGTAGAGTTGTATTGTAATTGAGCAACATCCAGCTGATTACTGTACCACCAAGCTCTATCATCTCTGAATTGCTTGCGCCCGGCCAATAAACCTATCGGTAAATTATTAAAAAGATGTTTGTTTTCCAGAAAGAGTTCTCTCACTTCAAAATGACCATCCCATATTTCATCGGTATTAACGTTATTTTTATCCTGGCGATGTAGAAACACTCCCCGTATATCACCTTTAAAAAACCAGTCATAGCGCAAATAGCGTTTATAACGAATCCCTAATTTCAATTGCTCATTGTTTCCATGTGTTCTACCTTCAGACTTTGATTCAATACCTTCACCGTAAATTGTCCTTATATTGGCATAAAGCTGAAGCGGATCATCAAATTTAAGTTTCGAATAGTTGATTTCAAAAGGTGTAGTCGTATCAGCCTGAATAGAAGGGCTGAGTACAAAGCTTGTAAAGATTAATCCATAAATTGTTAACTTCATGGTTGAGATAATATTTCCATTACATCAGAAAGTTTGATTTTATTGGCAGTATTCCTGTGATAATTGATTTTTTCCAATAATTCCCTGATGTTTTCTTTCAGTTTATTCCTGTCTTCTAGCGCATGGTAATCGACAATTTTTTGTGCAGCCAGTTTACGTTGCTTATTTCTATCAAAATCAGCTTTTTCTTCCCAGCTAGCCGTGAGCTTTGATTCGGCTTCAGCTAATAATCGCTGATTTTTCATTACTTTTGGAATATTCTCACGAACAAATTCAGATTGATATTTTGTTATAATGCTCTTTTTAATTGTTGGTATATTGTTGATCATCAATTCCAGGCAACGTTTAAGTCGATGGCATTTTAGACGCTCTTTTTCGTGGTGAAACTGAGAGACTGCATTCTGATATCTGGCATAATGATTACCTTTTAGCGTAGATAAATCGTTTTTACAGATAAAAAATTGACAATTGATTAATTTATCTTGATTTAAGCGCACTAAAGCTTCATTAAAAGCGGTATTAATATCCTGATAAGTAAAAGCTAAAATTTTGGGCAACATTACTAAATCAATTTTTGCATAGAGATGGCCTAAAATAGCTGCCTCACTGATTAAAACAAGAGCTTCCTTTTGCCAAGCCTTATTATTGGCTTGATTAATATAAATGTTTGTAAGTTTTTTTTTATATTGCTTAAAGTTTAATCCATATTGCCCTAAGCGATATAATGAGCCTAAATGTCCAGATTGTGCGGCTTTTATACGCCAAAAGATTGATTTGTTAAAAAAATCATTTCGATGGGAAGATCTGTTCTCATAAAACTGAGCCAGTACATGGTAGGATTCTATAATGCCTTCATTAGCTAATTCCAGTAGAACTTCCTCCTGCTTACTGACAATAATATTTCTACTTGTTGAAGCGGCGTAAATAAAGTTTATCGGTATCAATAGTCCTAAAAAACAAAGAATTTTAATTAATGACATTCATTAATACCTTTATATATAAATTCCTTGTCTACCCGGGAAGATAAAATTTCTCGATTGTAGGGTTCAAGATCACCTGTGAAATATGAAATACTGGAATTTTTGTAAAAATTATTCTCTAAAATGATACCAGGTTTGTTTTTACTGCTGATTGCTGAGGTAATATTGCTATCAAAAGTATTATTAATATATTTTGTGTTTGCCTTCTTATGATAAGGGTCTAAAGAGAAATTACGGGTTTCAAGATAGTCTATATCAACGACTGATACTTCTGATCCTGCATTTATATTCCGGAACAAATAATTATTGTTTAACTGAATATTACAGCTGTTACGGACAAATATGCCACTATGATAGTTTCTGGCGGAAATATTATTAATCAAGTCATTATTATCGCTCTCAAAAATAGAAATCCCATCTCCCTGGTTTTCTATAGTCATATTATTATAAATAAGATTACGTTCACTATTTCTATCCAACATGATTCCACTACCCTGGTTTTTAAGTGTTAAGTTATCTGCTATTATTGAATTATTAACCTCCCTGGACATAATAATTCCATGTGCATGTTTTGCGTTATAGCTTAAATTTCTGGATATTAATAGGTTGCTGGAGTAATCATGAGGATCTATATTATAAATAATGTTGTTATGAAAAATATTTCCAACGATAATGACATTTTTTGCATTGTTACTGTAATAGCCAAAAAAATTTTTTTTAAAAATATTACCAATAAGCCATCCTGTTGGGTTTTCTTTTTTTCTTAAGGTTTGTATGATATATGATCTACCTTTTTTTAAATGAGACCTTTTATTCATAGAGACTCCAAAAGAACCTGTTTTTCCTTTATAGCCTAAACCACGGAAAATAGAATTACCTGCATATATCCTTGAACCTGATAATCCTAACAAGTAAGGTCTGGGGAATTGCTTACCGTAAAATAATAATTCCTCATCTGGAATCGGTTTTCGAGTTCCATAATTTGCTGTAGTTTCATTCCAGGAAGTTAGAGTGCTGTCAACGATAAACATAGTTCCATTACTCATAATAAAAGCGCCATGTTCCAACGATAAACGTAATTTCTTTGCACTGATTACTAGTTTTGCGGTAGGTGCAATATAAATGGGACGATAACTAATATAGGTTTGAGCGTTGATTTTTTTAAAAATGGAGGGGTTTGATATCAAGCGATCTATTTGTTCCAGATTATATACGCCGTTGGCAATTACAATGATGTGTGGCCAAGGATTCCCGGATGATTTCCAGGCTTTGTTCATCTCGATAAAATTAACCGTTGGTAAAAAATAAAGACTCTGTACAGGTAGTAAGCTAATATCTTGCCCATAAAACTTTGTTGGTACCTTTTTTTTTAATGCCGCTAATGTATATTGAGACCAGTTAATCTGGTTGTATTGTTTTAACTTAGGTGAGGCGTTGTTAATTTCGCTATCAATAGACATTGAATTTGCAGTCGCAATACTTATGCAGAGCAACCCAGCTCCAATGACTCGGATTATGATTGGGAAAAACAATGCCATCATTTATCCTTATAGGTAAAACTATCGATACTAACAATGGCGGCAGAACCTAGCAAATTAATACTAATTTTCTTAGTGGGCGTAATAAAAACATTGACATAACTTACTGGATTTGAAGGAATAGTTTTTAATGGCGTGGTATGTTTACGTTCGACTGATTCACTACTTTGAATTTTACTGACAGAACCTGTTATTTGTTGTCCATTCATCAATTTAATTTCCGTCAGTTGATTAAGAGCTAATTTTGATACATCTTTATAGCTAAATTTTGCTTCAATAAATAAATTTTCATTATTAATTGGTAGTAATGTTAATAATGGTTCACCCTCTTTAACAAATTGTTTGTAAAGAAGATGCTCTTTGATAATTCTACAATGGCAGGGACTTTCTATATTTGCCGCTCCACCATTAATCAGTTGTAATGTTGCCAATAATTCACCCGGTTTTATTTCTGCATTTTTCTTGATAACCGGAAGTGCTTCGAAATAGCTAGCTCTTGGTGATCGAACGACAATAACGTGAGCATTAACACTGGCCGCCACACTTTTAATAATAAAGAGCCGATTATATAAACTGTAAACAATAAGGCTAATAAGACTGACTAGAACAATAAGTAATGCAAAAGCGCCAATAATTTGTCGGAAGCGAAAAAGTAGCCTATTTGGCTCTCCGGATATTTGAGTGATTTTTTTATCTTTATCTTGAACTGAGAATGCATCTCGTTTGACAATTTCAATTAATTCGCCTGCATCTACAATATCTCCACTGAGATAAGCATTGATCACATGATGAAGTACTGCAATTTGTGACTGTTTTAAATGTACAAATCTATAGCCGCTACCTGTTTTATCATTGCCTCTATGAATCAATTCAAGTTCAAGATCAAGAGCCGTATTAATTTCACCAAAATTGAAAACCATTCGCGCTTTAATATGGGGAGATTGAGTCAATTTATCAGGAAGGCGAACTGATAAGCCGGAAACAGACCAATCTTCTATGTCAAAAGATTGCTCTCCTATCATTAATTTTGCTGGTATTTTATAGCGCGCATGCTGTCGGGTACTTTCCGCTTCATGAATTACCTGGGCAGACATTGTATCTCTCCAAAATATATATTTATTATGTTGTTAAAATCTGTAGAAAGAACTAACTGCTTGTTGTAAATCCTCAGGACTGAGTGCTCCAGTGATAAAAGCTACTGAGGTTAGAAATACGGTAGTATATGTAAACATTGAGAGTTTTGAGCTAAATTCTATATACCAGGCATCCCATAGGTCCCCCTTTTGTTTTAAGGATGTTTTTTGTCGCGTCCATTTCTGTTTGTGCAAATGATTCAACATATAGATTTTAATCAATGAACCATAAATTTGGTTAAAATAAATGAAAAATGGCCATGTGATTGATACTCGTTTTCGTGATGCTAGCAGCATGAATGTTTGCAGAAGGCGAATGCAACTCACCCACCAAAGATAAACAATAAATAACTCAGAGCCATAAGCAAAAGCAGTGATGATACCGGCACAGAGACCAAATAAAGAAGTCCACATAGAAATACGCTGATCCACCAAATTCCACCAGGTAAAAAAGCCCATTACGCGCATTGGTACAGACAGTGCCCGACTGTTTGTTCGTAACATATTGCCAAACCATCGGCGCATTAGGGTATGGGCACCAACAAAAAAATTGCGATGAGGTATTTCTTCTATGGTAAGAACAACTATATCAGGTACATACCACATTTCCCATCCGTTTTTTAACAAATAAAACCATGAGGATTTATCATCTCCAGTTAGAAACCGGAACTGTCCTAAACGCCAGTGGTTTATATGATCCAGTTGTACGGTATCAATGAACCCTGCCTGACCAACAATATTTGCTCTGAACATGGACATTCGGCCTGTCAATGTCAAAACACGTCGAGATAATCCCATGGACGACATATAGGTATGTCGTTGAGCAAAACGCATGCTATACCAGCGACGGTAAATAGAAGTTGCAAAATCATTACCATCCAATCGACAATTTTCGTCGGTGGTCAAAGCACCCAGTTTTGGCTGCAAAGCAAACATTCGGTAACAAGCACTTGTTGTTCCTGGAGATAATATTGAATCACCATCTATGACGGAAACCACTGATTTTTCTAGGTTGACAGGAGTATTAGAAACTGCTCGAAAAGCAGCTGCTAATGCATCTCGTTTACCGGAACCATTGATTCTAACAATTTTTAAACGTACATGATCAGGAGGATTGTGCAGGTTAAAGATCTTTTTTATTAGCTTCTCTTCACTGAGTTCTACAATTGATGCAATGATGGTTGTTGGAACACCGGTTAAAATCGCATCTTTTATAGCGGCGCGATAAACTTCAACCGAAACATGTGTGCCGATTCTAAAAGTTGTCAATACAAGAAAAACATGATCAGGATTGGCTGTATCACCTAAATCCTCGGCACGTTTTCGCAATTTCGGAAAAACCAGTTTTCGATAAATCAGGGCCCGGGTAAAATGTATCAATGACCAGGAATAGCGCCAAATTGATAATATTCCAACTGCAAATAAAAATTGTGTGGCGGCTGGGTCAAAATAGATTTCAGGTAGATAGAAAGCTGTTGAAATTAAAATTAGTATATATAGAATAAACCCAATCATATGTTATTTTTCACACATCCTTTTATATATTTCCCAGTTCATATTTTTTCTTACCCTTATTGATTTCTGTCCTTTTAACGTAGTAATAGTATTATCGCAAACTTTATTTTGAGGTTCCCGCATGATTTTTAGGCCACTATTTTTATTATCAGCCAGGTAGTTCCCATAAACTTCATTATTGATGCCGTCATTTACTGTATCACCACCTAAACGTATTCCTGCGCCTAAATTTGAAGAGACATAGTTGTAACGCACAACATTATTATTACCTCTGATTGAGATACCGCCAACATTTAAGTCTTTTTCATATTTACATATGTTATTTTCAATAATATTGAAGCTACTACCCTCTTTTACATCAACACATTCACTTCCATAAGTTTCAATGAGGTTATGATGTATCCAGTTGTGATCGGATTGGTCTATGTCGAAAGTCGGGTTTTTCCCTTCTGCAATTTGTTCTGGAGCTGTACCTATATAAATTCCTTCTCCATTGTGATTTTTTGATCCATCATCAAATTTATAATCCTGAGCGCCACAATAACTGATATGAGAATAAGCGATTATATTATATTTAGCCTGATATTTTATCCGAATACATTCATCCCTGGCATTTTTTATTTCCATAAAAAGGAGTTTTACACTTCTTACTTCTCTGTTTTTTAACCCTTTTATATAAACAAGTTTCTTTCTGTAACCCTCGGGCTTGTGAGAATCAGAAAATAAGCCATCAATTACAAAATGAGACAATTCAATATAATTGTGCCTGATTTCAAAGATAGATGTCTTTCCGCCACCCTTGATAATGGCTCCGGGCATACCTTCTATTCGAATAGGTCTACCCGGTTGCCCACTACGCACAGAATGCATATCCTGAAAGTATTCCCCCGGCATTAAAATAACAGTATCACCCGGATGAGCGACATCTATTGCTTGTTGAATAGTAGCAAAAGGTGTTGATATAGAGTTTTTAGATTGAGGAATACTATTCGGATGAACAAATAATATGGTATTTTGTTGGGGAAAAGAAACTTCAACATCTCCCGCGATACAATAGTTTGGTAATAAAATCGATAAAATCCCAAGAAAATGCCATTTATAGTTCATGATTTTAATATTGTCTAATATCGATCATATTATTAGATACAGGATTGTAAAAATTGATCTTTTGGAATCCCTTTTTTAGTTCTAATTGCCTGTTGATTATCTTTAAGGGTTATGATGTTATCACATATCTTACCCTGAGGAGCTACCATAATTTTTAATGCGCTGTAATTATTGTCATTCAATTGATTACCATACACATCGTTATAGAGTCCGTCATAGATTGTATCACCTCCCAATCTAATTCCTGCTCCTAAATTACTATATATGGTATTATATCGAACAACATTTTGGTTTCCTCTAATTGATATTCCGCCAACATTAAGGTCTTTTTCTTGGCTGCACTGGTTGTATTCAAGTAGATTAAAACTGCTGCCTTCTTTTATGTCGATACATTCGCTACCAAAAGTTTCAATAATATTATTATGAATCCAGTTGTTATCAGATTGATCTATATCTGACGTCGGATTTTTGTATAATTGTTCAGGAGCTGTTCCGATGTATATTGCTTCTCCATTATGTCCTCCGCCATTGAATAAAAAATCTTCTGCACCACAATGGCTAATACGAGAATTTGCAATTTCATTGTCTTGAGCGAAGTATTTTAATCGTATACATTCATCTCTGGCATTAACTATATTCATGTTGAATAATTTAACGCCGCGAACTCCTATATTTTTAATACCTTTGACATAAACTAATTTTTTACGATAATCCTGAGATTGTGAACCACTACCGATCAAACCGTCTATGACAAAGCTACTTAGTTCAATGTAGCTATGTTTTATATCGGCAATTGTAGTCTTTCCTGTACCTTTTACTACAGCTCCGGGGAGGCCAATAATTCGTATTGGTTGATCTACCGTTCCATTACGAACAGTTTTTATATTTTGGAAATATTTTCCACTCATTAATGTTATAGTGTCTCCAGGTTGAGCTAATTCAATGGCCTGGGTGATCGTTTGTAATGGATTTGAAATATTATCCCCTGTATTGAAATCGTTTCCTTGCGGACTAACAAAATAAGTAATACCAGTGTTTCCAGCGTAAATCTCGCTAGAAAGTGTACTGATAAGGGCTATTATGCCCCACCATAACCATGATTTACAGGCATTTTTTAAACATAAGATTTTCATAATTAACTCCACATTGTGTTTTGTAAATTGCTTTCAATTTCAAGGTAGCAATTCACATCACTTTATAATGGGAGAAAGTTATCAGAACCTTAACGCCTATCGGAATTAGTTCACAATTAGAAAATCATGTGACTTTTACCAGCAAATGCCTTGGTAATTCGGTTTGTTTTCCAAGTTGGCAATCCTGACTAAATCGATAATATGTTTATTACCGTTTAACATTGTTTCTACGTTTTTAAACTCGTCGGCATTGTTGCCTATTACAATGACTTCAGCATGATTGACGACAGCTTCCAGATCATCATTTAAAAGGTTAGATACATGAGGAATATGTTGTAAAATATATTCTTTGTTGGCTCCTGTCAATTTGGCCATGCTTACACATTTATCATAAATTTTTATGTCATAGCCTTTGCCAATCATTCTCTCTACCATCTCGACTAACGGGCTTTCTCGTAAGTCGTCTGTATTGGCTTTGAAACTTATGCCCAGCATTGCCACTTTCTTTTTGTCCGTTTGTTTTATCAGATTGAAAGCCTGTTCAATTTGTGTATTGTTGCTTGTCATCAAAGATGAAAGTAGTGGTGTATCAAGATCCTGGTCTTTTGCTTTATAGGTAATTGCCCTCACATCTTTTGGTAAGCAGGAGCCGCCAAATGCAAACCCTGGTTTGAGATAGTAAGGTGATAAATTAAGTTTTTGATCCTGACAAAAAACCTCCATCACTTTTTGTCCGTCAATCCCCAGGCTCTTTGCAATATTTCCAATTTCATTACCAAAAGTAACTTTTACAGCATGCCAACTGTTATCGGCGTATTTGACCATTTCAGCAATAGGTACATCTACTCGAATTAATGGGGCATTTAGATGGCTGTAAAGTGAGGCAATCATGTCTCCACTCTCAGTGTCCGTTTCACCAATAACCGTTTTTGGAGGATTATAAAAATCGAAAATGGCAGTACTTTCTCTTAAAAACTCCGGGTTTGAAATATAACCAAAACCCTCACCTAGTTTTTTACCGGAATACTGTTCAAGCACAGGAATTGCAATTTTCATGGCTGTACCTGGTAAAACCGTGCTGCGCATTATGACAATGTGTCGTTGTTGTTTCTCCCTGAGCGCTGCACCGATTTCTTCACAAACCAGTTTAATATAGTCTAAATTTAAGTCACCATTTTTTTTGCTAGGTGTGCCAACACAAATAATTGATATATCAGTTTCTTTTACTGCGGAATGTGCATCTTGTATTGCCTTTAAATTTCCTGATGACACTCCGGCAGCAATCAGGTCTTCCAGGCCCTCTTCAACAATAGGTGATTTACCTTTATTGATTAAATCAAGTTTAACTTGTTGAGTATCTACTCCAATAACATGATGACCTTCTTTTGCAAAGCAAGCCGAACATACTGCTCCCACATAACCCATTCCAAATATACTAATTTTCATTTTATGCTCCTCTTTTTATATTGTTGGCTTAATAGAAATTCAATTATATTTTAAGACTCATCTGAATTCAGGTTATGCAAACAAAATTAAGTTAAGGGAATTGTAGAGTAAAAAACAAAAAAATATTTGAAAAATCATATCCAGTTTGTGTTCATCAATTGTTCAATAAATATGTACATGAGGCATACCTCTCCTCAAACTTCGCTTTCATTGTCAATGTCTGGATTGTAGTCAGGTTGGTTGGTTTAACCTCCAGCATAGGTCTTTTGGCGTATACTCCCTGGCTGATAAAAAGCGGGTGACACTATCTGGCTTATCTCGCCATCTAACATAGACGATAAACCGGTCGCTGTCGCATAGCTCATGTTGCTGATTAAATAGTCTGTGTATGGTCTAATTTCTCTTTGTTCAACCTTTCCAACCTGTTGATTACCCTGTCAATTAAAAAGTCAAACTAATTTAAACCCGATTGCCGTGAAATATCAAGGCTATAAAAACCATTTTAATGTCGATTCTGCTATAATTGTCGGCTTTTATTTGCGATGTTTGGAAGTGACAAAGATTCTAAGTACGCGCTTTTGTCTAATGACAATAAAAGAATAATCTTCTCGTAGCTAACCTGTTAATAATTAAGTGGACCAAAAATATATTAGAAACTTTTCCATTATCGCTCATATTGATCATGGAAAGTCAACATTGGCAGATCGTTTTATTCAAATTTGCGGTGGACTGAGTGACAGGGAGATGGAATCTCAGGTTCTGGATTCTATGGATCTGGAAAGAGAGCGTGGCATTACTATCAAAGCACAGAGTGTAACCCTTAATTACCAGGCTAATGATGGAGAAACTTATCAGTTAAACTTCATTGATACGCCAGGTCACGTAGATTTTTCTTATGAGGTTTCGCGCTCGTTGGCTGCTTGTGAAGGGGCTTTGTTGATTGTGGATGCAGCGCAGGGAGTGGAAGCGCAAAGTGTAGCTGTGTGTTATACCGCGATAGAGCAGGGACTTGAAGTGGTGCCGGTGCTGAATAAAATCGATCTGCCTTCTGCTGAGCCGGAAAAGGTAATGGCTGAAATCGAGGATGTTATCGGGATTCCAGCTGATGAGGCACTCAAAATCAGTGCGAAAACAGGTATCGGTGTAGAAAACGTTTTACAACAATTGGTTGAAAAAATCCCAGCGCCCAGTGGTGATAAAGATGCGCCGTTACAGGCATTGATTATTGACTCCTGGTTTGATAATTACCTTGGTGTAGTTTCATTGGTGCGTATTGTCTGTGGCAGTTTACGTAGAAAACAAAAAATTACGGTGATGTCGACCGGCAAGTCTTTTCTGGTCGAAAAAATTGGTGTTTATACGCCTAAGCAATTAAATCAAGACGTATTGAATACCGGTGAAGTCGGTTTCGTGGTTGCTGGGATAAAGGATATTTTTGGCGCTCCGGTAGGTGACACCATTACTTCAACCGATAGCCCAGCCAAAGAAGCATTACCCGGATTTGAACAAGTCCAACCCAGAGTATTTGCCGGCCTTTATCCAGTCAGTTCCGATGATTTCGGCAATATGCGTGATGCATTGGATAAGTTGCGCCTGAATGATGCAGCCTTGAATTTTGAACCGGAAACATCACAGGCTTTGGGGTTTGGTTTTCGCTGTGGTTTTCTTGGCATGTTACACATGGAAATCGTTCAGGAACGCCTTGAGCGCGAATATAATATTGATCTGATCACTACGGCTCCAACGGTTATTTATGAAGTGGAAGTGCATTCCGGTGAAGTCATCATGGTGGATAATCCAGCTAAACTACCGGATGCTGGAACGATTACTGAAATTAGGGAACCTATTATTCAGGCCAATATTCTGGTGCCGCAAGAATATTTAGGCAGTGTTATCGGCCTTTGTGTTGAAAAACGCGGGGTACAGATAAATATGCAATATACCGGTAGCCAGGTATCATTGAATTATGAGCTACCTATGAGCGAAGTGGTTCTGGATTTTTTTGATCGCTTAAAATCGGTTAGTCGCGGATACGCGTCATTTGATTATGAATTCCTGCGCTTTGATCCATCTGCGCTGGTTAAGTTGGATATATTGATTAATGGCGATAAGGTGGATGCCTTGTCTGTAATTGTGCATCGGGATCTCAGTCAAACGCGAGGTCGTGAGTTGGTCGAAAAAATGAAGGACTTGATTCCACGGCAGATGTATGAAGTGGCTATTCAAGCGGCTATCGGTTCCAAGATAATTGCCCGTTCCACGGTTAAAGCCATGCGTAAAAATGTGACCGCAAAATGTTATGGTGGCGATATTACCCGCAAGAAAAAACTGCTGGAAAAACAAAAAGCCGGTAAAAAAAGAATGAAACAGGTTGGCAATATTGAAATTCCACAGGAAGCATTTCTGGCGGTACTGCAGGTCAATAAAGAATAGTAACTATTTTCGTCACTTTCAGCTAATGACTGGTGGGTTCTATAGCAACAAGATTAATCATGTGTATTTATGATCCCGAGAATGTGGGAAGCACGGATTAATGATCTAGTAGAATTTGTACGAGTTTTTCTTTATTCTGACCCAAAGTTGCGGCAATCTGAATAATTATAGGGATGATACTGAACGATCATCACTCTTTTTTAATTTCTCATCATAAAATTTTCATCATCATGGACTACGATTTTTCTTTTTTTCTGGTTGCTGCAACCTTTGTGACTGGTGTAATCTGGGGTATTTACCTTTTATATCTAAAATCTACTGATCAACCATTTGAGGAAGCAAAAGAACCGTTACTGGTGGAATATGCCCGTTCTTTTTTTCCAATTGTCTTAATCGTTCTGTTGCTGCGTTCTTTTCTGGTTGAGCCATTTAGAATTCCATCCGGTTCTATGATGCCGACGTTATTAATCGGTGACTTTATATTGGTTAATAAATTCAGTTATGGTATCAGGTTGCCGGTCTTAAATGATAAAGTAATCGACGTGGGTGAGCCGGAAAGAGGCGATATCGTTGTTTTTCGATATCCCAAACAGCCTTCGGTTGATTATATTAAACGTGTCATCGGCTTGCCGGGAGACAGAATTGCTTATTACAAGAAAAAAATTTATGTGAACGGTAAACCGGTTAAACAGGTTTCGCTAGGGCGCTATCAAGGCGTAGGGCAGGGGGCGAATATGACCGGGGCAGAGCTTTTGCTTGAAGATCTTCAGGGCGTCGAACACAATATTTTAATTAGCCGGGGCCTTCCTTCAGTAGAGGGTGTGTTTGTTGTACCGAAAGGCCACTATTTTATGATGGGGGATAACAGGGACAACAGTAATGACAGTCGTTACTGGGGAACTGTGCCTGAAGCTAATCTGGTAGGCAAGGCATTTTTTATCTGGATGAGTTGGGACTGGCAATATAAGGGAATTGGTTTTGACCGTATTGGAACAATTCTTAAATAGGCTATGCTTAGGAATGGAAATTTTATAACTTGTACATTCTAATTTGTCTTTTTATCCGTTTTCTACATTGCGGCAACTGCTTCATGCGTTGCCCTACCTCCTGCATCCATGCAGTTGTTGAAGACAAACAAACTACTGCGCCATAATGATGCGCAAGTTATTTTATTCCAATTCCTTAAGGAGCAAGAATAAACCCAAATTTTGCCGGAGTAGAGTCATGAAAAACTTACCTGAAAGCCAACGTGGCTTAACAATGATTTCAATTGTTTTTATTCTGGGGTTGATTGCCTTTTTTACTTTGCTGGTTTTAAAGATTGGGCCT
>CAYYSO010000025.1:0-21313 GCA_964474415.1 uncultured Methylomarinum sp. | reverse complement strand
AATTAGATTCTACTAATATTCTTCTCCTTAAAAAATTAGGAAACTTCAGATTAATGCTTTAAGCCCGCTTTTTTGTAACCTCCAAGCTCAAGCATAAGTGATAATTTATCTAACATCAAGAACTGAAGTGGGCTTTATACGAATTGGCATTGAGGTCAGCAACGTAGCTCCGATTAGCGCAGCGTAATCGGGAGGCATGCGGAACGTACGATTACGCTATTGCTAATCGTACCTACAGGGCTAATTTGATGGGTTTCGATCCTCTACCCATCCTAGGGGCTACTAATGAATATATTCGGATAACTAATTCATCTTGATAGGCGATTGCCGGAAAAGAATTTACCAGACAGCGCTGGATTTTTGTTTGTTTTCATACCTGCAAAACCTGCATTCACTACATTCATGTGCTTCAAAGACAAGCAAGATGATAAAATCTTTGACAGAAATCGTCTTATTACTCAGATGGTCTTTGACTAAAGCATTAGGAGTTGTAATAATTCTGTGAATTACAGATGTTAAATTATCTGATAGGTTGTTCGGAAAAAGGAACCGGTGTTTAAGCGGACAGGATCCGTTTATTCTCGAACAACCTCTAAGTGCTGTCAAAACGAATAGAGGAGATATAGGCTCAATGTCAAAAGATACATTATCGATAAGACATAATCGGACCGGAAAAGAAGTTGAATACCCATTATTGAGTGGAACTTTAGGAAATGAAACGGTTGATATTCGTTCTTTGTACAAAGATCTGGATTGTTTTACTTATGATCAGGGGTTTGTAGCGACGGCCAGTTGTAAAAGTCATATCACCTACATTGATGGTGATAATGGGGTTTTATTATATCGGGGCTATCCCATAGAACAACTTGCTGAGAACTGCGATTATCTGGAAGTTGCTTATTTATTAATGCACGGGGATTTACCCACAGATTCTGAGTTTGCACAATTTTGTGAAGAAATCGGGCATCGTGCTATTCTGCATGTCTCGCTGAGAAATTTTTTTGAAGGGTTCAGCTATGATGCACATCCTATGGCAATGTTAGTGGGGGTTGTCGGCTCTTTATCCGCTTTTTACCATAGTGATTCGAATATGGAGGATCCTGAGCACCGTCGAGTTTGTGCGGTACGAATGATTGCCAAAATGCCGACTATTGCTGCAGCTTCTTTCCGGCATTCAGTGGGCAAGCCCTTTGTTTATCCGCGTCTGGATTTGAGTTATTGTGAAAACTTTCTGAATATGATGTTTTCCCGGTCGTCGCCAAATTACATTGATCCAAATTATATTTTTAATCCGCAGGAAGTTAAAGCGCTTAACTTACTGTTTATTTTGCATGCAGATCATGAACAAAATGCCAGTACTTCCACTGTCCGTCTGGCGGGTAGTACAGGCGCAAATCCCTATGCCTGTATTGCTGCGGGAATCGCTGCATTGTGGGGGCCTGCACATGGCGGCGCCAATGAAGCGGTTTTGAATATGCTCGATGAAATCGACACGGTAGATCGTATTCCGAAATACATCGCCAAAGCGAAGGATAAAAATGATCCTTTTCGTTTAATGGGATTTGGTCATCGTGTTTATAAAAATTTCGACCCCAGAGCAACTATTATTCGTAAAACCTGTCATGAAGTCTTAAGCTGCTCAAAAAAGCATGATCCATTATATGAACTTGCGTTAGCGCTGGAAGAGTATGCGCTTAAAGATGAATATTTTATAGAGAAAAAACTTTATCCCAATGTTGATTTCTATTCCGGTATTATCTATAAGGCATTGAATATTCCGGTTGATATGTTTACAGTGATGTTTGCAATTGCCAGGACTTCCGGTTGGTTGGCTCATTGGTTGGAAATGATGGAGGACCCTTCTACTCCGATTGGCAGGCCAAGACAATTGTATCTGGGGCCTAAGAAAAGGGATTTTGTCTCTATGGAAAAACGTTAACGGTTGTTACAGGCAAGAAATATTACAATAGGAGTAATAATTTGGAAACCATATACAGATTGACATTGGCTGACGCTAAACGTGTTGCCAATGCTGCAGAAACAGAAGCCCGCTTTAACAGCTGGGATGTTGTCATTGCAATTGTAGATCAAGGTGGCCATTTACTTTATCTGCAACGTGAATATGCGCAGTTGGGCAGTATAGATGTTGCAATCAGTAAAGCTAAAACAGCTTTACATTTTAGATGTCCGACTAAAGCATTGGCGGAAATGGTGACTGAAGGAAAACTGGGGTATTTGTCTATGCCTCAGATGTTGCCGATTGAAGGCGGCGTTCCGCTGATTCATAATGGACAAGTCGTTGGAGCGATAGGGATCAGCGGAGTTAAGTCGACAGAAGATGGTCAAATAGCAAAAGCGGGCGCTAAAGCTCTTTAATTAATTTATGGTGGGAGTTGATGCAAAAACAAAAAAACACTAAAGTGATCGAATCTGAGCTGCCCCCTCAGAGAACAGCCGCAAACGGATACAATAAACTTGCAGAAATTGGTGGAGTTAAAGCGCCAGAACCTACTCGCTACGGTGATTGGGAAAAAAACGGCCGCTGTACTGATTTCTGAGTTCAATAATGGAAATTTATCGAAATGAATAGCAACAGACCTCTATCTCCACATCTTCAAGTTTATAGCCTGCCTCTGACCGGAGTCATATCGATAATACACCGGATTACCGGTGTTTTTTTGTCAATAGGGTTGATCTTTTTTGTATGTATGATCTTAGAGACAGCTGCTGGGGAGCAGGCCTATCAGAATATGCAAAGCATTACCGATATGCTGATTGTTCGGCTGCTTTATTGGGGATTTATCTATGCGTTGTTTTTTCATCTTTGTCATGGCATTCGTCATCTTATCTGGGACAGTGGATGCGGTTATGAACGTGAGACAATGAACCGCAATGCTTTCATGGAACTGGGTGCATCAATTATTTTAACGTCAGTTACTTTTCTTATCTTTTGAAGGATCCTTTATGGACTTTAAAACACCTTTGGCGCGTGCTCAGGGGTTGGGGGCCGCGAAAACCGGTACCGGACACTGGTGGCTGCAACGGGTAACCGCTGTTGCTTTGATTCCACTGAGTTTCTGGTTAATCAGTCTGCTTGATATGACTATGAATGCGTCGTTTGTGGAAACGGTTGCCTGGTTATCTTCACCGTTGAATACTATTTGTGTCGTCTTTTGGGTATTGGCTGTATTTTATCATTCGGCGCTGGGGATACAGATTGTGATTGAAGATTATGTTTCGACAGAATGGCTGAAGATTGTGTCTGTCTGGGCAATTAAGCTGGTTTTTATGTTTCTCGTTCTCGCGACATTGATCGCTATTTTTCGCATTATTACAGCAGGATAAATCATGTTGTCAGGATATAAAATTATTGAGCATAAACATGATGTTGTTGTGGTCGGTGCGGGTGGGGCCGGATTGCGAGCCACTTTTGGCATGGTGGAAAAAGGTCTGAAGACTGCCTGTATTACCAAAGTCTTTCCTACTCGAAGCCACACAGTTGCTGCACAAGGCGGTATTAGTGCTGCATTAGGCAATATGGGCGAAGATGACTGGCGCTTCCATATGTATGATACGGTGAAGGGCTCCGATTGGCTGGGTGACCAGGATGCCATTGAATATATGTGCAGAGAAGCCATTCCTGCCGTACTCGAACTGGAACATTACGGTGTCCCTTTTTCGCGAACGCCGGAAGGTAAGATATATCAACGTGCCTTTGGCGGTATGACCACACATTTTGGTGAAGGGACAGCACAAAGAACCTGTGCAGCAGCCGATGTGACCGGACATGCCATTTTACACACCTTATATCAGCAGGCGCTGAAACATAAAGCCGAGTTTTTTGTTGAATATATCGTTCTCGATTTGATCATGGACGGCGACGAGTGTCGCGGTGTGTTGGCCTGGTGTCTGGACGATGGCTCATTGCATTTATTCCGTGGACATCAAACTGTCCTGGCGACCGGTGGCTATGGTCGTTGTTATTTTTCCTGTACTTCGGCGCATACGGTTACCGGCGATGGCAATGCCATGGTATTAAGAGCTGGCTTACCCTTGCAGGATATGGAGTTTATCCAGTTTCATCCAACCGGAATCTATGGAGCCGGTTGTCTGATTACAGAAGGTGTCAGAGGTGAGGGAGGATATTTGACCAACTCGGAAGGCGAGCGTTTTATGGAACGCTATGCACCTCATGCCAAAGATTTGGCATCACGGGATGTGGTCAGTCGGGCCATGACCATTGAAATTAATGAAGGCCGGGGTGTGGGACCTTTAAAAGATCATGCTTATTTGCATATCGAACATCTCGATCCTGCAATTATCTATGAGAGATTGCCGGGTATTGCAGAAACTTCTCGTATTTTTGCCGGGGTCGATGTTACTAAAGAGCCGATTCCGGTGATTCCTACAGCCCATTACAATATGGGGGGTATTCCAACTAACTATAAAGCGGAAGTTGTCACTTTAAAGGATGGTGATCCCGATGCTGTTGTACCGGGACTGATGGCTATTGGTGAAACCGCTTGTGTGTCGGTTCATGGAGCCAATAGACTGGGATCTAACTCATTATTGGATATCGTGGTTTTCGGGCGTTCTGCTGCAATCCGCTGTGCTGAATTGATCAAACCCGGCTCAGCGCATAAACCATTGCCGGATGATGCTTGTGATAGAGCGCTGACAAGATTTGATACTATCCGCCATGCTAATGGCGGTCGTAAAACAGCCGACATTCGTCTGGATATGCAAAAAGTCATGCAGACCAAGGCAGCTGTTTTCCGAACTGGTCCGATTTTAGAGCAAGGGGTTGCTGAAATGAAACAGGTGGTTGAATCATTTAACGATGTCAGTATTAGTGATAAGTCTTTAATATGGAATACCGATCTGGTGGAAACACTGGAGTTGGATAATCTTCTCAGTCAGGCGACAGTTGCCATTAATGCCGCTGGAAACCGTAAGGAAAGTCGCGGCGGTCATGCGCGTGAAGACTTTCCGGATCGCGATGATAAAAACTGGATGAAACATACTTTGACCTGGTTGGATAACAATCAGACCAGAATTGATTACAGACCAGTACATATGCACACATTGACAGACGAAATCGAGGTTATTCCACCTAAAAAGAGGGTTTACTAATGGTCGAGTTTACACTGCCCAAGAATTCCAGGCTGATTAAAGGTAAAGTCTTTAAAGCGGCGAAAAATACCAAAAATATCCGTCGATTTGAGGTCTACCGCTGGAATCCCGATGCTGATGAGAATCCCCGTATTGATGTCTACGAAATTGATATGGACAGTTGTGGACCGATGGTGTTGGATGCCATATTGAAAATCAAAAACGAAATAGACAGTACCTTGACTTTCAGGCGTTCATGTCGGGAAGGGGTGTGTGGATCCTGTGCCATGAATATTAATGGTAAAAATACCCTGGCTTGTACTAAAGCCATTTCAGATTATCCTGGAACCGTAAAAATTTTTCCTTTACCGCATCTGCAAGTGGTCAAGGATCTGGTGCCGGATATGACTCACTTCTATGCGCAGTATGCCTCCATCAAGCCGTGGATAGAAACCCAAACACCGCCGCCAGCCGATACCGAAAGACTGCAAAGTAAAGAGGAACGGGCTAAGCTGGATGGATTGTACGAATGTGTGTTGTGCGCCTGTTGCTCAACCAGTTGCCCAAGCTACTGGTGGAACAGTGATCGTTATCTGGGGCCAGCTATTTTATTGCAGGCTTATCGCTGGCTGGCTGACAGTCGGGATGAGAATACTGGAGAACGTCTGGATGATCTTGAGGACCCATTCAAATTGTATCGTTGCCATACCATTATGAACTGTACTGATACCTGTCCGAAGAGTTTGAACCCTGCTAAAGCCATTGGAGAAATCAAGAAACTGCTGTTGCAAAGACAAGAAGGATAGGTGACCGACCTGAAAAAATTAAGGTGGCGTTGTCGTCGAGGAACACAAGAACTGGATGTTATGCTGCTGCGTTACCTGGATCAATGTTATTTTCTGGCGGATGAACAGGAACGGCAGATATTTTTACAGCTGCTAGCACTGGAAGATGGCGATTTATTGCATTATCTTATAGGTAGTTCGATGCCTGAATCAAAAACCTTGTCCGCATTAATTAGCATAATTCGTAATTTGAAGGCTATCTAATTGAGTGCTGATTATTAATAATGTCATTCTTACCATGAAGAATATGAAGGTTTAATTTTTTGTAACTGTTTAGCGTATATACGTCTTTAATATCAGTCACTTACTCCAGAATATGTCGTAAATACATCCATGTAGGCTTGACTGTGGCATCCATGCCACATTCCGCAAGCAACTGATATTAAAGACTTACTGTTCATTTAAATACGCTGAGATACACAATTTTTTCTTCATTAACTTCATGTCCTTCATGGTAATCAGGTATCAATAATCAATATTATTACGCATTAGTTCCATCTAACCCAATCTGATTGCCATTCTACATGTTGCTGATCAGTATATCGGCAAATTCACTACATTTAATCTCACTGGCATTTTCCATTAAACGGGCGAAGTCATAAGTCACCTTTTTACCGCTGATTGCGCTATTCATGGCATTGATAATGGTATCAGCCGCTTGTGTCCAGCCCAAGTAGCGTAACATCATTTCACCGGAAAGGATTAACGAGCCAGGATTCACTTTGTCCAGGTTGGCGTATTTAGGAGCGGTACCATGTGTAGCTTCAAATATGGCAGTGCCGGTTTGATAATTAATATTGCCTCCCGGTGCAATACCAATACCACCAACCTGAGCCGCCAGAGCATCCGATAAATAGTCACCATTCAAATTCATGGTGGCAATCACGTCAAAATCCTTTGGACGGGTTAAAACCTGTTGCAGGGTAATGTCAGCGATTGTATCTTTGATTAAAATGCGGCCGTTTTCCAGAGCTTCCTGCTGTTCGTCATTAGCGGCCTGTTCGCCGGATTCAGCCTGGGTTTTTGCCCATTGAGTCCAGGTATAAGTCAGATCAGAAAACTCCCGTTCAGCGAGAGCATAAGCCCAGTGTCGAAAGGCTCCTTCTGTGTATTTCATAATATTCCCTTTATGTACAATGGTGACACTTTTCCGGTTATTGGCAATGGCATATTCTATGGCTGAACGCATCAACCGCTCCGTGCCTTCCTGAGAAACCGGTTTTATACCAATACCGGAAGTTTCCGGAAAACGGATTTTACTAAAATGTTCCGGAAAATGTTCCTGTATTAATTGTAAAAATCGCGCATTATCTTCTGTTCCTTGTTCAAATTCTATGCCGGCATAAATGTCTTCAGTATTTTCCCGAAAAATAATCATATCAACTGCAGCAGGGTTTTTGACAGGAGATGGTACGCCTTGGAACCAGCGCACTGGACGTAAACAAACATACAAATCCAGCATTTGCCTCAAGGCAACATTCAAAGAACGGATGCCTCCGCCGATAGGAGTGGTCAACGGTCCCTTGATAGATACTTTATATTGTCGACAGGCTGCTATCGTGTCATCAGGCAACCAGGTGTTAAACATTTTATTAGCTTTCTCGCCGGCATAAATTTCCAGCCATTGAATCTGTTTTTTTTCACCGTAAGCGGCTTTAACGGCTGCATCCAGGACTCGTACAGTAGCCCGCCAGATATCAGGCCCAGTCCCGTCACCCTCAATAAACGGAATAATCGGTTTGTTGGGCACTTGCAAGGAGCCGTTTTCCATTGTAATTGAACTGCCATTTGTGGGCGGAATGAGAGTTGACATAATATTTTCCTTTCAAAAGTAATTAGGAACAGAATCGAAATAACTTGTGCAATTACAAAGTATAGCCCGATAGGTTGCAGTGACGTCAGGAACTGCAACCTATCGGGCTAAATCACTCAGACTTTTTCATGTAATAGATTTTGTACAAGTGGTTGCTGCTGGCTTCTTTGTTCCGGTTTCCCCTGTTGTACATCGATCAAGCCCGGATTGATATCATTATTTTCCAGTTGTTGTTTAAGATAATCTAGGTGGTTATGGATTTTTACAACAGTACCCGAATGTTCACTCCAGAAGCGGGTGTTGACCACATGATCATAGCAGTTGAGTTTGCAGTGAATGGTTCCCAGGTTTGGCGGGGAGATACTCAAACTGACTGACCAGTTATTTTTTTTCTCCAGTTTATCTGATTCCTGATCCTGTTCAATTTCAATGCTTACTTTTTCTGTACGATCGTTATTTAAATACGGTAATTCAAGGGACCAGATTTGTTTAGTACCTTCTTCTTTAGGAAGCGAATTGAGTTGATCAAGGATGATTCTTGCTAAAGAGTGATTGGATTTTTGCAGCAGTTCCTTGATTACATTCAGTTCATTAGGTTGTGATTTTTGTTCTACTTTAGGATCGGGTTGTTGTTTTAAATAATCGATTAGTTTTAACAGCTTAAGTTTAAAATCATCCTGTAAGTTGATTTCTGAGGGCTTGGTTAACTGCGCTAATTTAGCTTCTAAAAAATGGCCGGAATTCAGAATTTGTTGTTTCAGCGTTACAGCATTGGTTAATTGTGATTTTTTAGGTAGATTTTGCAGTATTTCCTGTGCCAGTCTTTTCAGGGCTTCCGGCACGGTTTTGTTTTTTTTTAGCTCAGGAATAGCTGTTAACAGTTGAGAAACTAATACAGCGGGTGATTCCTGAATCGGTAACAAACGTTTAAAGGTTTCTGTAATTTTCTGTTCAATAATCGTTGTTGGATTATTGTCTACAATTTTGAATTGCGGTTGATTGCCGGGGTTTATGACTTCCAGAGTCACAAACTGCCGTATTTTTAGCGCCGACAGATTATTGCTGTCACCAGTTCTGGCGTTTGGTGGAGTGGATATTTGTTTGGTGTTCAAGGTAATGACTTGCTTTTCTTCTGTTTTTAAATCATTTGACTGACGGGGTGAAACAAGTAAGCCTGTCAGACTTTTTTCGGTCACTTCCAAAGGGTAAAGTGTTATGCGTTGACCGCTAACCAATTGATTTAAAGAAATCAAAGTCTGTGTTCTAATGGAGGGTTCTGACTGGGATAAAACCTGTTTGAGGATAATGTTGCCGGTTTTGGGGGGTGTTGTTTCAGGATTGGTTTTTGTCGATTCTGATTGTTTAGGCAGGTTAATAATTGTGAATTCTAAAAACGGTTGTAATTTAATGACCTGAATATTCAGGGTTTGACCTTTTTTAACATTTACAGCTTGACTAGACTGTACCTGGATAAATTTATTGGCAAGTTGTAATGTAAGGGTATTCTGATCCAGGTTTGCCTGGATGACTTTTACATCCAGTTGTTGATTCATCTGCAAGGATAAAGAGGTATTATTGCGTTGAGTAATAGCCAGGGATGCAGCCGGTAAGGGTAGGTTAATATCCATGACTTAATTGAGCATTTGCCGGATATGTTCAATTTCGTCCTTGGCCTGGTCAAGAATGTTTATACTTTGATCGGCGTCAAGTTGTCCTGCCGCCAGTTTTTTATAAGCCGGTAATTCATCCATTTTCGGCATTTTCTTGATGTCGATTTTACCGATATAACTGTGCAATTGAGACACCATGACAATATCGGTGTAATCAGCTTTTTTACCACTGTCCCGATACCAGTTTTCCGAATGCCGGATAACATCTTCAAAATCATTTGGAAAATCCCATTTGCGGATAATTTGTATGCCGATTTCATTTTTCAGTTCTTTTATGGTTTCCGCCAGGTCTTTAGGGCTAGCTAAAATTTCCGGGCTTTTATCGGCGTAAGCTAAAATGGGAACAATGCCTATGTCATGAATTAAACCCGCTAACATCGCCCGGTCGGGATCAAACCCTGGAGTTTTATGGGCAAATACAGCACTGATAGCGGCAACATAACTGCTGTGCGACCATAATTCCTGCATCTTGCGGCGAATAATATAAGATTTAGCAGTAAATACCGCTTTTAAGGCAAATGCGGTAATAATATCCTGAGAAGCCTTCAATCCCAAACGGGTTAATGCCTCTGGACAACTTTCGATTTTACGGCGACCGCGATAGAGCGGACTATTGGAGATTTTGATCAGTCGCGCGGTAATACTGGGATCGATTTGTACGACTTTGGCTATTTTACTATTGTTGGCTTTTTCATCGTTAATAGCGCGACGAATTTTGAATGACACATCAGGAATGGTCGGTAAGGCCAATTTATCTGATTGCATGTATTTGTAGCAGTCCAGATATAAGCGATTTCTGGCAAGAATTGCGGCTTTTTCGGGGGTTACAGCGTCGGACATAAAATTTGGTAACTGTTTAGCTCACGACCGTGTTAACGATTTCTGTCAAAGAATTTACCGGCAATTGCCTAAATTGTGTGTTTTTTCCTGGTACTCACAATAAGAATAGCTGCTGATGGGTTGCCGGATAATTATAACTATGCTTTATTCAGGCAAGATAGTACAGTTTAGTTTAAAATTTGATTTTGAGTTAACATTTTTTCATGAACATTCCTTATTACTAAATCACCAAAAACATGAATTCAACATCAGCAAATGTTACCACAACACTTGCCAGTATTCGGGACTATATCCGCTGGGGCGCCAGTCAGTTTACTGCTCATCAGGTTTTTCTGGGACATGGTACTGCCACTGCCCTGGATGAAGCTGTGGCCATAGTATTACATACTATTCATCAACCCTATAATCTGGCAGAAACCTATTTTGATGCGATCCTGAGCGAACAGGAAAGAGAAGAAGTTGTTGATTTAATTAACAAGAGAATAAATGAACGTAAACCGTCCGCTTATATAACGCATGAAGCTGTTTTTGCCGGTTTGCCGTTTTATGTGGATGAACGGGTGCTGGTGCCGCGTTCACCGATTGCTGAATTGATAGAAGAACGTTTTGAACCTTGGGTGAATGAAACACAGGTTTATAATGTTCTCGATCTATGTACCGGTAGTGCCTGTATTGCTATTGCCTGTGCTTACGCTTTTCCTGAGGCACATATTGATGCCGTTGAATTTTCCACTGATGCCTGTGAGGTCGCCAGAATCAATATTGAAAAACATCAACTGGAAGAACAGGTAACATTGTATCAATCGGATTTATTCAAGACTTTGCCTGAGAAACCTTACGACATCATTGTCAGCAATCCGCCATATGTTAGCATTGATGAATGGAATGGCTTGCCGGCTGAATTTCATGCTGAACCGGAAATAGGTTTTAAAGGCGGACAAACTGGCCTTGATCTGGTGTTACGTATTTTGGTTGAAGCTGAAGCCTATCTGGCTGAGCAGGGTATTTTGATTGTTGAGGTGGGTTCTAGTTCGGAAACATTGCAACAGACATTTCCCGAAGTCCCTTTTTACTGGTTGGAATTTGAACGTGGCGGCGATGGCGTTTTTCTGTTAACTACCGGGCAAATCAGACAATATCACTCTTTATTTTTAAGCGCTTTATAACTATGTCGGGAAACACAATAGGAAAATTATTTACGGTGACAACATTTGGTGAAAGTCATGGCCTTGCACTGGGATGTATTGTTGATGGTTGTCCACCGGGAATGGAATTATCAGAACAGGATATCCAGATTGATCTGGACAGGAGGAAGCCCGGCACATCCCGGCATACTACACAGCGGCGCGAAGCTGATCAGGTTAAAATTTTATCCGGTGTATTTGAAGGTAAAACAACGGGGACGCCTATTGGCTTGTTGATTGAAAATACTGATCAGCGTTCCAGGGATTATTCCAATATTGCCGAAACATTTCGTCCCGGACATGCCGATTATACCTATCAGCACAAATACGGATTTCGTGACTATCGCGGCGGCGGCCGCTCATCTGCCAGAGAAACGGCAATGCGAGTGGCGGCCGGTGCGATTGCGAAAAAATATCTTAAACAACTGTTTAATGTGGAAGTGCGGGGATATTTATCGCAACTGGGACCTATTAAAATTGACAAGCTGGATTGGGATGTTATTGGCAGCAATCCTTTTTTCTGTCCTGATATTGATAAAATTGCTGAACTTGAAACTTATATGGATGCTTTGCGAAAGCAGGGTGATTCCATTGGCGCCAAGATTGATGTGGTTGCCAGTAATGTGCCGCCAGGGTTGGGTGAGCCTATATTCGATAGAATCGATGCTGAGTTGGCGCATTCGTTAATGAGTATTAATGCGGTCAAAGGTGTGGAGATCGGGGATGGTTTTGACTGTGTCAACAGTAAAGGTACCGTTTTTCGCGATGAAATCACTCCGGAAGGTTTTTTAAGTAATCATGCCGGCGGGGTTTTAGGCGGTATATCGACCGGGCAGGATATTATTGCCCGTATTGCCTTAAAGCCAACGTCCAGCTTGCGGATTACAGGTAAAAGCATCAATACCAAAGGGCAAGCCATTGAGGTTGAAACCAAAGGTCGCCACGACCCTTGTGTGGGTATCAGAGCCACACCGATAGCCGAAGCGATGATGGCAATTACCATCATGGATCATTTGTTAAGACATCGGGCTCAGAATATCGGCGTTGATTCAGGTCTGCCGGTATTAAGATAAGACATATACAGGGATGTAGGTGCGAATTCATTCACACAGTGCGGATAAATCCGCACCTACAAAATAGTTTGTCTAAGTTATTTCGTGCATGTTTCCTATCTTTCCTGGCTGGACATTTGAGAGAATATAAATTTGGGAGGTGGTTGTTTTTCATCATGAAAGAAAGATATGAAGGTTCAAATTATCTTCATGGTGAAAACCTGTCCAGTTTTAAATTAGTAGTCTTTATTTCGTGTATTTTCCAGATGCCTGCAAAATGTGGCATTAAAAGTGTTCCTTTCTTTAGCTGATAACAGTTTCATGAGATTGCCATACTGGCGTTTATCCGGTTTTTATTTCTTTTATTTTGCCACACTAGGCGGGTTCCTGCCATTTTGGAGCCTTTATCTGGAAAACAGTGGTTTTTCCGCTTTGGAAATTGGCGAGTTGTCCGCCTTAATGGTGGCAACAAAAATTATTGCCCCCAATCTATGGGGCTGGGTTGCTGATCATACCGGAAAAAGTCTGCGGGTTATTCGTTTGGCTTCATTTTTTGCCGCTTTGTTTTTTGCCGGGTTTTTATTTTTCAATGGCTATCAATGGTTTGCAATCATAACGGTCAGTTTCAGTTTTTTCTGGAATGCGGCATTACCGCAATTTGAAGCGGTTACCTTATTTCATTTAAAACAAGAACCGCATCGTTACAGTCAAATACGTCTTTGGGGTTCGGTCGGATTTATCGTTACTGTTCTTGGAATAGGCCGGTTATTGGAATATTTTGATATCTCACATCTTCCTTACATTATCACTATATTGCTAAGTCTAATCTGGCTGCTTTCATTACTGACTCCAGAAGCGCAAGCTAATTTTTCATCACATGATAGTGTGGGGATATGGCGTATTCTGCTGAGTCCCGAAGTATTGGCATTTATTGCTGTCTATATGCTGTTGCAGTTGGCACATGGGCCATATTATGTATTTTATTCAATTTATTTGAATAACAATGGATACTCTGCGACTCAGATAGGGATGCTGTGGGCATTGGGAGTTTGTGCGGAAATCATGTTGTTTATTACCATGAAAAAACTACTGAACAGGATTTCTTTGCGGATTATTTTATTGATTAGTATTTTTCTGAGTATTATCCGTTGGTTAATGATTGCTCATTGTGCTGATTCGATGACGTTAATGATTATTGCCCAGTTATTGCATGCGGCCACTTTTGGTTCATCGCATGTGGCGGCAATTCATTTGGTTCATCAGTATTTTGGAACCCGTCATCAGGGCAAGGGGCAAGCCTTATATAGCAGTATGAGTTTCGGTTTGGGGGGTATGTTGGGAAGTTTATACAGTGGCTATTTTTGGGACACATTTGGCGCAACTTTTGTTTATTCTATTGCGGCCGGGGCATGTTGCATTGCATTCCTGATTGCTTTCATCTGGGTGGGGCGGGAAAAACGGCCACTATTGAGTTAGAATGTTAATGATCAATAGTGAATTAAATAATACTTAGGAAAAAACGTGTTTGAACTGATTAAAAATGGCGGCTGGATGATGTTACCGATTATTCTGTGTTCCATAGGAGCTATGGGAATAATTGGTGAACGATTCTGGTCTTTGCAACGCAAAAAGATTTTACCGACAGAATTAGTGCCACACATTTGGAAATTATATCGAGATAATAAACTGGATGATGTTACCTTGAGACGCATCAAAGTCAGTTCCCCATTGGGAACCGTTTTGGCGGCGGGTTTGGCTAATAGTGAACACGGTCGCGAAATGATGAAAATTAGTATAGAAGAAGCAGGTCATCAGGTGGTACATGAGTTAGAGCGATATCTGAATTCATTGGGTACTATTGCCTCCATTACCCCTTTACTGGGCTTGCTCGGGACAGTCATAGGGATGATTAAAGTATTTTCCGCCATCATGATTCATGGAGTAGGTGATCCGGGTATTTTGGCCGGTGGTATTTCTGAAGCATTGATTACAACAGCGGCCGGTTTGACCATCGCCATCCCCAGTCTTATTTTTCACCGTTATTTTGAACGATTAGTTGATGAATATGTTGTCAATATGGAAGAAGAATCATTGCGGTTAATTGATATGATGCATGGCGATAGAGAGGAGGAATAATGAATTTCCACCGCAGAAAAAAACAGCCGTTGGAGATTTCTATTACCCCGATGATTGATGTCGTATTTCTGTTACTGATTTTTTTTATGGTAACAACCACATTCAATCGTCAGACTGAGTTAAAAATCAATTTACCGGAAGCCCGAGGCATTGAGTCAGAAGATAAACAAAAAATAATCACTTTAATGATTGATGCTGAAGGTATTTATTTTATTTCTGATGAAAAAGGGCAGTTTCATCAATTGATCAATCAGAAATTATCAACGCTAAAACGTGCATTAAGGCAAGCAGCCGGTAATTCCAGGCAGATGCCTTTTGTAATCAGTGCCGATGGCAAAACTCCGCATCAGGCTGTCATCAGCGCTTTGGATATTGCCAGTCAGTTAGGGTTTAAACACATCACATTTGCTACTAAAAACGCACCGGTAACTCAATGAAAAAAACACTGACGAAATGGTTTCAGGATGCATGGTACAAAGAAATGTATATTTCCACCTGGATTATGCCTTTGTCCATGATTTATCTGGATATTATTCGTGTACGGCGTTTTTTATATCGAAAAGGATTTTATAAGAGCACTAAATTGCCGGTTCCTGTGATTATCGTCGGTAACATTACTGTGGGCGGTACCGGTAAAACGCCGTTAGTGATCTGGTTAGCCCATTATCTTAAACAATCCGGTTTTAAACCTGGAATCATCAGTCGCGGATATGGTGGACAGGATCATGAACAGCCGCGACTTGTGAATGCCGACAGTAATCCGGCGGATGTTGGTGATGAGCCGGTATTGATTGCCAGACGGTGCAAAGCGTCGATAGCGATTTGTAAAAATCGGGTTGAAGCGGCACAGTATCTGTTAAAACATAGTGATTGTAATATTATTATCTCCGATGACGGTTTGCAACATTATGCTTTGCAACGGGATATTGAGATTATCGTAATTGACGGTCAACGTCGTTTCGGTAACGGTTATTGTTTGCCTGCAGGGCCTTTGCGGGAATCTCCTGAACGTTTAAAGGAAGTCGATCTGATTATCGTTAATGGCGAGATCAAAGAAGAAAATGAATATTCAATGGAATTTACGGGGGACCAAGCTGTTAATCTGAAAACAGGGCAAACCCGGGCATTAAGCGAATTCAGCGGACAGCCTTGTCATGCTTTGGCTGGAATTGGAAATCCAGACCGGTTTTTTAAATTTTTGACTAATAAAAACATTCGGTTTAAACAATATGCGTTTCCGGACCATCATGTATTTTCATTAGCAGATATCAGTTTTAAAGACGAAAATCCGGTGTTGATGACGGAAAAAGATGCTGTCAAATGTACCGGCTTTGCGCAGGATAAACATTGGTACGTGCCGATAAAAGCGGAGCCGCAACCACAATTCTCTCAACAATTATTTAATTTATTAAAAGCTAAAACTCATGGATAAAAAACTACTCGATATACTGGCTTGTCCTTTATGTAAAAGTTCTTTGGTATATGATAAGAAAAATCAGGAATTAATCTGTAAAGCTGATCGTTTGGCATTTCCAATACGTGATGAAATTCCCGTCATGCTGGAAGATGAAGCGCGCGAATTAAACAATGAAGAAGTCGAAGCGCTAAAAAACAACTCCGGCTCACACCAAATACCTACATCCCTATAGGCAATGACTAGCGCTTTTAAAGTCGTTATTCCAGCCCGTCACGGTTCAACCCGTCTGCCAGGCAAACCACTACTGGATATTGCCGGTAAACCGATGATTGCACATGTTTGCCGGCGGGCATTGGAAGCTAATGCAGAACAAGTGGTGGTGGCAACCGATGATCAGCGTATTTTAACTGCAGTAAAACAATTGGGACTGCAAGGAGTGATGACCAATCCTGAACATCAATCCGGTACAGAACGCATAGCAGAGGTTGCAGACACTCTGAACTGGAAGGATGATGATATCATTGTTAATTTGCAAGGTGATGAACCTTTAATTCCGCCAAGCTATATAAACGATGTCGCTAGCGCATTAGCAGGACAAAATAAGGCCGGGATGGCAACATTGGCAGCTGAAATTCATGACCATGATGAAATTTTTAACCCCAATGCCGTTAAGGTGGTTCTGGATATATCAGGTTATGCTCTTTATTTCAGTCGTGCTGCCATACCCTGGGACCGAGCTTCTTTCCCCACTCATGTCAATACTGATAATCAACAACAGCCCTATCTAAGACATATCGGGATGTACGCCTATACGGTTAAATTTTTGCAGCGCTATTGTAATTGGCAGCCATCCCCCCTGGAAGCAATTGAGTCATTAGAACAGTTACGGGTTTTGTGGTACGGCGAAAAGATTCTCGTACAAATAGTCGAAAAAACACCGGAAGCAGGTGTTGATACCGAAGAAGATTTGAAAAGAGTTACAAATACGATCAATAAAATGTAAATTGGTTAGACAAAGTGCTGCGAGTGGAGTCCAGCTGATTCTTCTAGGATAATTGATAGTGGTAAAGTATGATAATTACTCATGATTACAGTAACGACAATTACGGCTAATGTCCAGGTATGGAGGTGGACTGGATAAATTGCTGATAAAAATCTGACAGTCGGGAACTTCAAGGTAATTTTGTTCGTCGATATCTCTGCAGCTAATTAAGAGAGTCTGGCATGCATTTAAATAAAGAGTTGTTAATGATTCAGGTATGCGTAAATTTCTTGTTTGCTTCTGTCAGTATGGCTGAGCAGGATAATCAGAAAAAACTGATGATACAAAAAGTGACAATTCTGGCCGGTAGTTATAATTTTAAACCTAAACAGGTATCAATAAAGGTTAATGTACCCGTTGAACTGACGGCCAGCAAAGAGTCAGGTTTTACTCCGCATAATATTGTCATGGACGCAGAACAGGCAGGCATGAAATTTAATCTCTCATTGAGTAACGAGCCTAAAATAATCAGATTTACACCCACCAAAACCGGAAAATTTGATTTTTATTGCGATCAGCAATTACTGTTTTTTCAAAGCCACCGGGAAAAAGGGATGGTGGGTGTCATCAATGTTATTGATTAGTTTTAATTAGTTTGTTTATTTCCTTGAGTTTTGGTGTTTCGATACCGGCTTCCTGGGCGTAAGCCAATATGCGCTGCAATCGGGCCGGGGCGCTGCGGCCTAAACAGTTTCTGTTCGGGCAATCTTCAATTCCTTCTACCATGCCGCTAATCAGTCTGTTTGTGGATATTTTTGTAGCTGTTAACCATTCCAGAATACTGATGACCTCGTTCGCTACATTTCTGGCCAGCGCCTGATGCTGATGCCATAAATTTCCAACAGTACAATTGCAGGATAGCCCACAGATATTAACTGTCAGAATATACAAGGATTTGCGTAACAGTTCATACAACAATGTATCTTCATCTTCCAGTAGTCGTATTGGAACTTTTATTGCCTCTAATGCCTGCGACATCAGTACGGCATGGGGACCGTAGACCGGTGTATAAAGGATATTGGTCAGCGCTATATCCGGTTTTTTCTCAAACCAGACTACGGCAACCGTTGGATTTATCAAATTGTGGCGTTGCCAGTCGCGGGGTAACAGTTCATTTTGTAGTAATCCAACTTTATCCCGCCAGGCATCAGGCAGTTGTTCTAAAACTGTATGCAGCTTATTTTCCTGTACTGTTATTAAAACCAGGGTAGGGGTAGGAATTTGTTGGCAGGCATCAGCTATGTCCATTTGCCGGGTAACAGGGTAAACCGGATAACCGCAGCGTAAAAATCCGCGCGCAAATTCACTGCCTAATTCTCCGATACCAATTATAACGATAGGCGCTTTCATAAGTTTTGTTCAAATCAATGTTTGTGTCTAGTCTCTGTACATAATAAAAAATATGATGATATTTTATATGATAGCTTACCTCTTTCTCTGAGGTTTTGTCGTGTACAGAGGTGTCGGGTAATTAAACATTAGAATAGCTAGATATTGCAAATGCTATTGCGGTTCCGGAAACATGAAAACTATGCTGCTGTATAACAGTAATGCCAGAAGAATAACGGCTGCAAAGCCAAAATGAATTGCCAGCAAGGTGGCCAGAACGGTACTGATAACGGATGCGCAGCCGTTGATTCCCCAGGCCCAGGGTATAAATTGCTCGGCATGATTGGCCAGACTGGACAGGGCTAAGGGGAAAGGCATACCCATCAAAAAGGCCAGCGGCGCAATAAGCAGTATGCTAAATAAAACTTTAATGGCCAGTGGCGTGGTTGCCAATATTGCAAACAGTGTTGCCGAAGTGAATAGAAATAGTACGCAAAACAGGACAATGCCACACACAGCGAATGATATTGCACGTCGACGTGCGCGGCGTTTTGAAAACCGGGCAGAGCAATTGCTGCCAAGACCTGCAAATACCAAAAATGCCGCCAGAGTGACCGAAATAGCATAAATGGGATGGTGTAAAAACAGAGTGAATTTTTGTATAAAGGCAATTTCAACAAATAAAAAAGCCAGACCAATGGTAAAAAAATAATATATGACATAAAACCGTTTAATCTTTTTCGTCGACTCATCTACAGCAATACGAAAGTTTACCGCTCCTAGCTCACGCTCCTTACCTACTTCCCTGTAGGAATAAAACCGTAAGGGCAAAAGAATTAAGATCACACTCATTATTATTGCAATCAGCAAGGTGGCAATAAAAATCAAATAACCCCATTCCAGCAATGGCATCCCACCTTTATCTCGCAAATGAATGATTTCTGGTAATGTTGACCATTTGAAAAAATGATGGAAATAGGGTTTATCATCGGTTGCAGGATTAAGGTTAAATTTGTACTGATCCAGAAAGTCTGGACGTTTCTCACTTAATAAAGCAAGAGTTCCTTGATAGAAAATGGGGCTGGTTAAGATGTTGTAACGATTAATCTGAGTTTCGCTAATGTCTGGAGTATAGGCGAGATCAAAAGAACGGTTTGCACAGAAGGTTTGAATTGCATTGAGCTCCTGATTGCTAAATTCTCCATTTTTAATCAGTAATGTGCTGGTTTGCCAGCTACGGATTAAGGCTAACTGCTGGTCAGGAGACGCATAACCTGATTGTTTTAACGCATCAATGGCGGTGACAAACAACTTTAGGGTATCGCGGGGCGGCATTTTTATCCAGCGGGTGATAGCCAGGTAACCATCAGGCTCAAGGTGATTAAGATAGAGTTGTAATGCCTCGGTAGTGTAGAGATAACTCTCATTTAAGGCATATAAACCGGAACTCGAAGCATTAAAATCATCTATTAAAGCCAACGCTATCAAATCATAATGTTGTTTACTGCCAATCAGAAAACCTCGCGCCTCGCGGTTATGCAATGTAATGTTTTTCTGCTGATATAGCTTACCGGCAAATTCATTATATTGATATTTAACCAAGTCAATGAGTTGGGAATTAAGTTCAACAGCATCAATTTTTGCGGCATGATGAAAATCAGCCTGGAGGATATCCGCGCCGCCACCGGCGCCCAGAATTAAAACCTGTTGCATTTTTTCCAGGTGATAAGGTAGCGCAGAAGTCATGTAATCCAAATAGGAGAGTTGCTCAGGGTTATCCGCTCTCTGGGTAATGACGGTCATGTTCCCGCCATCGGTGAATACGCCAAGTTGCGGCAATGGTTCCTGAGTTGCAAGTAAACTTAATCCAGGGGCATGACGGAGTGGGATGTTTTTGCTTTCAACGACACTGAGTAACCCTAAAGGACTGGAACGTTGGTCGATAATTTGTGTTCCGTTAACTAACAAGGTCTGTTGCAAACTTTTGTAAGGTGAAATATTCAAATTAAAGGAATGTCCGGTGATTAATACCACGGCGATGATCAGAATTGTTGCAAAGCTTACCCATAAACGCTGAGGAACCCGTAATTCCCAACTTGCAAAAATAACGGCTATTAAGCCAGTTGAGCCGAGCAAGATTAATGCTGTTTGCGGGAAAACCAGAAAAAGTAGTATCACAATACCAAGGCTACCCATTCCTGCACCTATAAGATCCATTGCATAAGTACGCGAAACCTGCCCATTAAAACGAATAAAGGTTAGGCAAATGGCAGTGGCGGCAAAGAAAAAAGGAATAGTTAGCAACAGAAACAGGCAGAGAAGATATAAAGCTTGTCTGCTATCCCAGAAAATCTCTTCGGCATTGAAAGGGATGGCTTGTGCTGTCAAAAAGCAAATGATTGCAGATAGGCTAAATATTAACAGACAGGAGATATAAACCTGTTGGTATCTACTTAATAATTTCTCCCTGGCAATGGAAACAACCGTGCCGCTGATACCATAACCCAGCAAAGCCAGGCTAATGATCATATAACCAAAGTGATGCCATTGAATGATTGAAAAAAGGCGCATTAATAAGATTTCATACGCCAGGGATGCAGCGGAGATTAATGCAATGGATAAATAAGGTGGGCGTTGTGGCATCCGGAGTAATTATTATTCAGTAATGAAAACTGCATTGCTCTAGGATCTAGTATACTCTGCATGGTGACGGGTGCGAATTTTATAGTCGATAGAAAACCGCAACTGTGGCCGCGCGCAGTACAGTATGACAATCAAGTATTGACGTCTTTGTAGGCAGGGCAAAGCGTTATGCGTGCGTAACCGTTCACAGCCCTTGCCAAAAAAATTACCCTATTGTAAATTTCACCTAT
>CAYYSO010000024.1:0-21443 GCA_964474415.1 uncultured Methylomarinum sp. | reverse complement strand
GTTGCCTTTCCCGATGAGATTCCTATCAATACAGCATGGATGGGGAATGACTTTAGTATGCGTTTATAATGTGCGCTGGACATCATAAATACAGCGCTCTTTTCCTTCGAAATAAAGCGTTCAAAGGCAGTTCGATCTGCAAAAGGTTGAAAATGATAGTTCCCAAAGACAGAAAGATAAGTATCAAATTCTGTTTTTAAAGAAGCATAATGATTGATATTTGTTTCCGGACTGTAAAAACACAGCAAATGTGAAGGTTGTGGTTGTGCCAGCGCTGTGGGGGATAAAATACTGCCCAGAAAGATATTTAGTATTACCAGCTTTATGAAAGGCGTCTTTACAGCAATATCTCTGTCTTGTTGTGTATTGTCCACACGAGAAGCAAACAGCCAAAGGTGAAAAAGAAGCATCATGAACCGGTTCATAGGCTAATCATGTCATGGTTTCTCTCAGCCAAATATTTAAACGTATCATCTTTGCATCTCTTTTGGGATTACCATTTTTTTAACTCTTTGATAGTCTCATTAGTTTGGTTTGTGAGAATATCAAGGTTTTGCCTTTGGATTTAGCACAAAAAAGACATGTAGAGTGTTCCTTAGGAATTTGGCGATCCATAAACTAAGGGGACAGTTGAGAACTTAAGGAACGTGCACGAATAACTTCGACAACTGACTTGTCTTTTTGTCCGTCTTCGGTGTTGTGGCAACAGTTTCGTAGCTTGCTATGCGCCTATTGTTACACCTTGAAGACAAACAAAAACCCTGCGCCAGTTATCGAACTTATTCGTGCGCGTTCCTAAGTCATTAAAAATGAAACTACGAATATCATTATAGTATCTATATTTAAATATAGAAGAAGTTATTGTATGTAAAAATCTGGAAATTTCTAAACCTGGTTTTTTAGGAGTTATATAAACGACTTTCCTGATTTTTTTTGCTTTAGAATTATATTATAAGCTATCAGTTATACGGGGAAATAAAAACCAATGCCTGTCACAGACACGACTTGTCCTCAATTGTTGACAAGTTACAAAGTAAAGTTGTTAGTTGATGATATAATTAGATTTGTGAATAAAAAGGATTGAATGTCGTTAAGCTGTACTTATAGAATCGGCATGTTAGCACTGGAAAAAATGAATTCAGGATATCCTCAACTTAAACAGGATAGAAAGCTAGTAACTTCAGCGTATTTACGCTGATATGGATATGACAGTTTATTAGCTTTCGTTGTTGAGGATGCATGATTTGCGTAAAATTCGTGGAAAAGGACATGGCGGTTGTTGTAAGAAAATAACCTTATTCAAAATTACTGGATTGAAACAAATAATAAATGAGGAAAAGATATGAATAAAACACAACAAATGATTGCAGCCGTAGTCGGTGTTTTTGTGGCTGGTTTTTTACTGGTGGGAGGAAATAAAGAACAAACAACACAACAAAAAGAAGCTGCGGCCATGATTAGAGCGGTGGCTTCTATGCAAGGCATGGCAAATCAGAAATGCCCCGCTTTAGTTAAAAAAGAAACTGGTACTCAGGTTTATTTTCCATCTAAAACCGATACAGATAAAGCAACTTATGTCACTCTGGAATGGATAGGTGGAGAAGGGGATAATTTTAAAACCGCATCCTGTACATTGCATATTTCGCTAGGTGGTGTGTCTAAACTGGTTATTGACGATAAAGTTATTATTGATAAAAAAGTTTGATTAATCAGTCAGGGGTTCAATACCTGAGCCCCTGCGATATTTGTATTTTTTACTGTTTTTACTGTTTTTACTGGGCTAAGACAATGCACATTTTTATCTGGTAAAATACAGGTTTTTCCCACTATTGTTCTTGTTGTCGTTTGGCAGCATATTTTTTGAGTAATACGTCAGATTTTGTTTTTCCAACAATTGGGTCTGTAGCGCTTACGACCCTGTCATAATTTAACCTTTTTTCAAATCTAAAAACAAAGTTCCAAAAATCTGGGGAATGATGTTGTAGGACAATATGGTAATTCCATATTTCCCGGTCATGTCGTGTTGGGGCAATGTTTATGTTGAAGAAATCACAGAATGGTTGCTGCTTAATCCTGAAAAAAATCAATATGAGTCAAGGTTCCGATCAGATCGTATGAAAAAAATGCATAACAATTTGTTTAAACACTTTGCAAGCCAGTTCCTTTCAAGTGTACGGCTCTATGCAGTCTGGTATTATGGCAGTGTAACGAAAGAATAGACAGAATGAGAATTATCGCTAAGAGCATTTGATCAGTAACTGAATGGGTCTGCCATCAAGATCCGAAGTGTGAGTTAAAGGAGATGGAAGTTAGGAGCGTGAGTTATTTCTGTTCCTAAGCAGGGATGTTATAGAAGCAATAATTAAGAGGTAGATAAAATTATGGCAAAGATAGAGAATAAAGGTTTTTTAAAAACCTGGAAGGATGATAGAGGGTTTGGCTTTATCAAACCCGAAGACGGTAGTCAGGATGTTTTTATTCATATTTCTGCATTGGAAGGAATGGCGAGAAGACCTTATAGAGGCGATACCATTTTTTATCAAATTAAAGAAGATGCGGAAGGTAAATCCAAGGCAGTTAATGCACGCATTGACGGTGTGGATTTTATGGCTAAAGAACAACCAGTCAGTAAAAAATGGTTGTGGATAGTAGCTGCCGTGTTGGGACTTGTTAGTGCAGCTGTTGCAGCTTATTTCACTATGAAATAAACAGATATTTACTCCTGCAATATCTGCTTCACCACATCTCTGTGGTTTATAGAATGTGTCGCTCGCTCGTGAATGGGCGACACATCATTTGGAACGGGAATAATGAAGTACAAGTCATATTTTTAATATGAAAAAACTCACGTTTTTATGCATTTTCTTGCTATTTACTTCTGTTATTTATGCCAGTAACAGTAAACGTGAGCAGGAATATGCCGATATTATAAAAAATACCTTAAAAATAGGAGAGGTGGTTTGGCTAAAAGCACAGGGACGTAAGTTTCTAACGATTTATACGGAGACAATGCAAAAAAATAATCTGGGAACAGTGATTATATTGCATGATAGATCGGGTTATCCAGATCAACAATATTTGGTTCATGATCTAAGAACTGTTTTACCGCAACACAACTGGGCGACTTTATCTGTGCAAATGCCGGTTAGGGAAGCAGGAGTGGATGAAAGTGAATATTTTGCTTTGTTCAAAGAGGCTAACGCTCGTATTGATGCTGCTGTCAGCTATTTACAACAGGCTGAAGTCAAAAATATTATTCTGATTGGTTATGGATTGGGCGCCATGATGGGGGTCTATGCTGCCAGTGAAAATAGTGTTGCTTTAAACGGTATTGTCGCTATTAGTCTGGCCGTACCGGAAACGCAGCATAAACAGGTGCAGATCATCCCGTTTATAAACAAAATTCAACGTCCCTTGCTGGATATTTATGCAGAATACGATTTGCCCGAGGTGGTGGTAAGTGCGCGCAAGCGTAAGTTAACCGGCAAGCAGAATGTTGATTTCAGGCAGGTCAAAATTTCTGGAGCTGATCATTCATTTCAGCATAATCACGACTTGATAGTTAAACGGATTTATAGTTGGTTGACCGGGACTTTCAGGAAGCAATGAAAACTGATATTGTTGTAGTTTTAAAAGCAGGAGTACGGTGATGGTGTTAACCCATGAATTGACGGAAGAAATCAATCTGTTGTCTTTATTTAATTTGGCAACAACTCAGGAAGGCATTAAAGTTCATGCTCAAGCCAATCCAAAAGCGGCGGAAGCAGCTCAACGGCTATTTGAAAAAGGGATTATTTCTCAGGCAGATGGTGGCTATTTAACGGATTTGGGTATTGAGCTGGCTGAACATGTGCAAAGAACATTAACAATATTAACGTCAAGTTGAATGCCAATCTGTAAGGCTTAATGAGCTTAATTTGAGATTATGCGAGCCATGTACAACTTTTTGAGCCGTGATTGATTTACTATTGATAGTGTTACTTGTTGCTGTTTGTCTATTTTGGTCAAACAGTCTGGCTGCAAGAGAAGTGGCGCTAAGCGCAGTTAAAAGCTATTGCCTGAAAATGGATTTACAGTTATTGGATGATTATGTGGCGTTAACTGGATTATGGCCAAAAAGAAATACACAAGGAAAAATTCAGGCATGGCGTTCATATACATTCGAATTTTCTTCCACCGGCCGTGAGCGTTATAACGGCAAAATTATTACTTTGGGCAACACTGTTGAAAGTATTTATCTGGAACCTTATAGAGCTTTGAATCAGGATGATTTAACGCTTTAACTTTTTTGATACTCAAATTTACTTTGTGCATGGTTAGTAAAAAATCATTTCGGCAAGTTTCACCCCAGACTCAGAATGAGTCGCTGAAAATTGCTAAAGCAACGCAGCGGCCCGGTCAAACAAAAGAACAAACTAAATTAATCGCTCAAGGTATCCAAAAGGGGATTGAGCAATATAAAAAAAGGCAAAAGGAGAAATCCAGGGAACTGGATAAAAAGCTGAAAAAAGTCAGATTACAACAACAGCAGCAGGATAATCATTTCAGACAGGATGAATTGCCCAATTCAGTTGTTTATAAACAAAGTAAACTGGCCTGGATGTTACTGTTTTTGAGTTGGCTTATATTTGCAGTTTATTATTTCATTACTGAATATTGAGCAGAAAATGAGTCTCCTGGAACAGGTGTTTAACATTCTGATTATTGATGGCTTCCGGGGTCAGTATCCCAGTAGGCACAGCTTATCGACCCAATCTCACGCTAAGTACCTACAGGGATGTAGGCAAGGCGCATGGTGTGTCGATATTCTTGAATCTGAAGAATATTCCTGCATATTAGTCGATGAAAAAGAGGCATCACTGGATTTTATCAAACAGCAATCTATCGACTTGTTGCTGGTATTTTTTAATATGGACAGTAAAGGGAATTGTAAGAGACTGAGAAACATAAAGGCAGAACTGAGTGAGCGTTATGTCCCTGTTATTGTACTGACTGAATCTTTCAGTGAACAGGGATATAACCAAAGGATAGAACTTTTCTGTGATGATTTTTTGGTAATGCCATTAAATCAAGTTATGTTAAAAATAAAAGTCCGGTGTTTATTAAATATTAGGAGAAATCGTCAGAAACAGCTTGAAAATGACAAAAAAAACTTGGAATATCAACAGGTTATTTCCCATAAGCAGTTGGTGGCAGCTAATTTATATGACAAAATATTAAGTTCCAGTTTTCTTAAAACCTCAGTTGTCAAGTCGTCACTATCTCCTGAATCCTTATTTAAAGGAGATCTTTTATTTGTTTCACGAACACCGGATAACAACTTGTATGTGTTGCTGGGCGATTTTAGCGGACATGGCGTTTTATCAGTAACCAATTTAATTGCCGATATTTTTTACCGCATGACCGACAAAGGATTTGATATTATCGAGATTGCGATGGAGATTAATCGCAAACTGTATAAGCTATTGCCCGTCAACATGTTTTTGGCAGCAACAATGGTTGCACTTTATCCTGATTCAAAATCACTATATCTTATTACCTGCGGTTTACCGGAACATTTTCTAGTGAATCGAAAGAACAATACGCTGGAAACGATTTCATCATGCAATGTGCCATTAGGTATTCAGCCTGATTGCAAATTTGAAACACAAACCTATAAAGTCTGTAATGATGACTATCTGTATTTATTGACAGATGGCATTTTTGAAGCTGAAAACCCGGATGGAAGTCAATTTGGTTTTGAGGCTGTTGTCGAAGCAATTAAACAGCTAGAAAATTCTGGATTTGAGGCTTTACAAGCCGCTTTGGATAAGCATTGTAATGATGTCACGCAACGGAATTGTTTAACTTATCTTGAGTTGCTGTGCGATGTCGATAATGTACCCTGGAAAAATACAACAGAGCAGCAGAGCCATGGCCAGACGGAAGCGCTAAACTGGAAAACAATGATGGAATTTGACATTAATGCATTGAGAAAGTTAAATCCAGTGCCGGTTATGGTGAATGCATTAATGGAAATTCAAGGCTTGCAAGAGCACCAGCAGGCTATTTTTATGATTGTGACCGAGTTGTTTGCCAATGCTCTTGACCACGGATTGTTAAAGCTGGACTCCAGCATCAAACAATCGCCTGAAGGTTTTGTGCAATTTTATGATCTTAAAGCTGAAAGATTACAAACTATCGAGCAAGGTGTATTGCGATTATTCATATCTCACCAACCGACTGCAACAGGTGGGCAATTAACTATAAAAGTTAGGGATAGTGGTGATGGTTTTGATTATTTGGCTTCAACTGCCGATCTGGAAAGTAATAAAGGCTTTTCAGGTAGAGGGATTCCCTTACTGGAATCTTTATGTAGCCGCTTGACCTATCAAGGTAAAGGCAATTGCGTAACTGCAGTTTTTGATTGGGAACGGTAGAGTAGGGTGATTAGACTAAGTTTATGATTGACACTGGCTGCAAAAATAACTGGTGCGTTGAGCTATTTTGATCTGCCTGATTGGTGATGAGCATTGCAAACAAGGTTGATTGGCGCGTCCATAAACAAAAAGCGATTGTTGAAAATAGCCCGGTTTTCCCTGTTCATTGACAAAATCCCGTAAGGTGGTACCGCCTTGAGCAATGGCTTGTTGCAATACGGTTTTAATTGAATCAGCCAGTTTTTGATAGCGTTTTAATGAAATGCGACCAGCCTGACGGCAAGGATGGATACCGGCCATGAACAATGATTCGCTGGCATAGATATTGCCGACACCTACGACAATATGACCATCCATAATAAATGATTTGACTGTCTTTTTTCGATTGTTAGCCAGATGATAAAGGCTGTCGCCGGTAAAATCAGTTGATAATGGTTCAGGGCCAAGTTTTTCAATCAGTGGGTGGGTATTTACAGGAGCCGTAGTCCATAATACAGCGCCAAATTTTCGTGGATCATTCAAACGCAGAATAGTACCATCAGCAAATACAAAATCAACATGATCATGTTTACCCAGCAGTTCAGGTGTGCTAAGTTTACCGACTGCCTGTTGTGCGCTGACGATACGTAAACTGCCGGACATGCCCAGATGTATGATAATTGTGCCAGCCTGGGTTTCCAGCAACAGATATTTAGCTCTGCGTTTTACCTGGTGAACCGACTGCCCGGTAAGAATTTGTGATAGGTTATCGACGACAGGCCAGCGTAATTGTTTTTGACGAATAATGACTTGACTGATTTTTTTACCCTGGATATGTGGGCTAATGCCTCGACAGGTGGTTTCAACTTCGGGTAGTTCTGGCATATCAACGTCTTTTTCGTTGGCGCCAGATAATAAAACCGGTCATAAAAAATAAAATCGGTAAAACCAGCAAAAAACCCAGACCAATTATAGCGATAGTGGTTGTGCTTAAAGACAGTGTTTTTCCATAAGTAATTTTGGCTGGAATATCGATAAACTGATCATTTTCAGTCAGCCAGTTGATCATACGCAATCCCAGTTCCAGATTACCGACATTGTTTATGTAAGCATTGGATAAAAAATCACCATCACCTACAACAATAATGCGTTGTTGTTTGCCATGACTAAGTTCGCGGGTCAAGGCGAAGGCAAAATCCAGAGGGCCTTCGTGTTCCACGCTGTCAGCATCGAAGCGAATAGTCCCGGCAATATCGCCGCTTTCAGTCCATGAGCGTTCGCTACTGCTGAGTAGAGCTTCGTTGTGGTAAGCGCTTTCATCATCCTTCTGTAATGCTGCCGTGAACGGAAATACGGCAATATTTCTGAATCCCCGGGTGACAGGATGACGCTTGTAATCATGAGTCAAAATGAAGCCGGGGTTGTCAATGCCATATAAACCGGAACTGCTGTCAACAAGTGTACCGGGGAGTTTATGGATGCCGAGTTGGTTTTCAATGTCGATTAAATAGGGATTATCAGGGTCGCTCAAAAGTAATAAATTGCCACCGTTATGGATATATTGGGAAATGATTTTAATTTCGCCCGGTAGCAAGGTAACAGCGGGACCGGCTAAAACCAGTAATGAGCTATTATCAGGAATGGAGGCTATTTCGGCCAGATTAAGGGGTTGTGCTTTTATATGACGTTTTTCCAGTTCCTTGCCAAATAGACCCAAATCAAAATTGGCTTTACCGACAGGCGACCTTTCGCCGTGACCCGTCAGGAAAGTCGCCCAGCGTTCCTGAGCGCCCGCTAACTGTAACAAAGCATTGCTCAGGCTGGTCTCATCAACATAAGTGATTTGCTGATGACGGCTATGGTATTCGACAACCACAGCGCCCATTGCCCCGATATTATATTTTTGTGCCTGTTTAAGTGCTGATTTGGGATCGATAAACTCAACGGTGATATTTTTTTTAATTGACTGATAACGAGCCAGCAATTGGCTGATTTGACGTTTTAGTGATGCTTCATTGATAAACACCTTGAAAATAACCGGATCAGGTAATTTTTTAAGCACTTTAACAGAAGCGCCCGACAGGGTATTTCCAGCATTGGCGCTTAAATCAATCTGTCTATAATATTGACGACTGAGCCAGGCGGCCATGATGAGCAACATTAAAATCAAAACGGTCTGTAGCAAACTTTTTAGTCGCAAAGTTTGATGAATATGGCGGTTAATCTTCATTTCTGTAGTCTGTCATATTCCAGGCGACGAATGCTGAGGATAATAAATGTTGTACTGAACAGTAAGAAATACAATACATCTGTTGAGTTCAACAGGCCACTTTGTAAATTTTGAAAGTGCTTTAAGAGTGACAAATATTCCAGAATGTCGCTGCTTTGTCCGGGTAATCCGGCAGTCCAGTCGAGGATCCATAACAACAGCAGTAGCCCGAAACTGGCAATAGCGGCAACAGTGGGATGACTGGCGATACTGGACAGGTACAAACCTAATGCGGCAAATGCAGCGATCAGCAATGACAAGGCCAGAATATTGCAAAATAGTTTTCCAAAATCCAGCTCTCCACCCGTAAGTAAAGATAAAGGCATAAAGCAAGTCAGCAAGACAACTAAGAATAATAAGCCGAGAATGCCAAAATATTTGCCGAGTATGATTTCTCTGGTGGTAATGGGGGCCGATAACAGCAATGACAGAGTTTTGTTGCGTCGTTCTTCGCAAATCAGACGCATGGTCAGTAAAGGTGTTACCAATAGCAGGATAATGCCGGCATTTGCAAATAAAGGGGTGGCAACGATATCAGTTAAGCCCGGGGCATTGTCAATTTCTGCCAGACGAGCCTGAAATGAGTTGAAGGTTTCAACTTGCGTCAGGAATAAATAGGCCAGAATGAATTGCAGGACAGCCAGAATAGACCAGGCCAGAGGGGAAAGAAACAACGTTTTCAACTCTCGTTGGGCAATGGTAATCATCATTTTCATAAATCATCCCCGACAAATTGCTCCTGAGTTGCCTTTGGCCTCTGTTCCCGACCTGACCCTGGCGATTCCTGCTGTGAAATTGTACCTTCGGACGTTCCGCACTGGTCATGAGTCAGGGAAATGAAAATGTCTTCCATGGATTTTTTGATGGGTGTGATTTCTTCCAGTCCCCATCCCGAGTTGATAATATGCAGAGCTATTTTTTCCAGTAAATGATCGCCGTCATTATGCTGCAGTAAATACTGGTTTTCTGCCGTCAGCGTTATTTCTTCAACTCCTTCTATTTGATTCAATTGTCGAATATCAACCGCCTGGCGGGTAACAAATTTAATGCGCTCGGTATTCATCAGCCGGTTAAGACCGTTGATGGTTTCGGTGAGTATCAGTTTGCCTAGATGAATAATTTGTACATGGCTGCACGATTCCTGTACTTCCGGCAGGATATGTGTAGACAGGATGATACCGTGTTCACTACCCAGTTCTTTAATTAATGCGCGTATTTCCTTAATCTGAATGGGGTCCAGACCCACGGTTGGTTCGTCAAGAATAATAATTTCAGGGTCATGTACTATGGCTTGGGCGATGCCGATACGCTGTTGAAATCCTTTTGATAAATTAGCGATCAATCGTTCAGAAACTTGTTCCAGTCCACAGCGTTGTTTGGCCTTGCTGATCGCTTTTTGAATTTTTCGAAAAGGCAGTTTATGCAGACGAGCGCAATATTCCAGAAATTCGTTGGTTGTTAGTTCCTTGTAGAGAGGCGGGGTGTCAGGTAAATAACCTAGAGCGGATTTAGCCTGTTTCGGCTGATCCAGTAAATCAAAGTTGTTAATGATGATTTGTCCGGCGCTAGGCGCCAGATTGCCGCACAGCATCTGCATGGTTGTGGTTTTTCCGGCACCGTTAGGCCCCAGAAAACCGAGAATTTCACCTTTAGACAAGTTAAAACTGACATCGTTAACAGCACAGTGGTCGCCATAATATCGATACAGATTTTTACTTTCAATTAATGTGGTCATGAACTATTCAAATAAAGGGTATCAACTTTAAACAGAACAACAGCAGGATATGCATTATGCATCGCATACCTTACACATGTTGAATGTTCAAATAAAAGCGAGATTGGTCGCGTCTCTACTGCGTTAACAAAAACCGAATTTCATCCTGCAATTTTTTCCGAAAAAATAAAAACTTCCAGCGAGCTCCGCCACATTGCCGCCACAGCAGGGTAGAACGAATGCCGGCCAGTAATAACGACCGTATTTTATTAACAATCGCGGGATTGGATAGATACTCCTGTTCGCCGTTGACCATAATGCGTGGCGGGATGGTGCTGATGGTGGTGTGATAAAGGTCGCCCAGGTTAGCCAATACATTTTCGTGCAGCAAACCAAAGTGTTCAGCTTGAGCCTGTGCTTTTTCGATACCGGTATGAATGGTACGCAGCATTTCCGGACGATTGGATAACTGTCTTTCCAGGTATACCAGTTGTGCAGCGTATCGGGCTTGCTCAGGATTGGAAATCGCTCTACCGGTTAATTGGTTTTCAAGCTGTTGCAGGCCGTATTTGATATTATTCAGTCCGCCAAAGACATCAACGACATTGTCGGCATCAATTTTTAAAAGACTGCCAATGCTGGATTCAAGCGCTGAATTATTAGCTGTACCGGTTGTTGCCAGTTGTTGTACCAAAGAACAGGCCTGGGCAATTCCGGCTAGAGCAATTGTTTGATTGGTGGTTGTTTTTAAAGACATTTTTATTTGCAAGTTAGCTTATTGCAGTCGGGAGTGACAGGTTTTCCTGCCTTAATCCATGATTGGATACCGGTAGATAAATGGTAGATATTTTTCATGTCCAATTGTTTGGTCAGGAAATTCCCTACCATGCCGCTTCTGTTACCTGATCTGCATACCAGAATAACAGGTTGGTCAGGTGAGGATTTAAGTTGTTGTAATTGTGATAGCCATTTTTTTGAGTCATATTTGCCGTTACTGTCAAAAAACTCAAGTTTGTGACTGTTGGGGATAACGCCGGTTGTTTGCCATTCTTTTGGGGTGCGAACATCAATGATTAATGCGTCGGTGTTATGTTGCATGGCTTGCACTTGTTCAACAGATAGATCTTCAAGTTCGGCTGCTGCTAATAGGGCTGAAAAAAAGGAAAGAATTAGAAAGAATAGAATATTTAAGTTCATGTGTTTATTGTGTGATATTACCCAGTACTTTGTTAGTCCAGTTAATGCTTTGGATATAAATATCTCCAACATTAACGGGCGTAATTCGATGCTTGCTTGCACAAGAAAGTTCCCAACGCTCATAGCAGAGGACATAGGCCAGAATCTCTCCAGCTATTCCCTGTTTATTCAAAATAGCTTGAGCAATATTTTTAGTCAATGGGAGTTGTGCTAATGCTTCATCTATGGGGATATCCAGTAAACTGTCCAGAGATGACAGCATGCCAGTAAAAAACAACTGGTTGGGATCTTGTTGGTATTGTTCAGCCAGTAATTCGCACATTTTTCCTCTAATCAGAATATTTTGCAACAAAGCATCCGGTTTGTTGGACATCGATGTCAGTGTCAGAATATTTACCCAGCGTTTGATTTCACTCAAGCCCAGGTAAGTAACGGCATGATGAATAGATTCTATTTTGTTGGGTAAAGAGAAAAATGCCGAATTAATATAATGCAAAAGCTTATAACTTAAACCGACATCCTGGGAAATAACTGAACTGAGTTCGTTAAAACTGACATCCAGGCTGTTAATTGTACTCAGGAGCTTAATAGCTGCTGTTTGATTAATACTTAATCGTTTTTTGCCGGCAACGATATTAGGTTTACTGAAAAAGAACCCTTGAAAAAGCTCGCAACCGGCTTTTTTAAGGGTTTCATACTCTTCAAGTGTTTCAACTTTTTCAGCTAAAAGCTGCAGCTTGTAAGGTTTTAGTTTTTCAATAATCGCCAGGGTTTCGGAAAGTGGCATTGCCATTACATCCAGCTTGATGATGTCAGCAAATTCAAGCAGTGGTATCCATTCCGGTGTTAAAACAAAGTCGTCCAGGGCAATGCTGTAACCTTGTTGAGAAAATTCTCTTAAATTATTGATGATGCGCAGATCAACCGTAACATCTTCAAGAACTTCAATGACGATTCTATCTTGGGGAAGATTTAGAGGGGTTTTTTCCAGTAGATTCTGAGCGGTAAAGTTAATAAAAGCCCGGGCTGTACCAACAATATCATTGAGACCGATTTCCAGAAGCGTATCGGTGATAACCTGGTTAGTGGCAGAGGTTGCTCCTTCTTTATGATTAAGGTCAAAATTACTGCCTCTGAACAATATCTCGTAGGCATAAATATTTAGGTTATTATCAAGGATTTGCTGTCGTCCGATGAGTATCTCATTCATTTCCAGCTCTTTTTTATTTTACGAGTGCAGGGTCATTGCACTATTATGCAATAGTATATGAAGTTTTATATCATGTTCATTGTATAACAGTCGAGTATGATTAAAATTGAATTTTAATAACATGAGAGATTAATAAAATGACTGAAACAGTATCATTGACAGTAACAGGTATGAAATGTGGTGGCTGTGAAACAAACGTCACGGGAAAAATTAAAGAAATTGATGGAGTCATTTCTGTATCGGCCAGTCATAAAGACAATTTGGTCGAAGTGGAGTTTGATGAAACTAGAACTGATCCTGATGTGATTAAACAGGTAATTACTGATGCGGACTTTACAGTAGAGTAGATTGAGCTACTAAACTTTTTAAGCGACCCCTTAACAAACATTACAGATATAGCATATGAGTACCGAACAGCAGACAAATTCAGCAACTGAAACTCGATTATCGATTCTGGGCATGCGCTGTGCCGGTTGCGTCAGCACTGTTGAGAGTGCATTGACTGCTGTTCCGGGCGTTGCTGCAGTCAATGTTAATTTTGCCGATCATTCAGCGACAATCAGTGGCATTGTTGATCCGGAATTGTTAAAAAAGGCAGTACAGGAGTCCGGTTATGATGCGGCTATTATGGAGGGTCTGGAAGATACTGGCGAAGAAGAGCGGCAAGAACTTGAACGCTATCAAAAATTAATGAAAAAAGCCGCTGTGGCGGCGGTTTTTGGTTTTCCTTTAATGATTTCAGGGCATATGGGATGGTTGCCGGAGATTGGCTCAACTGTCGGACAGTGGTTTTGGCCACAAATATCCTTACTTACACTGGCATTATTATTTTATTCCGGCGACCATTTTTTTCAGGGTGCTTATAAGTCACTCATGTTGGGACAGGCGAATATGGATACCCTGATTGCTTTGGGAACCGGTTCAGCCTGGCTATATTCCAGTGTAGTGATTGATTATGCCGGGGATTTGCCATCGTTATCTGCACATGCTTATTTTGAAGCATCAGTGATTATTTTAGCTTTCATCAATTTTGGCACTGCTCTGGAAACCCGTGCTCGTGGACAAACCTCTGCCGCGATTCGTGAACTGATCGGATTACAACCCCGAACGGCCAGAGTTGTTCGTGATGGTAAAGAGATAGATATTGCTATTGAAGAAGTAGGGCTGGAGGAAACATTGCGGGTCAGACCGGGAGAAAAAATTGCTGTTGATGGCGTACTAATTGAAGGACATTCTACTGTTGACGAATCAATGTTGACAGGAGAGCCCATTCCAGTAGAAAAAACTAAAGGATCGGAAGTGGTTGCCGGAACCATGAATCAGCAAGGTAGCTTTCTGTTCAGAGCAACACGCATTGGCCGCGATACTGCGTTAGCCCAGATTATTAACAGTGTACGCCAAGCACAAAGCAGCAAACCGGCCATAGCCAAACTGGCGGATAAGATTTCCGCAGTGTTTGTGCCGACAGTGGTGGTTATTTCAGTATTAACTTTTTTTATCTGGCTGGCTGTTGGTCCGAATCCGGCTCTGGGTTACGCCTTTGTTACTTCCATGACTGTTCTGGTCATAGCGTGTCCTTGTGCACTGGGGCTTGCAACACCTATTTCTGTTATGGTTGCAGTCGGACGTGCGGCACAAATGGGAGTACTGATTCGTAATGGTGAAGCTTTGCAAAGCGCCGGTAAGTTAGATTGTATAATTCTCGATAAAACGGGTACTGTGACGGAAGGAAAACCCATCATTTCAACTATTGAAACGGTGGGGAATTTTAGTGAAGAAAGCGTTTTGCAATGGGCGGCCAGTATTGAATCCGGGTCTGAACATCCATTGGCAGCGGCTATTTTGTCAACAGCTGATGAGAAACAGATTAAACTGCAAAAAACCAGCAAATTTCATGCGATAGCAGGTCTGGGGATTACTGCCGAAATAGAGGGGCAAAAAGTTTATTTTGGCAATACGGCGTTAATGGATGAGAAGAGCGTTAAATACGCCCGCCACAGTAAAAAAATGGAATCTTTGTCTGCACTGGGCCAAACACCCATGCTACTGGCTGTAAATAATAAAATTGCCGGCATTATTGCCGTTTCTGATCCGATCAAAAAAGATTCTGCGAAAGCGGTGAAAAAATTGCTGCAACAAGGTGTGCGGGTATTAATGGTAACCGGTGATAATGAAATTACTGCTAAAGCCATTGCCAAACAGGCGGGGATTTCGGAAATACGGGCTCAGGTTTTGCCTCAGGATAAAGCTTCAGTAGTAAAAGAACTGCAGCAACAAGGTGAGTTTGTCGGTATGGTGGGAGATGGGATTAATGATGCGCCGGCGCTGGCTCAGGCCAATGTTGGTTTTGCCATTGGTACAGGTACTGATGTTGCGATTGAAAGTGCTGATATTGTAATTTTGCAAGGTTCTTTATTGAAAGTGCCGGAAGCGATGGTCTTATCGAAAGCGACCGTCAATAATATTAAACAAAACCTGTTGGGTGCATTTTTTTATAACTCCATTGGTATTCCTGTGGCGGCAGGGTTGCTGTATCCGATCTTTGGTATTTTGTTAAGCCCTATGATTGCCGGAGCAGCAATGGCTATGTCATCGGTTACTGTGGTGAGCAATGCCAATCGTTTGCGCTGGATTAAATTGAACGATACACAATAACGAGAAAAATCATACATTTTTTTCAGATCCCTATCTTCTCGTTCGGGAAGGTAGGGAGATTAAGATTATATTAGCTTTGTCAATTCAGAATCTGACTTAAAGCGCTTTGTAAATCTTGATAGCGAAATTTAAAGCCTTGCCTGGTTAATCGATCTGGCAGTACCCGTTGGCTTCCCAGGACTAATTCTGACATTTCTCCCAGCAAGGGTTTTAAAAAATAAGCGGGTAAAGGGAGTAGGGTGGGACGATTTAATACCTTAGCCAAAATGTCGCTGAAGTCCTGATTGGTAACCGGATTTGGCGCTGTGGCATTGTAAGCGCCCTGCATCGAAGTATCCGACATCATCAGTTCGGCAATTGCAACCCAGTCTTGTAGATGAATCCATGACATCCATTGGCAACCATTACCTAGACGACCGCCTAACCCCAGTTTAAAAGGTAGCAGCATGCGTTTAAGCAAGCCACCGTTTGTTCCCAGTACCAACCCGGTTCTGATTAAACAGACTCTCACACCATATTGTTTTGCTTGTAGTGCAGTTTGTTCCCAATCAGCGCATAATTGATGGGAGAAGTTTTTCTGAAAATTACTCTGTTCGGTTAAAACTGTGTCTCCTTGGTCACCGTAATAGCCGATGGCAGAACCACTGATGAACAATTCCGGTTTGCTGTTCATATTGCTAATGACTTTGATGAGTTGTTTTGTCAGGTCGATGCGACTGTTGCGAATGATCTGTTTGCGTTGATCAGTCCAGCGCTTATCAAAAATGGGTGCGCCGGCCAGGTTTATGATGACATCAAAAGTATCATTTGAAGATAGTTGTTTGAGGTCGGTGATGGCGATAACTTGTTTATTGAATTGCTGAGTTACTTTGTTTTTACTGCGACTTAAAACGGTTATTTGATGGTTTTCCGATTGTAATTGATGTATTAGAGCGCTACCCAGAAATCCGGTACCCCCCGTTATGAGTATTTTTTTCATAACTCTTTTCCTGATTATGCGTCAAAAATTTTTATGTCGTTTCAGCCTAGAAAATCAGCTGGATCACGGATTTTATCACAAGCTATTGATTCCACAGCACTTCACAGATAATTGTTCCTGCATTATCTGCATTTGCCTACATGGATGTAGGTACTTGATGATAGCAGGAGGCGGTAGCTGCAGCACATCCGTATGCTTCAAAAAAATGTCCGCTTAACCGAATGGGTGAAGCTCAGATTTTTTGACCTACAGGGATGTAGGAAATGCAGGTTTTGCAGGAGAAAAAACCTGTAAAGCACTGTGAAACCAATATCTTGCACTATAATTCCTCGCCCAATTGATCTTTCTAGGTTTATGCAATAAAGCCGTTCATAGCCATTAAAAAATAATAACACATCGATTTTATCGCCTCACAGAGAAAAATTGCAATAACAACAAAATTACAGTATCCTAGGCGGCTTTTAAGAATTCACTGATGCTCAAAAATCAGGAGAGATGGCCGAGTGGCTGAAGGCGCACGCCTGGAAAGTGTGTATACGGAAACGTATCGAGGGTTCGAATCCCTCTCTCTCCGCCATTAAGCCCTCCAAGAAAGTCCGAAAAAGCCCCATACTCTATATAAATAAAGGCTTGTAGCCTTTTTATTGTCCAAGGTAGTCCAGTAAATCCATTGACATACCGCCAATTATGACGGTACTTTGAGACTGTACTAGCGCAGACTTAATCTCTAATTTACCATTTTTATTGCCTATTGCTACGTGTTCTTGCAGGATCCGCTTTATTCCTTTGGGTCTGTTTTTTCAATTTTAACGAATAATTGTTAACCTTGACTAATCGGAAACCCCAGGTTGTCATGCGCACCCATGGACTTTCCCAGTTTCTATAGGCCAGGCGTATCCGGCTTGGTCCTGCATTCCAGCCACCACCCCGAACAGCAATAAAAACAGGACGTTCCTCTTCATTTTTAATACATTGCTGTTCCTGTCCCTGGTACTCTTTTTGGTATTCAGAGCAAGTCCATTCCCAGACATTCCCTAAAATATCGTATAACCCGAATTTATTCGGTAAATACTGTTTTACAGGGGCACTGAAGAAAAAATGATCATGGCAGTGATTAGTTTCAGGCCATTTCAATGATAAAAACTCACTTAAATCGGCTGTATTTGCATAACGGCAAGATAAGTCAGGATTATTTCCCCAGAAATAAAGATTGTTGCTGCCTGCTCTTGCAGCATACTCCCATTCTGCTTCGGTTGGCAGTCTATAAGTATGACCAGTTATTTTATTGAGCCAGGTAATGTAGTGAGCAATATCATAAAAACTGACACAGGTGACAGGATTATTATCATTGAGTTTTATTTTGAGTGGATTTATCCAGTTTGCCCAAGGTTGCCAAGACCAATGTTCTTTTTGTGATTCATCATATGACCAGCAGCCGCGTGCCTGGAAATCAATTTCAGCGTCAGTGATGTAATTTGTAGCTTTGACAAAAGACTTAAATTCAGCCACTGTTACTTCATTTACAGCCATCTGAAACCGTTTAATGCAAACTCTGTGACGAGTCTCATCGGTATTACGGTTTAGTTCAAATTGATGACTGCCCATTTGAAAACAACCACCGGGTATCGTGACTGTTTTAGGTAAAATGGGCAAATGAACTTTATCAAACTGAGAGACAGGGATTTTGGTATTGCGGTATATGACGGTATGTGGTTTTGCTCCTGTATTTGAAATTGCATATAAATTTACTGGACTTAGAGCGATAACTATTAAAAGCAATAGTTGACGAATAGAATGCGTTAATGTGATAAACAATGGAAATGAAATAAGATACAAAATTGACTCAGAAATTTTATTTAAATTCAAGATGAACAAATAGGTACTTAGCAGGCCATGTAACGGCTTGTTCAACGCAGAAGCTGAACAAAAAGACAGGCAGAATTCGGATGTTATAAAATTTACCTTTCTAAAAGGCATCAAAAAAAATAAAACAAACAAGTACATAATTCAGCCAAATAAGATAACAGCAAGGTTTTGGAATGAAACAACAGACAAAAATAGAGTATTTATCTCAACCAAGCCAGCAATTTTCAAGGCAATATACTGCGGGCGTAGGATTTTTTTCCTCAAGATTGAAAATTTTCATATTTTCATTTTTGTTCTGTTTCATTTTCGGACTGATTATTAATTATTCCAGGCCGCCGGTTTATCAAAGCAACGCAACATTATTAACTTCCGCTGCCACGGCTGTAGATCAAAGCAGCGGTGATGTAGACCTTCAGCATGTAACAATTCAAAAACAAAAATTATTAGGTGCCGAATTATTATCGGAAACCTTAGCTAGAATCAAGTCTTCTGATAATCATCAGATGATGGCTGATCTGACATTACAGGATATTCGCAATATGTTGAATGTTGAGCCTATAGAGCAAACAAATCTTCTGAATATGTTTGCCGAAGGGCCGGTTCCTGAAATTCTTCCCGTAGTGATCAATACCTGGATAGATGTCTATCTTGATGCCAGAGCCTTAAGTGTTAAAAACTCTGCTCATAATACTGTTGAACTGGTTAAAAGTGAATTAACAGAATTAGAGAATCAGATCGAGCAATCCCGAAAAGAGTTGGATTTGTTTAGAAAAGAACATGATATCAGTTCTATTGCCAGAGAAGAGAATGAATTACCGGCAACATTGAAAAGTCTAACGCAAGCCTTTAACAATGCCAATGAAAATGTGGTTAAAACTAAAGCCAGACTTGATGCTATCAATCAGGCGATAGCCAATGACCAGACAGTCGTACCAGAACGGGAACAGGGAAGTTTAAGGGATTTGGAAAAACGTCATCAGGAGTTAACTGAAAAACTGGCTGAATTTGATAAACGCTTTACCCGCGATTATCTGGCCTTACAGCCCTCATTAAAATATATACCTGAACAAATTAAAAAACTGGAAAGAGCTATAAAAAAGAAGCGTAATAGAGGTAAAAGCATAGTCTGGACAGAAGCGACTCAGGATTATCAGGCAGCCAGGCAAGTGCTGGCTAAAATCAGGCAACAACTTGATGAACATAAAAAAAAGGCTGCGAGTTTTAATAATTTGTTTTCCAGACATCAGAAGTTAATGGATGATCTGGAATCATTGGAAAAAATGGATCGGGAAACCCGGGATCGACTGATTAAAATAGAAAGCAAACAATTTGAAAAATACCCACAGGTTGATGTTGTGGAACGGGCAAGTATAAATCTGCAGGCAATTAGTCCGAATTATAATTTTGGTGTATTAATTGTTTTGATAGCTTCCTTGGTTTTAGCTTTTTTTACAGTATGGATGAGTGAGTTTTTAATGCAGGATCAATCAGAACAAAGGGGTTTTAATTTTCCTATATCGGTATGGTTTGGATCAACTCAGCAGCATGAGACAATTGAACAGCAAAAAAGCAGTAATTTTGTAGAAAGAAAAAGTCAGAATGGGTTGACTTATACGCCGGTTTATAAAAAAGTTTCTGATGATGACATACAATTATTATTAAATAAAAGTGATAGAAATACGCAGCAATTAATATTATTACTGTTGTCTGGATTAACATTGGAAGAAATATCAGACCTTAAATGCAATCAAATAAATTTTGATCAGTCATTTATTCAGTTATCTGGGGATTCACCCAGACAGGTTTTTGTTAGTAAACGATTACTGGAAATATTAAATGAGTCAATTCAGGAAGGTTTTTTATGGGGCCAACAGAAGGAAATCTCTGTAGAGGACCTGAATGCCACGCTGTACTGTTCGGCAGTGGATATTGGTTTTAATGATTCAGATGGAATGTTGTCAGAACTTTTAAGACAGACGTATATTATTTATTTGGTTGAACAAGGAATACGCCTGGCGATGTTGGCTAAAATTGTTGGTTATTTATCACCGCTAGAATTGGCAGGGTATGCAGGGTTCTCACCTCAAGGTGAGGGCTGTGATGCGGAACAGATTCAGCTTATTCATCCGGCGTGTCGTTAAAGTTTAATAAATCCTGTTTAATATAAAATGTATTATTTTTATAAATCCTGATAGTAAAAATAAAGAAATTAATAAAGTAATAATATTTTTTATATTAAAGAGGTATTTTGGAAGATTTAATAAAAGACCAAAAAAACCTTCAGGTTGTTCATAATCCAGGTTTTCTAAATCAGAGGTGGTAATTGGAATATTTTTTATTTGTTGCTCTGTGATTTTTAGCTGCGATTTTTTTGAAATAAAAAGTTCCTGTTCTCCCGTTGACGAAAATAGTCGTTGCATAATAAATATGTCTTCAATAGCCGGCACTACTTTTTGATCAATTTTCTGATTCAATTCATTTAATCTAATGTTAATATCTCTAATAATTAATACGCTATCGTCCAGTACTTCATCTTCTATGATTTCATTTAATTTTCCATAACCGATTTTAACAATATCGAAAGACTGAGGGGGAAGATCTTTTTTTATTAAAGGAGAACGGATGGATGTTTTAACTAGGTTATCTGTTATAAGACTGGATGAATCAGTTGGTGGCAACTTTAGATTTTTATTTTTTGTTTTATCTGAAGTTTGCTTTTTTAGAAGAGGCGAAAGGTCAAGTTGTTTCGTATCTTTACTATCAGTGGTTTCGCTATTAATTGGTTCGGGAGCCAAATTAAAATATAATTTAGAGAAATCTATTGGGTTGGTGTCTTCGGTGTGAAGCGAGGCTGCATGTAAATTTGAAATTGCTGAAGGTAAAAAAACAGCAATGATTAACAAACTTTGTACGATTAGATGTATAAATCCACGCATCAAGAACCCCGACCATTCAAAGGTAGTATAAATGGTTTAGATTCTAAGGATAATATTAGCTATTGTCTAGTCAAACGGATTATGTTAGGAATAAATATGTCAGTATTTTTTGTTGAAGTGATGACATTGCGTCATCACTTCTCATTTTGAATTAACTGATTTTTTTATATTTGATACGGTGCGGATTATCGGCATCTGTCCCTAAACGAAGATGACGAT
>CAYYSO010000023.1:0-21677 GCA_964474415.1 uncultured Methylomarinum sp. | reverse complement strand
GACTTCCCTTCTCAATAATACTCCCTTTATCCATCACCACAATTACATCTGCATTCTCTATTGTTGATAAACGATGCGCAACTACCAGCGTAGTTCTATTCTGCATTACTTTATTCAGCGCCGCCTGTATATAGCGCTCAGACTCGGTATCCAGCGCCGATGTTGCTTCATCCAATATTAAAATAGGTGCATCTTTTAACAAGGCCCGAGCTAATGCCAATCGCTGCCGCTGACCACCTGATAATTTAACGCCGTTTTCTCCAATTTCAGTATCCAAGCCATTCGGCATTTTTTCAATAAAATCCATGGCATAAGCATCTTTCGCGGCCTTTATTATTCGTTCTCTGGAAATACCCTTCATTGCTCCATAAGCGATATTGTTCGCGACCGTATCATTGAACAAAGTGACATGCTGTGTCACCAGAGCCATGTGTTTTCTTAGATTAGCCAACCGATATTTTTTGAGTTCAACGCCATCCAATAATATTGACCCCCACTGATAGTCATAAAATCGTGGAATCAGATTAATCAACGTGCTTTTTCCACCTCCCGATGTGCCAACCAAGGCAACTGTTTGTCCTGACCGAATTTTGAGATTAATTTTTTTTAATGCCGCCGCCTCGGCTTGATCATATTTGAAACTCACCCCCTTAAATTCAAGTCTACCCGCCACCCTTTCAACCTGATAATCACCGGTGTCTTTTTCTTTTGGCTCATCCAACACCTCAAACAGGGATTCAGCTGCCGCTATACCACGTTGAATTGCCGCATTAGCATCACTCAATTGTCGAATGGGTCTCGGCAATAAAAAAGCAGCGGTTAAATAACCCACAAAACTACCTGCAGTAACATCCCGCATAAAAAATAGCGCCAAATACATCATTATCGATAATGCAATAGCAATAATAACTTGCAACAGCGGTGTATGAATAGCCATCGTTGTCGCTAATTTCAATGATTGATTCCGATTATTTTGACTACTTTTAAGAAAACGGCAGCGCTCATATTCTTCACCACCATAACTTCTGACAATCCGATGCCCAACCACTAACTCCGAAGCCACATGAGTCATATCTCCTACCGAATTTTGAATTCGTTTGCTCAAATTTTTTAATCGCTTACTGACATATGTCACCATAACGGCGATAACCGGGGCAATAGACAAAAACAACAATGTCAGCATCCATTGGCTATAAAACAAATAACCTAACAAACCGACAACAGTTAATCCTTCTCTGACAAACGTTCTGACAGCATCAGTGACTGCTTTTGTAACTTCCCCGACATTATGAGTAATTCTGGAAATCATATACCCGATATTGTTATGGTCAAAATAAGCAGTTGGCAACCGGATATATTGATTAAAAACTTCGCATCGTAAAACATGGACGACACTGTTGGATACTTTTGCAAGAAAATAATTTCCTAAATAAGCGCCAAATCCTCTTATAATTACCAAACCACTCAAAAACAGCGGCAAATACAACATTTCCTCTCTTTTCTCTGCTTGCAAAGTATCAATGATATGTTTTACCAATGCAGCAAACATTGGCTGAGTACCGGAATACATCAAAAATCCGATCACACTTATAAAAAAAGGCAGACGATACGGTACTACATAACTTAGCAATCTTTTATAAATACGAACACTAGTCTGTTTATTGATTTTCTTTTTTTTCATAAACAACCCAGACTGTATTAGCATATCGATTATCGTATCTTTTCCCTGGATACAATAATTTCCGAACAGATGAAACAAGAAATGACTTTGGCTTCTCGGTCACAAAAAGCTCAACTACATCCAAGCGGTGTTTTTCGCCCTGAAAAACAAAGAAATTTTTTGCCTGCTGACAGTTAAAAAACCATTTATGCCGATCTTCTGGTTCCTTCACCGGTAAACCATAATGTAAAAAATCTCCCCGTCCCTTTTCTATTTTTCTTCGCGCATCACGCCAGCAATTAGGCAATGAAATGATAATATAACGCCGTGATATCCGAATTAATTCATCAAAAACAAAATGCAAATTATCCAGATGCTCTAATACTTCAATACATAGAACACAATCAAACTCATTTGCTTGAAACGGCAATGCGTCCTTGCTATCCAGGTTTAGATGAATATCCGGATTTCCCGCTATATCGACTCCCGTATAATGACAATCAGTCAACAGAGTTCTTAGCGGGGCCTGATAGCAACCAACATCAACAACACAATCTTTCAAGTACGACTGAAACCTTTTAGATACATATTCGCTACGCTGCTCTCGCGTCTTAAAATAAATTAATTCTTTATGCAATTTAATATTCCTGAATCAAGTAATGAGCGATAATATACGTTTGAGCCACCTCCTCTAAAAAACCATAAAGAATCACTGTCGCATTGTTCCATGATAAAAACAAATAACATACAGTCCATATCTTTCTTTCTTCTTATTCTCCTGGTTTTTACTTTACCTTCATTAGAAGCTCCCAAAACCATCTTTTTAATTTTTTTTATTGTTATAACCCTTTTTAACCTAAGCAACCAATTTCATTTTAAAAAATTAACATTTAGTGATTTTATGATGGTTTATTGGATACTTATCGGCTTTATAGCTGCTTATTTTTCTGGAATTGATCATAAGGAATGGAGCGGTGCCCGCAACGCCGCACTAATCCCTCTTTTTCTCTTCTGTTTGAAACATTCCATCTTGAGTGAAAAACAAATCAAACTCTTAATTACTAGCATCATTATTTCCACACTCCTATCTCTTACCGAAGGCTATTGGCAGATTTTAAAACACCAAAAAGCGGCTCTAGAACTCCATTCAGTAGGGCACGTTAACCATTCTGCAATTTACCTGGCTCTCACTTACAGTGCGGCATTGGCATATACACTAGCACTCAATACACCGTGGTATCGCCGGATATTGCCACTCAGTGCAACCATAATATTATTTGCATCAATTATTATTTCAGGCAGTCGCGCTTCGGCATTTACTGTCAGCCTTATGTCTTTTAGCTTTGCTTTTATTAAATTCAAACAACCAAAGGCTCTTTTAATTACAGCATGTACATTAATCATTCTATTGGTTTCCGCCCTATATATAAACAAGGCAACCATCGTTACCAAAACAATATCTCAAGTTTCATCCAATTCAGTTTTATCCGCCCGTATAAAAATATGGAATACAGCCATTTTGACTTGGGAAAATAACCCGGTATTTGGCGTGGGGCTAAAAAACTATAGTGAAGTAACCGAAGAAAAAATCAAATCCTGGCTGAGACAAAAGAAACAACCCTATGCTAAGGATACTTATTTGCCATATTCCCATGCTCATAGCTTATTTTTCAGCACTCTTGCAGAACAGGGACTTGTTGGCCTTGTATCTATTTTTACGATACTGCTCTATATTTGCTTTCTATTGTATGAACATAGGCCTGCAAAAACAGCTACAGATGCCAGCTATCTAATCTGGTTAAGTGCAGTTGGTTCGATGGTAGTGATATTGATTAACGGACTTTTTAACACCACTTTACATCATGAGCATGGTTTATTGGCAATATTACTTATTGGTCTATGGTGGTCTCAACTCCAATCGCACCCTAACTCATTATCACCTACTGTCGAAAAACCAGCTCCATATTAGCCAACATATTCTGTTCAGAAAAATTTGCAGCCGCATTTTCAGCCGCCGCTTTTCCCATTTCCTGCCGTTTCTTCACATCTGTAATTAATACATTTAGCGCATTTTTTAACGTGACTTTATCTTTAGGCTTAATAATTATTGCCGTTTCATCCGGGATAACGGCTTCCTCAATACTTCCAACCATAGTTGTTATAGCTGGTAATCCACAAGCCTGTGCTTGCATCAATGATTGAGGAACTCCTTCATTCGCATAAGAAGGCAAACAAAAAATATCCATTGCCTGCATCCATTGTTCTATATTATTTTGTCTCCCCACAAAAATTATTCGCTCAGTAAGGTTTAATTTTTCGACTTGCAGTTTCAAATTTTGATATTGTGGCCCATCCCCAACCACAACTAACTTCACCTGATTATTTAACGGTAAATCTGCAATTGCATCAATTAGATAACTATGTCCTTTCCAACTTCGTAAAGTGGCGATTATTCCAATATAAACATTATCCTGATCTAACCCTAGCTGCTGCCTGGCAAGCGTTCTACTGCCTACTTTAAATCTTGCCAAATCAATTCCGGTGCGCACCGATGTCACTCGGTTATGAGCAAATCCATTTTCTTTGATCAATGTTTGTCGCAAATTTTCTCCTGTAGTAACGACATGGTCACACAATTTTGTATATAACCATCTGCTTGTAATATTTTTTGAAATAGGAGCCGAAATATGCCGGGTTCGTACAATTTTGGGTCTGTCTTTCATAATATATGTCGCCAACCCTACCAACCATGAATCAACTGAACTGTGTGTGTTAATAACATCCGGTTTATGCTCAACAATCCACTTTCTAAGAACCTTAATACCACTCCATCTTTTTTTACCAATGGGTAAAGAGATGACTTTTAACCCCCATTCTTTTGCCAAACGATAAATTTCAGCCTCTTCCGGACAAATCAGAATTAATTCGTGGCCACGCAAGGACATCCCCTTCATTTCATTCAATATTCTTAATTCTTGCCCACCAAAGCCCATTGATGCTTCTGTATGTACTATTTTCATACTTCCTGGATTAATTTGTTATAAAGCGCAATTAAATGATCGGTCATTTTTTCTATATTATAGTTTTCGGCCAAAATTCTGGCCTTATTCCCCATTTCTTTTCTTATCTGTTTATCACATAAAATTCCCATATATTTACTAAGCTTGTCTACATCAAATGCATCACAAACAAAGCCTTGCTCAGCATTTGAAATAATTTCACCCGCACCGGATTTTGTACTGGTTATTACCGGTAATCCACAAGCCAAAGCTTCCAGAACTGTATTTGGGAACGGATCATAAAGTGTTGGTAAAACAAAAACATCGGCGGCCGAATAACAGGCAACAACCTCTTTCTGAGGTCCAAGAAAGTTAACTCTGGATTTTATTCCCAAGCGGCTTGCTTCGATAATATATTCACGTTCATGTTTATCATAGCCTGCGACCAGTAAGTGGCTATTTTGTGGTAAAAACTTAAATGCCTGCAACACCTGAGATAATCCTTTCCGTTCAAACCCTGATCCTAGAAATAAAAATATGGTGGCCCCAGAGGGCAATTTCCATTGCGACCTAACCTTATCTTTTTGCTGCTTGATATTTGGATGAAAAAAACTAATATCCACTCCACTATATATAACATGAAGCTTTTCTTCATCAATCTCAAAGTTCGCAACAATCTCATTTTTCACCATATGAGAATTACAAATAACTGCCTTTAATCTCATCTGCTCAAAGAGCCTTTTTTCCATTACTTTTACATAAGTATGATAGGGACTTACGTTTGCTAGATAACGCTTCCACCCAGGTTGATTTTTATATTTTTGCAGCAACCATACTTTGTGAACCCCATCTCCAGCCCGATAAATATCACAGCAGCTGACTCTTTCATGACTTTGCACAAGATCGGGTTGCAATTGGGCGACTTGTTGGCATGCAGAACGAGAAAAACCCCAGTCTCGCCATAATCTGCCCACATAAAAAGGATTACATTGAATAAATTCAACTTTTTTAACGGGCTCCCAACTTCTGGCAATCAAACTAACCTTCAAATTCTGACTTTCTAATGCCGTTAATGCACGACTAACAAAACGCTCTGCCCCTCCATAAGGATTATAGCGCTGGCGAATCAAGCTTATATGCATAATATTAATGAATTTTCAATTTCTGAAGAAAATCAAACTTTGTCATTTGTCTATTGATTGGTTATTTCTTGCACTGCCGCCATTACCCTATCAGAGCTAATAGCATGCAAACACTCACTAATTTTACCGCTGCCGCAACCATCCATATTACAGGGACGGCATGAATATTTCTCGGTAACAACAATATGTTTAACATTCCAGGGATACCAAATATGGTCATTACTGGGTCCAAACAAAGCCACACATGGCGTCTCCATTGCTGCTGCCATATGCATGGCAACAGAATCCAACCCAATAAAACACGAAGAATTTTCTATTAAAACAGCTAGCTCTTTCAATGTTAATTGCCCACATAAATTGATAATATCCGCATTTAACCTTTGTATGATTTTATCCGCATATTCAATTTCTGCAGTATCAGGGCCGGATGTAATCACTACCCGATAACCCGATTGAACTAATTTATCAAGAAGCTTGGCAAATCCACTTTGACTCCATGCTTTAAACATCCACCTCGATGTAGGATGAACCAGAATATAACCATTTGACTCCAGTAAATTTTCCTCTATCAGTTTTTTTACATTCGCTACATCGTTATCTCCAGGACAAAAAACAAGTTTTTTTTCTGTATTCAACAGCACCATTCCCAAGCGTCGCAAAGCATCTAAATGCACTTCTACAGTATGTCTTTCCGTTGCAGGCGCTGAATATAAATGTGAAAAACTGTTCATCCACCATGCGCCGCGTTTGTGCTTATATTTTTGTGATACGCTGAATTTTGGCTTCAATAACCTGGTTAACCACGCACCTCTGAGACGGTCAGTAAAATTTATAATTAAATCGTACTTCCTTTGCTTTAACTTATTGTATAGTTTTATTTCTTGCTGAACTAACTGCCTTTTTCCTTGTTTTTTCCATTTTCTATCAATCAGATAAATATTGTTTATAGCGGGGTTGTTGGTCAGCACTGCTTTTGTTTCTGCATAAATTAATGCATCAATTTCAATATCAGGATATTTCTCTTTTATAATTGAAAATACTGGTGTAGTCAGTAAAACATCACCTAAGTGCTGCAACTTGATAACTAATACGCGACTAACTGAAGAGAAATCAATTCCATCCGATAAATAATGATGCACAATTTACCCCTTAAGCAAATAATAAAGTTTCAAATATTTATAATACGTTTCCTCTCCTTTACTTATTGCTGCAATTAAGCCTTCCTGACCATCCAGAACCCCTACTCGAATAATATACGCTCTGAAAAAAGCCCAAAACCCTTTCACCAAGGCTTTTAACAAATGACTATTTTTACCACAAGCACTTAATTTTTCTGCTCCAGCTGACGAATAGCTATTCATTTTTCCCATTAACTGATCAAGACCAATATAACTATAATGAATCAAAGGATTTTTCAATTTCATGACTGGTTCGTCAACAATAACCTGTTCATGAACAATATCATCACTAAAACAACCTACATCCCGCTTAAACAACCTTAATACATAATCCGGCCACCATCCTCCATGACGCATCTCCCTACCTAAAAAGAATGCCTGCCTTGGTATTGAATAAGCGGAACAATTTCCTGTACCAATCACTAACTCTATTTCACTTCGTAACGCCGGTGAAACTCTTTCATCTGCATCTATTGACAACACCCATTCTTTAGTGGCTTTTCCCAAAGCTATCCTTTTCTGGTATCCAAATCCTTTCCAGTTTTTGTTGACAAAAATTTGCTTGGTATATTCTCTGCAAATTTCTAATGTTCTATCCACACTACCCGAATCCACAACGATAATCTCATCCGCCCAGGAAACAGAATCCAGACATTCGCGAATATTTTTTTCTTCGTTTTTGGTAATCAGAATGACGCTTAAGTTGATTTTTAACATCTAATGTAAAATAAGGGCTATGAATTGATAAAACGGTACGAGTCAATTATTCTTTCACCGAAACCTTTGTCATCTTTTTCTCCGCACGTATTTGGTACCAATAGTTTAATTTTTCCAAACTTTGAAGCATATAAACTGATCCAATTAACGCCACAGCATCAACCAGACAATACCATGCAGCAACACCACTGGGTGGATTGCCTTGGGTTAGTGTCGAGGCCGGATCAATCTCCGACCAATTCCAGGTACCTACAGATGTTCCTACCAGCTCAACCCATGTCGTAATAAAAAAAGCCCCTAAGTAGACCATCGGTGAACGGCCTTTAAACAAATAAAGTAAATAGATGCAAAATAGAATTGTACCAATTTCGTCTTTTCTACCCGCCATCCCTATCAATGCCATAATCGACCAGATTCCGCCGACTAACACTACAAAAACTGCAATTTGTCTGGCATTCTTCTGAAAAAAACCGGAACGCCCTAACACTACAGCGGTTAAATAAACAATTCCGTGTCCAGGCGGCACAAAGGCCGGAACATTTTTCAAGCGATAGGTATATCCTTCCATAAATATGGAGGCGAAATGCTCCCCAACGGTTGCAAATGCTACGGCAATAAGCACCTGGGCTCGAACATATTTACATTCCCCTGCTAATAAGAACAACAAAGAAGCCCAACCGGCCACGCCTAAAGCATATTGCAATTCAATACCGGCAACCGAATCTATTACAAAACAAAGAGCCACTGCAATAAAAGCAAAAGCCGCAATAAAATAATCTCTTTTGCGATGTTGAGCATTGATATTACTTTGAGGAAAATGAGGCAGTGCAAATGTCATCATATGACTATTATTATAGTGAGATAAAAGATTGAAGACTTATACGAATGTCATTGAAACATATACTACAGCAGTATAGCGAATTGCTTTACCTAAAAAAATCGCCACGATTGAAGAAAAAAGCGACAATCTCAACCAGCCACCGGCAAAACATAAGCCGTCACCAATTACGGGAAGCCAGGAAAATAATAAAGCCCATCCTCCCCATTTTTTTACCACATTGACTGATTTTTGTCTTTGCTGTGACAACACGTTTTCGACTGGGTATTTTTTAGCTGCCAATACACCCAATCCCCAGGTTGTTAGCGCACCCAATGTATTTCCAACTGTTGCTACTGCAATCAACCATTCAAGCGGTTGCCTATTTTCGCTGACCATATAAGCCAATACAGCCTCTGATCCTCCTGGAGCAATTGTTGAGGAAATAAAAGCACTTATAGCCAGCCCAGTCAGAGTAAATGATTCCTCAAGCATATTCTTCCCCACAAAAAAACCCCTGAAACCCAAGATTTCAGGGGTTTGGTCTGCGTTAACTATTATTTTTCCGGCAGTCTTATTGTTTTCTTTGAGGTATATTTTTTAATCAAGTTACTGACTAGCCTGATAATAAAACCTATTCCCTGAGAAACAAGCTCAAAAATATAAGCAACAACTTCTCCAAAGCTCATTCCTTTAAACTTTTTAGCTAACATTGGAGCCAATAAGAGTCCAATCGCCAATCCAATTACCATTATCCCGGATACCATGGAATCAGCCGCCCCATTCTCTGTTGTATTTTTTTTCAGCGCCTGCTGATCAGCAGGTTTGGGAACAGGCATCAAGTCAGGAATACTTTGACTATAATCATCCTGAATAACATTTGCAGTTATGCCGGGAATGCTCGGCAAGTCGCCACTGCCTTTACCAATTTTCAATTCGGCTTTCATGCCTTTTTCCATATGCTGTGAAATATCACAGTGAACCAGATAGGTTTTATCATTTGGCGGAAAAATCAAAGTACCGGAAACTTCACCCGGCCCTGTCACCTCCAAATGGAACATTCCTTTTGGATAGAGGTATTTTGGCAACCCGTGCATCATCCATTGATGCCGGATTTCGTCATCATTGACAAAATGAACAGTCAACTTAGTGCATGGTTCAAATTGCCATGCCTGTTTATCAAAAGCAAACATTCTTCCGGGAAACTTTTCCGCATATTTGTGCCCGGCGTGAACTGTTATTTCTTTAGTTGCTGAAATGCTATCACAACCACCCGGCAACGTAGCCGTATTCTGACCCATCACCATCGCGCCATCCATATCCATCATATGACCATCGCCATGATCCATCATTCTTGTATGGTTCAGAAATTCTTTTGCATAACCAGAGGATGAGGAAAATGCTAATACTAATACCACTATTGATAATAATCGTTTCATTATCAATTTCCCCCTTTATATGATGCGATCAGCGCTATGATTTTTTCACGATTAACGACTAATAAATAAGCCGCTATACCCAAAATCAACCCTAAAATAAAATTTGTAAAGGAACTGCTGCCATTACTTACAGTTGCCTGACCCGAACCTAATGCTACAGGTGGTGTTTCAACTGCAACCGGAACAGCAGCAGGCGGAGCGACATAATCACTTGCATCAACTTCACCCAAACTGTTCCAGGCATCGATATCCTGCCAAACAGGCAATTTTCGTTGCTGAAACGCTTTGGTAAACAATGGCGTTATGTCTTCCCCAATACCCATAGGTAAACCAACTTCGTTCAAATACTTTTTGTAAACGATTGCACTGACATTACCTCCCGGCACCATTCCATCGGTGGAAATCCCTTTTTCGCGGTGATCATGAAAAATCCAGATACCTTGTCCATAGCTATGCAGGCCATCATCTTTAGTATTAATTTTCAGATCATTACGCTGAGCTGGGGCCAAATCGTAAATATCGCGCATAATTTGCGCACTGGGGTTATGCTCCACACCATCATAATGTGTAATAGTCGCTTTATGCCCATGGGTATGGATTGCTAATAGTTCACCAGAGCTGTTAAACATTCTGGCTTTAATATTTTTATCCGGTTCGGTCACTATCATCGATTCCCTTATAGTGTAGGGAAAAGACCGACCATTCAACGTATAATAATCTTCTGTTGAATCATTTAAGCGATACTCACGATTCATTTTTTTAGCAATTAAGCGAGGATCATTGTATTGCTGAATCACATTATGAAGTTGCTTATCCATTGCATGGTAATGCAAATCGTATTCACTATCATATTTTTCCAAAACCGCTTTGGAAGGATGTCTCACTTGACCGCCGCCGACATTGAAAGTTTGCACCCAGTTATTGGGACGATTTTCCTCAACGACAAACATACCGACCAACCCCATCGCTAAATGGATATGGGTTTGCACATGGCAATGATAGACAAAAGTACCTGGTTGTCTTGGACGAATTTCGTAGGTTCTGCTTTGTCCCGGCAATACAAATTTATCACTGGTTTGCGGAACCCCATCATTTCCTTCTCCGGAACTGTCAACCCAGGGATGATCGACACCGTGTAAATGGATAGTATGTGGAAAATAATGACTGTTTTCCAGTTGAATCCAGACAATATCGCCTTGTTCAACCCGAATAACAGGTGAGGGCGCTCTTAACAAAGGGTTGGCATCAGTCCCTACAAAGCTGCTGGTTGCCATACCTCGTGATTTAGGCGCAAAAACCCACATCCCCGGTTGAACGCCAGGGGCGATATCAAAAGTAGGCACCAGTCCGTCAAAGTCCGGTGAATGACCGTTCAATTCCGCCACCTCAAGCTTGATAATAATCAGGTCAGGATCACCATCCCCATCCATATCATTCTTTTTGGTAATAGCATCTGTTGCATAAAAGGTATTCATCAATGTTTCCATTGAAACATTATTAGTACCTTTTACTTCTGCAGCAATTTGAGCTGGATTATCAGGACTGCAGCGTAGTGACTCCTGAATATTTACACTTTCAATGGTTTGCGCCTTACGCCATTCAGGATTATTTGTATTACAAACAGCCTCAACCGGACCGGGATCTATTTTTGCTGTTTTTGGTAAACCTACCGCTGCTGATGCCAAAACCGGCACCAGCATCACAGCAGCACCCAAAAGTATACTTAGGGGATGTTTCTGCATTTTATTACCTTACTGTTTAAAGGTTAAGCATCTTTAGCCTTACCAAGAATTTTATCAACTTTAGCTTTAAAGCCTTCATTTGATAAATAGAAAACATACAAACCCGCTAAAATAATCAATGCATATAAACCTAAATTACCTTTGCTGACTGATTCACCAAAACCCGCCTGAAAGCCCATATGCGCATCTAATCTTTCACCATTATCCTGCAACAAAGTAATATGAATTAAATACTTGCCTTTTTCCGGAAGACCATTTGGCAGAGATAAAACGACAGTGCCTGATTTATGTTTTTTAGCTTTCTGAAAAAATACCCGGGTACCTTCCGGTTCTTTTGTGACTTCAAACTCGACAGCTCTATTACGATAACGGATATCCTGATAATCAAATACCAATTGCGTCAGAGTATTCAAGTTAGGTAGGTTGCCACAGAACTCTTCAGCTGGATAAGCTTTAGGCTGATACGCGGTATAATGTAACCAGTGGTCTTTTTCCAATTCAAATTTACATTGATCTGTATCTGTACCTGCAGCACCACCATGAGCCCATAGAGTTGATGAGAAAACCAATCCCAGAAGTCCCAGGAAACCTTTTCTTAATAGTTGTTTTTTGCTCATAATTCCTTCCAGTGTTGATGTAATTAAGTATATATGATTTTTCTTATTTAGCCGCATCATTACATCACGGCTGTTGTTTTAAAGCAATTGTCCTTTATCCTAATTACAGACAAAGATACAATAAATTTAAACAACTGCAAACTCTAGCACATCACCTTACGCAAAGAAAGGTAATCATTATTTTTTGGCATAAGTTCTTCGTTGCCGATTATTTTTTTTGTCATGCTCCGAACAATCTTTATAATGTGCTCATGCTATCCTTGCCTTCGTAATGTAGACTTTTCTCATTAACCTTTCTTTCAAAACAGAAAAAACATGTCTAAATTAACCAACTCTGTCGAATGGAACGCTATCAAACAACACTATAAAGAGATAGCGGCAAATTTTTCCATGAAGGATGCTTTTAATTCAGACAAAGAGCGCTTCAATAAATTCTCACAGTCTTTTAACGACATCCTGTTTGACTATTCCAAAAACCTGATAACCGAAGAGACAATTTCACTGTTGTTTGCTCTAGCTAATCAGGCAGGCCTTAAACAACAAACTGAAGCCATGTTTACCGGGGCTATTATTAATACTACTGAGCGCAGAGCAGTATTACACACCGCTTTGCGAAACAGAAGCAATAAGCCGGTGTTTGTTGGCAATCAGGATGTTATGCCTCAAATCAACCGGGAGCTTGAAAAAATGCGTGTTTTTTCACAGCGTGTACGCTCAGGAGAATGGAAAGGTTACACCGGCAAAAGCATGACTGATATCGTTAACATTGGTATAGGCGGCTCTGATTTAGGCCCTAAAATGGTAACTACCGCCCTTAAACCCTATGCTCATCCTGACCTGAATATTCATTTTGTTTCAAATGTTGATCAAGCGGATATTATCACAACATTGGATAAACTCGCCCCTGAAACGACGTTATTTTTGATTGCATCAAAAGTATTTAATACTCAGGAAACAATGACCAATGCTAATTCAGCAAAGGCCTGGTTTTTAAATTTTGCTCCTGGCGAATCAGCCATAAAAAAACATTTTGTCGCTATTTCAACACACCGAAAAAATGTCGTAGACTTTGGCATTGACCCTTACAATATGTTCCAATTCTGGAACTGGGTGGGCGGCCGTTACTCTTTATGGTCTGCAGTCGGCTTATCAATAGCTCTTTATGTCGGTATGGACAAATTTGAAGAACTTCTTGAAGGCGCCTATGAGGCCGATCTGCATTTTCGCAATACCAGCTACGATAAAAATATTCCCGTAATTATGGGGCTACTAGGCGTTTGGTATAACAATTTTTTTGAAGCTGACTCCCATGCCATATTACCCTATGACCAATCCCTATCACGCTTCAGTGATTATTTTCAACAAGGCGACATGGAAAGCAATGGTAAATCTGTCGATCTCGCCGGCAAAAAGGTTGACTATAGCACCGGACCTATTATTTGGGGACAACCAGGCACTAATGGGCAACATGCATTTTATCAACTGATGCACCAGGGCACCAAGCTAGTACCTTGTGATTTTCTGGCGCCGGCTCAAAGCCATTATCACTTACCCAAACATCATGATATCCTGATTTCTAACTTCCTGGCACAACCCCAAGCCTTGATGCGGGGAAAAACAGAAGAAGAAGTCAGGCAAGATCTGGATGAAGAACAAAATAAAGATACTACATTAGTCGCCTCAAAAGTTTTTGTTGGCAACAAACCGTCCAACTCATTCCTGTTTAAAAAATTAACGCCCAAAACATTAGGTTCATTAATTGCCTTTTACGAACACAAAATTTTTGTTCAAGGTGTGATCTGGAACATAAACTCTTTTGACCAGATGGGTGTAGAATTAGGTAAAGTTCTGGCTAAAGCCATTCTTCCCGAACTTAAAAATGACGAAGAAATCATTAGCCATGACAGTTCAACAAATGCGTTAATTAACACCTATAAAAAACTACGGTAACACATTGCCAAAAAGTATTGTTAAACAGTTTATCAATCTTGTTTTCTTATTCTTTTTGATATCCTGTGATAACAATTCAAACTGGCATTTGGGCTTTTCCAGACTGGAACAGATCAAACACGAAGGAGCATTGCACGTACTGACCCGACAGGATCCCACGACTTATTACGAAGGCCCGAATGGTTACACAGGGCTCGAATACGACCTTATAAATCTCTTTGCTAAACACCTGGGAGTCGAAGCACACTTCATCGTCCCGGATACGTTTGAAAGTATTCTCCAACAAATTTCCCGCGGCGAAGCAGATATTGCCGCAGCCGGTCTGACTGTTACCGAACAACGCCAAAAAATAATACGTTTTGCCCCATCCTATCAAACCATTACCGAACAGGTCATTTATCGTTCAGGTCATAAACGGCCAACACAGGTCAGCGATTTAACCCGGGGCATTATTGAGGTTGTCAAAGGAACCAGTCACATCGATACGCTAACAAGGCTACAAAAACAACATCCTGACCTGGAATGGAACATCAATACCGAACTGGATACCGATGGACTGTTATATCTGGTCAATGAAGGACTGATTGACTATACCATCGCCGACTCACATCAAGCTTCCATCATCCGAAGCTTCTATCCTAAACTCAACATTGCATTTGACATTACCAAACCACGCCAACTGGCCTGGGCGCTGACCCCGTCAACTGATGATAGCTTATACAACGAAGTGGTTGATTTTTTTGAGCGCATAAAAAGAGATGATACACTGCAATCACTACTGGAAAAACATTACGGACATGTTAATAACCTGAATTATGTTGGCAATTGCACATTTCGCCGCCATATTAAAGAACGCCTGTTAAACTATGAACAATATTTCAAAGCTGCTGCTAAACGACATGATCTGGATTGGCGCTTGCTTGCAGCAATCGGCTATCAGGAGTCTCATTGGAATGCCAAAGCCACCTCACCGACCGGTGTAAAAGGTCTGATGATGCTGACCAGGGGAACGGCCAAACAACTGGGCATCAAAAACAGAACATCCCCCTTGCAGAGCATTAATGGCGGTGCTTTATACTTCAAACAACGCCTTAAAAAAATACCTGCACGAATATCGGAACCAGATCGCACCTGGCTTGCGCTGGCCTCCTACAATGTCGGTTTTGGTCATCTGGAAGATGCACGCATTTTGACCCAACAAAATGGCGGTAACCCTGATAAATGGATAGACGTTAAAAAGAATCTGCCGCTACTGACCAGGAAAAGATGGTATAAAAAAACCAAACATGGTTATGCCAGGGGTAAAGAACCGGTACGCTATGTGGAAAATATTCGCAGCTACTATAATTTACTGGTATGGCTAACGGCAGACGATCAAATTCAAAAAAATGTCATGTCCTTAAAAACCAGACAAGTAGAAAAAACACCTAATAACGCCCTAAATATTAACAACTCCATTTTATAAAGCCTTTTTTCTTTTTGCTTTGAAAAAATCTGTCAACAATTCAGCGCAGTCAGACTCCAGCACACCTCCCTGCCAATCAATCCGATGATTTAAAAAGTCAGCATTGCTCAGATTCAGCGCATGACATACCGCACCACGTTTAGGGTCATAAGCGCCAAACACCAGCCTTTTAATGCGCGCATGGACTATTGCCCCCATACACATCACACAAGGTTCTAACGTGACATACAAAGTGGAATCGATTAAACGATAATTTTCAACAACCTGTCCGGCTTTACGTATTGCCGTGATTTCAGCATGAGCCGTTGGATCGTGGCTTTTTATCGGTGAATTCCAGCCTTCTGCAAGACACTGATCATTGGCTACCAAAACCGCACCCACCGGCACCTCGCCTTGCTGCTCAGCGCGTTGCGCCAGACGAACAGCATGTTGCATCCAGGCTTCATCAAAGCTTTCTATTCCCACTCGATTGTCGCCGGCGGCTTACCGGAAATATCGTATGCCACACGCGAAATCCCGGCAACCTCATTGATAATCCGCCGGGAAACCAGATCCAGAAAGTCGTAAGGCAAATGCGCCCAGCGGGCCGTCATAAAATCAATCGTTTCTACCGCCCGCAAAGCGATAACATAGTCATAACGTCGCCCATCGCCCATCACCCCAACTGACTTAACCGGCAAAAATACCGCAAATGCCTGACTGACCTTGTCATACAAATCATGTTGATATAATTCTTCAATAAAAATAGCATCAGCCTGACGCAACAAATCAGCATAGTCCTTTTTCACTTCACCCAGAATTCTGACACCCAAGCCCGGCCCTGGAAAAGGATGTCGATGAATCATATCTGCCGGTAACCCCAGCTCCAATCCGAGCTTTCTGACTTCGTCTTTAAATAATTCCCGCAGCGGCTCAACCAACTTCAGCATCATATTTTCAGGCAATCCGCCGACATTATGATGCGATTTGATCAGATGCGCTTTGCCACTTTTTGAACCGGCCGACTCAATGACATCAGGATAAATAGTCCCCTGCGCCAGCCATTTGGCATCGGTTAACCGACCTGCTTCTTCATCAAAAATTTCAATGAACAAATTACCGATGATTTTCCGTTTAGTTTCCGGATCAATCACACCCTCCAAAGCATCCAGATAGCGTTGTTCGGCATCCACGCGAATAACCTTTACCCCCATATGTTCAGCAAAGGTTGCCATCACCTGATCACCCTCGTGTAACCGCAACAATCCCGTATCGACGAATACGCAGGTTAATTGTTTGCCAATCGCTCGATGTAATAGCGCGGCCACAACCGAAGAATCAACGCCGCCTGAAAGCCCCAATATAACCTGATCTGTTCCCACTTGCTTGCGTACAGAACGAATAGTGTCTTCAATGATATTACTGGAAGTCCACAATGCCTCACAGACACAAATATCAATAACAAAACGCTCAAGAATACGTCCACCCTGCTTGGTGTGAGTCACTTCCGGGTGAAACTGTAACCCATAGAAGGCCTTTTCTTCATTGCCAATACCGGCGATAGGAGCGCCGTCAGAACTGGCAATCAGTGAAAAACCTTCCGGCAAATCCACAACCCTGTCTCCATGACTCATCCACACATCCAGCATACCATACCCCTCTGCCGATGTATGATCTTCAATATTGTTTAATAATCTGGAATGCCCCCTTGCCCTGATTTGCGCGTAACCAAATTCACGATGATCTGATGCTTCAACCTTGCCGCCCATTTGCTCTGTCATCGTCTGCATACCGTAACAAATACCCAGCACTGGAATATCCAGTGTAAATACAATCTCCGGCGCACGCGGTGTTGCTTCACTAGTTACCGTTTCAGGGCCACCTGACAAAATAATGCCATTGGGCAAAAACTGCTTAACTTCTTCGTCAGTGCATTCGCAGGAATAAATTTCGCAATAAACGCCAATTTCCCGAATCCTGCGAGCAATAAGCTGAGTATATTGCGAACCGAAATCCAGAATAAGAATTTTATGGGTATGAATGTTAGTTGATTGCTGCTGATTCACGGTGAAACTCTATAAAAACGAAAGGCTAAAAATAAAATGGGGCTCTTCCAAGCCCCATTCAAAGTATATTGTCTATACAAATTCATTAAGACAAACGGTAATTAGGGGCTTCTTTGGTAATGGCGACATCGTGAACATGACTTTCCCGCATGCCGGCACTGGTCACCCGAACAAATTGTGCGTTATCATGCATTTTCTCGATACTTTGATTGCCCGTATAACCCATACTGGCCCGGATACCACCCAGTAATTGATGGATAATTGCCAATAGACTACCTTTGTAGGGCACCCTGCCTTCAATACCTTCCGGCACCAGTTTTTCTACGCTATCGGCATCTTCCTGAAAATAACGATCACTGGACCCCTGCTGTTGGGACATCGCACCTAATGACCCCATCCCCCGATAAGACTTATATGACCGTCCCTGATATAACTCAACCTCACCAGGCGCCTCTTCAGTTCCGGCAAACAAGCTTCCCAGCATGACTGCATGAGCTCCAGCTGCCAATGCTTTCGCCACATCGCCGGAATAGCGCACACCACCATCAGCAATCAACGGCACACCACTGCCTTTTAAAGCATCGGCAACATCACTGACTGCGGTAATCTGGGGAACGCCCACGCCGGCAACAATACGGGTTGTACATATAGATCCCGGACCTATCCCCACCTTTACACCATCTGCCCCCGCCTCGACCAAAGCCCTGGCCGCCGCTGCGGTAGCAATGTTGCCGCCAATAACCTGCACTTGTGGATAATGCATTTTAACCCAGCGCACTCTATCCAGAACCCCTTGCGAATGTCCATGCGCGGTATCCACAATAATCACATCCACCCCAGCTTTAACCAGCACATCCACGCGCTCTTCAGTTCCCTCGCCAGTTCCAACCGCCGCCCCCACTCGCAAACGCTCTTGCTCGTCTTTACAAGCTTGTGGATAATCTTTGGCTTTTTGAATATCCTTAACGGTAATCATGCCACGCAAATAAAAATCATCATTGACGACCAATACCTTCTCAATACGGTGTTTATGCAAAAGAGCTATCGCCTCTTCTTTATGATCCGCGGATTCATTCACCGTAATCAACCGTTCTTTGGGTGTCATCACCGACGTAACAGGCTCGTCCAATCGTGTTTCAAAACGCAAATCCCGGCTGGTCACTATACCCACCAGCCTTTCTCCATCGACCACCGGCACACCGGAAATGTTTTTAGCGCGCGTTAAATCCATCACTTCACGTACCGTTACTTTCGGTGAAACAGTAATGGGGTCTTTAATAACGCCACTCTCGTATTTCTTAACCTGACTTACCTCGCGCGCTTGCTGTTCAGCAGTCATATTCTTATGAATAATGCCAATACCACCTTCCTGAGCAATAGCAATTGCCAGACGCGCTTCCGTTACTGTATCCATCGCCGCTGAAACAAGCGGAATATTTAAGGTAATACCCCGAGTTAGACGAGTTGTCGTTTCAACTTCGCGGGGTAATACGGTCGAATGCGCAGGCACTAATAAAACATCATCGAATGTGAGCGCTTCCTGAATTACTTGCATGACCCTAACCTAACTGTAATATGTAAAATAACCGCGTATTATACCTGATTTTTATAACAAAACTGAAACTACAAAAGCTGATGCTTGTATCTAGTAAACAGAATCAGGTTCTTATTGCGATTTATTCGACATAGAAACTACATTATTACACCAAATTTATCCATTAAATTTAATATACTTCAAAGCCTTATAAAAAATATATAAATTTGACAACACACATTAATTTACAGACACAAGTCAAACATATAAAATCATTCGCTATCGTTTCACAAAGTTCTTTTGACGCGATAGCTCTAACCCTTATGCAACAAATCTAATGGAGCATAAATACCGTTTCATCTTTTTGTTTCGTTAAACTGAACCAACAGAGAAGAATAATGAACAATAGCATAAAGATCTTAACCATACCCCTCGCACTAATACTTGCATCGTTCAACTCATTTGCGGAAAAATCTGAATCCCGGTTAACCAAAGCAGATTGCAAAGGCATTATAAATAACGCAATTGCAGGCGCAAACCTCACCCCTTCGGATTTTCGCGCATCACCGGCAACAGCAAAAATGCAAATCGCCTGCATGAACCGTACTGGCAAAATCATCATATTTCATTCCATGCCTGACGCCTGGGTTGGCAGTGTTGATATTGCCAAAGGAAAAGCTTATACGGCCGCATCACTCAGTAGCGATGAAAACGCCTTAACCAGTCGTGATATTGGTATCGCATCGCAGCCCGGAGGAGCTTTATGGCAAGTTGGAAGCACTAACCGTCCCGGCACACAAGGACCTGAAAATATTAAAGAACGCGGAATTGTAGAATTTCCAGGCGGCGTTCCTCTTTACAAAAACGGAAAATTAGTTGGCGGAATCGGCGCTAGTGGAGATAGTGTCGATGTTGACGAAACCGTTGCTGTCTGCGGTACAAAAGGCTTTGAACCCGATCCCAGCATTACCAGCACCACAGTTCTTGGTCTTCCATATACCACTTCGACCTGTCCTTTTTAACTGCTGAACTCGAGACCGTCTAATTTGCTTATTCATCAATGAAAAGGCCTAACAATCTTGCTTACAACAAAGTGTTAGGCCAACAAAAGCTCAAATCATTCATTTCTTTTCATTAAATATTCTACAATCGCCAAATACTCATCCATTTTGGGCCGATGCAAGAAAATGCCCAAAACTGCCATGCTGCTAAAAATATACAAGGTATTGAAATCATCTCCCAGCACAAACATCACCAACCCTAATATAGCGACTGTTTCAATCATTGCCTCGGTCACGACAATGGTGACTAAATAGCGATTTCTTGCGGGATTATCGCCCGGCATGGTGTGATTAAGCCTCAGCAAAATATGACGTATCAAACTGGTCAAAGGAAACAGTACAATGGCAATTACATAGAAAATCGTCCTGATTAAAACCCGCTGGGATTCCTCAAGCTCAATTTGTACTTGCTCACCTAAATAATGACAGACAAACACATAGCCAACCACGGTCATTGCCATAGCAATTACCACAACCCAGTGTAAATTGAGATTGCTTTTAGAACATTCGGATGACTCACTCATTTGCTTTTCTTGCTCAAACCAGCCTTATAAGCTCTCATGATGACTAAAAAAGCCAGAAAATCATACAGAGCATGAATAATCACAGGCGTCAGCAAATTTCTTTCACCCCCATAATCCAAAGACATCCCCAAATAAATCCCGACTAGTGTTGCCAACACCGCGTAAAGAGGTGTAACTGCATGTACTATACCAAAAATAATATTACTAAACACCAGGCCTGCATTTAAACCCCAACTACTTTCTATCCAGGGTTGAATCACACCGCGAAACAATACCTCTTCAGATAATCCGGCAATTGCAGCCAATACCAACAGATCAGCCCAACCATAACGATGCATGAAAGGTCCCAGCGTCTCCAGCAATAATTGCCTGACCCGCTGCACTGATTTAATCTGCAGATTTTGCATAGCAATAAAAATAATGAATAAAGGCAATGTCCCTGCTATGCCATAAAAAACTGCAGATTCAGAAAAATATAGATTTTTAAAAGGATTAATACCGGCAAGCCAGCCCAGAAACAATGCCAGCAAAATCAATGAACCTTCAAAAAAACAGGCGGTTTTAAAGAAATTCTTCGGTTCCAATGATTTTTCTTCCATCACAATTCCACATCAAGACTGTAAAGCAAGCCATTCTATACAAAAAAAGTTAAAATAGGCACTATTTGCCATAATCAACGACCTTCCTATGCAATGCTATATTTATAAGAGCCTGAAAAAAGACGAACTTTATCTTTATCTCAACAAAAAAGATGATTTTTCTGAGTTACCGGAAACGTTATTTAAAA
>CAYYSO010000022.1:0-21850 GCA_964474415.1 uncultured Methylomarinum sp. | reverse complement strand
CCTTACTGAAAGCCACTCGTCCTGATTCAGAAACCGCAGTAATCAAAGAACGCAGTTGGCATGTACAAACCATAGAGGCAAAACTGCAACAGTTGTCGCCTACTCTGACCTTATATGGACAAATTGAAACTCCGGCACTGGTTAATGCAGCTGCTCCCAATAAAAGCCGGGTGGTCAGCATTTCCATTCGTGAAGGTGATCCGATCAAAAAAGGCCAGCTGTTATTATCGCTGGATGAACGCGATTTTAAACCCCACCTGATTCAGGCCGAAGCTAAGGCAGATGAATTGCGAGCCTTGATAACAAGCGAACAATTAAGATATCGGGCTGATAAAGACGCTATTAATCACGAGCAATCCATTCTTCAACTGGAACGTTCCGCCGTTAAACGTGCAGAAAATCTGAAAAACAAAAAACTGGGATCAACTGCTGCACTGGAAGAAGCGCAGGAAGCATTAAATCGTCAGTATCTAACCTTCAGCAACCGTAAGCTGGCTTTAGATGATCACGCTGCCCGTTTACAACAATTACAGGCCCGACTGGCATATGCTGAAGCTGAAGTGGAACTGGCCAGGCTTGATCTGGAACGCAGCCAGATCATTGCTCCTTTTGATGGCTTTGTAGAAAAACTGTCCGTAGCAACCGGCGATCAGGTTAAAGAAAACCAGATACTATTAACTTTCTATCCCAGCGACAAACTAGAGTTACGCGCCAAAATACCTGCCCCATTCCAAAGCGAAATTCAACGGGCATTACAATCAGGTCATCGGTTAAAAGCCAGCGCCGATTATGCCGGCATACAGCTCGACTTAAAACTGGACAGATTCTCCGGTAAAGCGGACAGCCGCGGAATTGATGCACTATTTAGTATTCAATCAGCTAATAAATGGATCAGGCTGGGTGCCTCTCTCACTTTAACACTACAACGCCCCAGCCATAAAAACGTGGTCGCTCTGCCTTTTTCCGCAATATACAATAATAACCGAATTTACCGGGTTAACAATCAACGCTTGCAAGCAATTACTGTAGAAACACTTGGCGACTTCAATCATGCCGAACAAAACCTGTTATTGGTACACAGTCCTGAACTCAAGCAAAATGACCAAATTGTCATTACCCAGTTACCGGAGGCGGTTACAGGACTTAAAGTTAATATTGAGCAATGAACCTAAAAACTTCAGCTGACCACTACCAGAAATCATAACCCATTGAATATCATATTAAATAACAGTCTTATCACTCACTCGTCGGACGGATTAACCCCGCTTCACAAATCCGTGCGCTACTGAGGTTTTTAGGATGAAACATCAACCCGATCTATTAGGTTTTTTTGCTCACCATAAAGTCGCCGCAAATTTACTGATGATCATGATGATCACGGGCGGTTTGTTTGCCTTGCATAAATTGACGGTTCGCTATTTCCCCCAATTTGATCTGGACTATATTACTGTCAGCGTTGCTTGGAGTGGCGCCAGCGCCGAAGATGTGGAATCCGCTATTACTTTTCCGCTGGAACAGAACCTGAAGTCGGTCGACCATTTAAGAAAAATGACTTCAACATCATCACAGGGTGTTTCATCCATCACACTGGAATTGGATGAAGGCACAGATACCATAAATGCACTGAATCAGGTCAAACAGAAAGTGGATGAATTCCGTAATCTGCCGACCGATGCCGAAAAGCCCAGTGTTATAAATCTGGCCCGTTATGAACAGGTTGCCAGAATTTTATTATATGGTCCCGAAGATCCGACCGAGCTGAGAATCCTGTCCAATAATTTTGAACAGCAACTACTCGATAGTGGTATAGATAAAGTTGATATTAACGGTTTGCCGGAACAGAAAATTTCCATCCAGATTTCTCATGATGAACTGCAACATCTAAATATCAGTCTGGATCAAGTGGGACAACGTATCAAACAACTGAGCCAGGATATTCCAGCCGGTACTTTTGGTGAGAATGATGTGGCTACCGAGTTACGCGGTCTCGATCAACGCCGTAATGAACTGGGCTTTTCTTCATTACCCATCATTAGCGATCAAACAACTCGTATCAATTTAGGTGATATCGCTGTCATTAAACGGCAGAATAAAAAAGGCGGCGTGACCTTAACAGTTGATGATAAACCCGCCGTGGAAATAGTCTTGCGCAGCTCTGATACTGGAGACTCTTTTAAAGCTGCCGATATTTTCCGAAACTGGTTGCAGGAAACCCGGGCCGTTCTACCGCCGGGAATCCATTTGTACGTTTATGACGAAAGCTGGCAACTCATTAAAGACCGAATCACACTGTTACTAAAAAACGGCGGTGGCGGACTGGTGTTGGTCATCGCTATTCTTTATCTTTTTTTGAGCCCTCGAGTGGCGCTATGGGTGGCTATCGGTATTCCGGTGTCTTTTATGACAACTCTATTGATTTTGTATGCTGTCGGCGGCAGTATTAATATGATCAGCCTGTTTGCTCTGATTATGGCTTTGGGCATAATTGTAGATGACGCCATTGTCGTCGGTGAAGATGCACTGACCCATTACCAAATGGGAGAACAACCGTTAATGGCGGCAGAAGGTGGAGCCCGGCGTATGCGTGCTCCGGTTATTGCTTCATCCCTGACCACAGTCGCAGCGTTTATCCCGCTTATGCTTATCGGCGGACCTACCGGCAAAATTCTGTTTGATATACCGTTGATTATCATTGCCGTTATCATTGCTTCTGTTCTGGAAAGTTTTTTTGTCCTGCCCGGCCATCTACGGCATTCATTTTTACACATGGCGCGTACGGAACAGGAAGGTTGGCATAAACGCTTTAATGACCGTTTCGACCGCTTCAAAAGCAATCAATTTAAAAAACTGATCACAATTACCTTACAAAACCGATCTATCGCATTAAGCCTGGTGCTTGCCCTGTTAATCATAGCCATCGGTTTACTTGCAGGAAAACGCTTAAAATTTCATTTTTTCCCTTCCCCTGAATCAGCTATTTTATATGTTAACGCCGGTTTCGTTCCCGGAACGCCCAAAAGTCAAGTCGATCAGTTTTTACACCATCTTCAGCAAACCCTGTATCAGACAGATGCGGAACTCAGTGATCAAAAACTGGTATTAAAAGTGATCAGTCGACACGGTACCAGCATATCCAGCAAAGGCAAAGCTGAACACACCGGTGATCATCTGGCTTCGATGACACTGGAACTGGAACAGCCGGATCATAGAAAAATACGTAATACCTCCCTTATAAATGCCTGGAAACAACGCATACATAAACCTGCGGGGCTTGAGATTCTGTCCATCACCAGCCGTATTGTTGGTCCACCCGGGCGCGACTTAACGGTCAGGTTTACGGGTAATACTGCAGATGTACTCAAACAGGCTGCACTCGAATTTGCTAATACCATTCAATCCATTCCCGGCATCAGTGATATTGAAGATAATATGCCTTACGGACGCAATCAACTGGTATACAAACTGACCCCCCGAGGTGAAGCATTGGGACTTACAGTGGCAGAATTAGGCCAGCAATTACGTACTGCCTTCGACGGCAAATTGATTCAGCTGTTTCAAGACGGTCTGGATGAAGTTGAAGTACAGGTAGAGCTGCCTGAAAATCAACGTCAAAGCCTGAATGCGATCAATCAACTGGAAATTCGCTTGGCCAATGGAGAAAGCGTTCCACTCAGTAATGTTGCTAAATGGCACTCCAAACGCGGCTATGAAATCCTCAGACATGCGGAAGGTAAACTGGCAGTCGAAATATCGGCTGAAGTTGACTCAAAAATCAATAATGCTGATCTGATTATCGAGTCACTGCAGAAAAATATTATGCCGCAACTGGCTTCCCGTTACGGTATCCACTATTCCTTTGAAGGACGTTCCGCCGACCAGGCGGAAACCATGGCTGACATGCGTTATGGCTTAATTATTGGCCTAATATTGATTTATCTGGTGCTGGCCTGGGTATTCGCTTCTTACGGCTGGCCACTGGTGGTAATGGCAGCTATTCCATTTGGCCTGATAGGCGCCTTATTCGGCCATCTGTTTCTGGGTATTAACCTAACCATCCTGTCTTTATTTGGCTTATTTGGTTTATCAGGCATTGTTATCAACGATTCCATCATTCTGGTCAGTTTTTATCAAAACCTGGCCAATCAGGGGATGGTCACTCATGATGCATTGGTCGAAGCATCCTGTCAACGTTTGAGAGCGGTATTGCTGACATCATTAACCACCATAGCAGGCCTTGTACCATTATTGTTTGAAACATCATTACAAGCCCAGTTTTTGATCCCTATGGCGACAGCAATCGCATTTGGTCTGCTCTTTTCTACGATTCTGGTACTATTAATTATCCCGGTTTTATTATCGTATTATGAAGACCTTCATAAGATAATATTTTCTTAAATCAGGCAATAACTCGCAATATATGCAAATTTACCGCTGTGTCGTCAAAAACGAAACCACCTTAGCACCAATGCGACTGAATAGTCCCGGTTCCATCAATGATTTAGCTTGCCTGGTTTCATCGGCATCAGGGACAATCTTTTTCATGTCCTGATAGATTAATTGCGCATGCAGCTCATCACCGATCGCGTTGAAATAAGCACAAAGCACTCCGGCAAATGCAGCGTACTCTCCGGCATGAAATTGGTTTCTTCTGGGATAAAGTGCTTTAAGATCAAACTTCTTATCAAAAATGGCTGGTATTTTATCCGTCTGTTGTTCCTGTAAACACAACTGTGCATAATGACAACGGGCAAAAAGATATTTTGGATTCTGCTGATAATTTTCCCGAATGGCCTGTTTTTGTTTATTTAAATCAACAAATCCATAAGCTACACTCAGATAGTTATGTATCAAAGGTACTTTTGGATAGCGCTGTTTTAATTCCAATAACCTGGGCACAGCCTTTTCAGCCTCTCTGCGGTTATCCACCAACAGCTCATCCAGTTGTTGCTGAATATCTGCCGGTAATTTTTGCGTTTTCTGATCAACAATCGCCTCATAAGTGATCTCATAAGGAATTTGTTGTTCATGGTTAGCTGTATTTGTTGATAAATGTTTCTTTGTTATTTCTCTTTTTGACATTTTTTACTCATTAAAAAATCACCGTAGCTTCCGGACGAATAATGCCCAAAATATCAAAAGCCTGGCAACTGGCTTCCATTATTAAAGGCGCAACATCTTCGGTTTGCAATTGCATGTGCTGGTAAGCAGATGAGTTATAATCCAGCTCGGGTTCTTCTATTTCAGAATCTATTTTTGCACAAGGTTCTATGTTATCAGCAATATTGGCGGCAATATGTAATATACAAGCATCTTCTATGGAATGTTTGGCCTGTAAAGGTTCAAGCTGATTGGCGATCATCTCCCAAATAGACTCTGGTAATTTCCATTGTTTTAATAATTCTGCACCTAATTCAGCGTGGGTAAAGCCGAAAGTGTCTCGCTCAACTTCGACCATAGATTTCTGTCCCTGGCTTTTAAGATTCAGAATTTGTGCTGACTGTTGCGGATATTCGATAAAAAAAATCAACATTCCAATACTATGCAGTAATCCAGCAATGAAAAAACGTTCGCAATTCAGTCTGTTATATTTTTGAGCTAATAAACGCGCCAAGGCGCCACTGGTTACGCTGTGGTACCAAAAAGTATTCATATCCACTAAATGTTCCGGGATATCTTTGAAACTTTCTGTTACAGTTGTTGCAAGCACCAGATTTCTCAGCTCCTGGTGTCCGATCATCGACACGGCACGCGAAATGGTATCAATTTTACCGGGAAAGCCGAAAAAAGCGCTGTTAACAAGCTTTAATAATTGTGCCGTTAAAGCAGGGTCATGCAAAATAACATCTTCAAGATCTGCATTGCTGGTATTATCCTCATTAAGTAATTCATTGATGCGTAAAACCACATCTGGCAATGCAAAAAGAGTACTTACCTTTTCGGCTAACATTTGGGACGTCATAAAAAACCTCACTTACAAATTTTATATACTTAGAAGTGTAGGTCTTTATGTTTGATTTCGCTAGTACAGCACCTATTTTCCTTATGATAGATATTAATATTTTAACTTATTGAAATAATTAAAAAGCAATCAAACTTTACTCATCAATACAAAATAGGCGCTGCACTAGTTCCAAAATGAATCAGGCGAAATGGTTTCTATGATAACAATAGTCTCCCGCCCGAACGTAATGAGCAAGAGACAAAAAACTTACGCCGTAAGTTTCAGATATTTCTGATACAAAGTATCCTGATCCTCTACCACATCAGGATCTTTATCAATACAGTCGACCGGACACACCTCCACGCATTGCGGCGTATCATGGTGACCTACACACTCTGTACACAAATTCGGATTAATCACATAAACATCATCACCTTGTGAAATAGCGCCGTTGGGGCATTCCGGTTCGCAAACGTCACAATTTATGCATTCATCATCTATTAGCAGGGCCATCTTTACTCCTCTAAAATTTTTCAATTAATCGTTGTTTGACGATCTCGGGAACAAAACTGGAGACATCGCCGTTTAGTCTGGCAATTTCCCGGATCATGCTGGAAGAAATGAATTCGTATTGCTCGGCCGGCGTTAAAAATACCGTTTCCAGTTCCGGCGACAACCGTCTGTTCATACCGGCCAGTTGAAATTCAAATTCAAAATCCGATACTGCACGCAATCCTCGTAAAATAACGTTGGCATTCTGCTCTTTGGCACAGTCCACCAACAGATTGTTAAATCCAATCACCTCAACATTAGCAAATTTATCGGTCACTTTTTTTGCCAATTCAACCCGCTCCTGTATCGAAAATAATGGCGCTTTGCCACGATTTTCTGCCACGGCAATAATAACTCTGTCATAAAGCCTGGATGCCCTGGCAACCAGATCCAGATGTCCATTAGTAACAGGATCAAATGTCCCAGGATAGATAGCAGTAATATTCATTCAATGCAGTCTGAAAGAAAAAACGGCTAATTCTATACTATTTGACTCAGTAAATGTATCTTACAATCGCTCAAACAAATAATAATCAACCTCACCAGCTGTTTTCTTTTTCAGTTGCCGCCAATTTTGTGGCATAGCATTCAACGGCAATCCTTTTTCCACTTCAACATAGATTTTGGCGCTCGGCTCCAGCCAACCTTTATCCTCTAACCACTGACAAGTCTGTTGCGCCATTTGTTGTCCAAAAGGCGGATCGAGGAAAACCAGATTAAAAGGTTCGCTATCCCCCGCCAGAAAACGAAATACATCCTGTTGCACTATATTGATCAGTTTAGCGTTTAATTTAACCGTATTTTCTTTTAACTGCCGACAGGCCTGGGCATTGTTTTCCACTTGTACCACAGCTTTTGCTCCCCGTGAGGCAGCTTCAACACCCAAAGCACCACTCCCGGCGTATAAATCCAAACAACGACTGCCAATCACATCATGTTGCAACCAATTGAACAGCGTTTCCCTGACTCTTGCAGGCGTTGGTCTTAAACCAGGAATATCTTTAAAAGACAACAAACGACTGCGCCATTCACCGCCAATTATCCTTAATTTATTTTGCACGGTTTATTTTCCACCCACGGTAACGATCTGTAATAATTCAGATTTCACCCGTCTTTGAAAGGCATCCTTAATCCCATCTATCGTGACAGCTTCAATTTTCTTCGGAAACACCTCCAGGTAATCCAGTGGCTGCTGATAAAATCCGATCATATTGACATAGTTAGTCAGTTTTCCATTGGTATCAAAGCGCAGAACAAAACCACCGGTAATGTTTTTCTTGGCAGCTATTAATTCCTCTTTAGTCGGACCATTTTTAATAAAATCAGTAAGTGTCTTTTTCATCACTGCAACTGCTTTGGCGGTTTGATCATTCCGGGTCTGCAATCCCATGGTAAAGGGGCCTGCCCTGTACAGTGGAGAAAAATAACTGTAAGCACTATAAGCCAAACCGCGTTTTTCCCTGACTTCTTCAGCCAGTTTAGACACCAGGCCGCTACCTCCCAGCATAAAGTTACCCACATAAAGCGGGAAATAGTCATTATCCTGACGACTCAGACCGGGTAAACCGGCGAGCACATGGGTTTGTGTAGAGGGAAAATCAATATGCTGATCGCTACCCTTAACCGGTAATGTAACTTCAGGGACTGGTTCAGGTTTTTCACCCACGGACAAGCCTGATATTAATGATTCAGCCACCTTTTCAGCCTGTTGCCGGTTTAAATCCCCCACAATCACTACTATTGCATTAGCGGCTACATAATATTGCTGATAAAAGCTGCGCAAATCATCCGCAGTAAAACCCGCTACTGTTTCAACAATGCCTGAACTGGGGTGGGCATAGGGATGATCATGATATAAAGCTTTATAAAAGGTCATACTGGCCAATGCACCTGGCGATTCTTCCCGATGTTTTAATGCTGCCAGAGTGCGGCTTTTTTCACGCTGAAAATCAGATTCATTAAAAGAGGGTTCTGCCAATATCACCTGTAGGGTATTCAGGGCTTTATCAAACAAAGACTTCTCAGTTAAGGTACGTAGCGACACCCCGGCCATATCAATGGATGCGCTACTGCCAAACTGGGCACCAACACTTTCAAAACGCTGAGCGATATCATCCGCACTCCATTGGCCGGCACCGTTATCCAGCATGGCAGAAGTCAATGCGGCAAGACCGTATTGATAGCCATCTCTGGCGCTGCCAGCATCGAATGTGACACGAATATCCACCATCGGCAAACCCGTAGTCTGCACATAATAAACCCGTGTACCCTGCATTGTTTGCCAGTGTTCGATTTTTGCCGCAGACCATGCCGACTGAGTAAAAAAACATAACACAAGAAGAATGAATTTAGTGCGCATGACGTCCTCCCGCGACCTTGCGTGACTGCGATTGTTTGCTAATGGGTTGAGGCTGCAGATAAGCGATACTTAATCTGTCTTCAAGCAAATATTGTCGTGCCACTTCACGCACCTGCTCAGCTGTCACCTGATTTACCTTGCTTACATATTCATCTACTTTCTGCCAACCTAAACCAACCGTTTCCAGCATTCCCAACTGCATGGCCTGATAAAAATCAGAGTCTCGCTCATAAACTGCACTGGCAAGCACTTGAGCTTTAACACGCTGTAATTCTTCGTTACTCACCAATTCACTTTTCAGCTGATAGATTTCTTCTTTCAAGGCATATTCCATATCAAATACTGTTTTACCCTGTGCCGGTGTGGCATCCAGCATAAACAATTCTGACATCCGGGAATACAGCCCGTAACCGGCTCCGGCCGACACAGCAATCTGTTTACCCCTGACCAGTCTGGATGCCAATCGAGCGCTGTTGCCGCCATCCAGAATACCAGCCAGCACTTCCAGTGCATAGGCTTCCCATTCCTGTGCTGTTGTTTTTAATACCGGCACTTTATATCCCATCAGAATATATGGAAGCTTGGCCGGCAATTTAACTGTTATCTTACGGATACCATGTTGCTCCACTTCTGTCCGTGGCTTTAATGATTTAATATCACTGGGCTTGAGTTTGGCAAAATATTTCCCGGCCAGCTTAAAAACAGCTTCCGTCTGCACATCACCCACTACCACTAATGTGGCGTTATTGGGTGCATACCAACGCTGATACCAGGCCTGCAAATCTTCAATCTGATAATGGGCAATATCAGACGGCCAGCCAATGACCGGATTTTTATAGGGGCTGTTGGAAAAAGCCATCGCCATAAAATATTCCCGGGTTTTCGCGCGTGGTTTATCATCAGTACGCATACGGCGTTCCTCGGTCACCACCTGCAATTCCTTTTTCAGCTCATCGGCCAATAAATGCAGATGTCGCATTCTGTCAGACTCCAGTTTAAAACTGACTTCCAGTCGCGACTTTTCCAGCGTTTGAAAATAAGCGGTATAATCCCTGCCGGTAAAGGCATTTTCTCGACCGCCGTTTTCAGCAATAATGCGCGAAAATTCCCCCGCTGGATAGTGATCAGTACCTTTGAACATCATATGCTCCAGCATATGAGATATACCGGTAATACCGCCGGGTTCATAACTGGAACCTACTTTATACCAAACCTGGGAAACCACTACCGGCGAACGATGATCTTCTTTAACCAGAATTCTTAAACCGTTCTCCAGAATCCGCTCATGCACTTCACTGCCACCGGCTTGAACCAATATTGGCAAACATAGTAACGAAACAATAATGACCCTAAATCTCATATCTCCCTCTTTAACGTAAAATGTTAAGGCGTCGGACTATTTCAATAATGAATAGTTCACTGTACTATATACTATTGAAATACAGGTTCTATTCAAAACTTAATGACACACATTACCTCAACTCTTTCCTGGAAAAACTATCTAGAACTGTGCAAACCCAAGGTAGTTGCGCTTATCGTATTTACCGCTATTGTCGGCATGTTACTGGCCGTACCCGGTATGCCGCCAATGGCTAATTTTATCTACGGCACCCTGGGTATCGGACTGGCCGCCTCATCTGCTGCGGCGATCAACCATTTCATAGATCAAAAAGCCGACGCGGAAATGGCTCGCACTCAAAACAGACCCTTACCCACAGGTGAACTTAGTGCACGTAATGTTCTGATATTTTCTGGTCTTATCGGCCTGCTTTCTATGTTACTGCTGACTTTTAAAGTCAATATACTCACTGCGGCTCTGACGTTTCTCTCTCTGATCGGCTATGCCATTATCTATACAGTTTATCTAAAGCGTATGACGCCGCAGAATATCGTCATTGGCGGCGCTGCGGGGGCTGCCCCGCCAGTTTTAGGTTGGTGTGCGATTACCGGCGAAATACATCCCTATGCTTTATTGCTGTTCCTGATCATTTTCGTCTGGACCCCACCCCATTTCTGGGCACTTGCAGTTGCCAAACGTGACGAATATGCCAAGGTTGAGATCCCCATGCTGCCGGTTACCCACGGTACGGAATTTACCCGTTTGCATATCCTTTTATATACAGTCTTATTACTGATTGTGACACTACTGCCCTACCTTACCGGCATGAGCAATCTGATTTATCTGTTTACAGCTATACCGCTGGGCCTGGGTTTTATTTATTTTGCCATTTTGATGCGGCGCAACAAGGATAATAAAACCGCGATGAAAACATTCGGATTTTCTATTATCTATCTCATGGTTTTGTTTGCCGCTTTATTGATTGACCACTACGTTCCCCTGTCTTTGTCATGACTGACCACCCTTTTGCTGAATTTATAAAAATCCTGGGGAAAGGCAAAAAAGGCTCACGCCCTTTGACTCAAGATGAAGCCTATCGTGCCATGAAAATGATCATGTCCGGTCAGGTTGAGGATATTCAACTGGGTGCATTTCTGATGTTGATGCGGGTTAAAGAAGAAACTCCCGAAGAATTGGCAGGTTTTGTCACCGCGGCGCGAGAAAGTTTTCAACACCATATCACAACAACTCAGGTTGACCTGGACTGGTCATCCTACGCCGGTAAACGTCGCCATCTACCCTGGTTTTTGTTAACAACACTATTGCTGGCAGAAAATGGCATCAAGGTTTTTATGCACGGTGCCGAAGGTCATACTGAAGGCCGTATTTATACCCGCAATGTATTGAAAATACTGGGCATAGATTATGCGACATCTTTACAACAATCTGCCGGACAATTACAACAATATCACTTCAGCTATCTGTCCCTAGAACATATCTGCCCCAGGCTGTATGAGATGATTAATCTGCGTCCGCTAATGGGTCTACGCTCCCCGGTACATACGCTGGTCAGATTATTAAATCCTTTCAATGCAGAACACAGTATTCAAGGTATTTTCCATCCCGGTTACCGTCAGGTACATCAAAAAGCGGCGCTGTTACTGAATCAGCCTCATATGGCCGTACTTAAAGGCGAAGGCGGAGAAACCGAACGCAACCCGGATATGGACTGCCTGGTACAAAGTGTCCATCATCAGGAACTCAGCGAAGAACACTGGCCTGCTATATTTTCCCGCAGACATGTCAAACCAGATATGCTGGACCCACATCAACTGGCTTTGCTTTGGCAAGGTAAAATTAGTGATGAATTCGCCGAAGCCACTGTTATCGGTACAGCCGCAATTGCACTAAAACTGCTGGGCAAGGCAGACAGTCAACACCAGGCTGAAACATTAGCCAACCATTACTGGACAAACAGGCAGGTCTCAATCTATTAACCGCCAGTTTTGTACTATTGTTATTTTCGGCTTATGTATTAATATTTTTAACGTGTTGAAATAATTGAAAAGTAATCAAACTTTATCCATCAGTACAAAATAGGTGCTGCACTAGTGTGAAAATCTTTTCCTCCTTCCTCAGTTCTAACGCAAATACAAGGAAAATCAGTTAATGCTTAACAGCATCAAGAATCGTTTGCTTCTATGGTTTGTTATTTCCTTTTTTTATCGTTACCAATGGCCGAATACGTTCCCATCGAACATGAACGCTTTATTTCAAAAACAGCTCAATTAACCCGACAGGAAGACTTTATCAGCCGACATTCATTACTTATCGAAATTAACTTTAAAACACAAATACAGAAATGGAAGAATATTCTATTGCGTGGACATAACAGTAATGCCTATAACAAATATTTCGCCAGCTTCAAGCAATTTGAGAAAAAAAACCCGTGCTGATGTAAATGTACTTATCAAAGAGCTGAAGAACGACACCGAAACCTACCGTCTTGCCAATCAATTTTTAACCAGGCATAGCACATTGGATTACATTTATTTTATGGTCAAAAGAAAATAACCTTTTATTTTATATGGTATAATCTCTTGATGCAATAACCCCGGACAGCGACAAGAATTACATCATGTAATTTTTTACTTACACTGCTGACCTTCCAAATTCATAGTCTATAATGTAATTATTTATATTATCACACCTAAAATTTCGGCCTGTATCAGACACTCCGCTAACGGGTTTTGTACAACGATAAGTATACAAGTTATCCAAATACCCAAAACATTATCCAGTTGGTTTTATATGACAAAATTTTTGCTGTCTTGTCTATTATTGCTCTATTGTTTATGTTCCCAAGCCAATAACTATATTTTAGGCAATGGATATAACATAGGTCCATGGACACTAAGCGGATATACATCGATTGAACTCACCGCCCCAACACAACAACAAAAGCAAGTCAACTTGTCACTGGATGATTTAGCTCTGTTTGGGCACGGACAATTTAACCAATATCTCGATATTTTTTTTGAAATTGAATACGCCAATCAACCGTTCTGGACAGAAAACAAAGGCGCTTTCTCCCATGCCGGTAGATTTGATCTGGAACGCCTTTATAATGACATCCTGATTTCCAATGAATTCACTCTGCGCATTGGAAAAATGCTGTCACCCGTAGGCGAATGGAACCAGATACATGCCAGCCCTTTAGTGGCAACAACAACACGGCCTTTGACGACATTTTTAAATTTTTCTGAATTTATTTCCGGATTTTCCCTGAACTATACCCCGGAATCTGAATGGTTGCCAGATATTGAACTGTATTATCAACCCTGGAAAGAACTGGTTCCCAAAAATCTCCAAACTCGACCTGTCCGTTATAAAAACATCAATGGCATCCATTTACAATATGGCGATGAATTTTCCGGACAAATAGCGCTGTCGGTTCAGCATGCCGAATTGACTACCCGCCGGGAACGACAAACTTTATTTACAGTGGATGGAATATACGATTTTGAAATTGTAAAACTCAGCTCCCAGGTTTTTTATGCCGCTGTTCATGGCACTGAAAGCAAACGCCGGCACAATCACGAATGGGGTGGCTACCTGCAATTAGTCACCCCTATCACCGAGCACTGGTCTTTTGTTGGACGGGGAGAAACATTTAGTCAGCGCGATGCCATTGAATCCCAGCAAAATGCGGTTTTTGGAGTCAATTTTCGCACACAAAATACGCTGGTATGGAAACTTGAATATGTCTTGCACAGAGGGGCAAATCTGGGAATAAACGAAGGAGTTTTCGGTTCTTTTGGAGTGATGTTCTGATGCGTTCAATCATTTTATTTTTTACCTTGTCTGTTGCACCGTCAATTTTCGCCCTGGAAAATAACATCACTCTGATCGCTCATTTATCGGCAACCGTTAACCAGCCATTATCCAGAAAAAAGATTAAAAATATCTATTTACTCAAACAACGTTCCTGGCCGGATGAAAACCCTATTATTGTCGTCAATAGAAGCTCCCAAAGCTCGCTACGCCAACACTTTGAACGAAAATTGGGACTTAGCAGTAAAAAATACGCCTGGTATTTAAAAAAAATGCATTACAAGGGCATCAGGTTACCGGTTATCCAGAATTCCAGACAGGCCGTTCTGACCTTTGTTGAAAACGTACCCGGCGCGATTGCCTATATTGAAGGCCCACTGCCGAACAGCTATCCCCATATAAAAACCATTGGTCAACTTTAATGATTAATTCCAGTATATTTCGCCAATTATTTTTAAGTTATGGCTCCATTTTTTTAATTGTCCTGGCCAGTTTGTTCGGAATTTCATCCTTTGAACTGTCCCAGTATCTGAAAGCCAGCGCCTATGAAGAAATCCATTTATCCGCCACGACAAAGCGCCATGACCTGGAATCAAAATTGAATCAATCACTGATTAATCTTAAATCCTGGGCCAGTCTGGTCGTCATGAATGATTTGTTGACTGAAGATACCGATCTGAGAATCACCCGTACATTAGAAACCTTTAAAACACTGCATCATTTACCCGGACATCTTTATGCCCTGTCAGTTTCAGGAAAATTAATTGCTTCAGATTATCAAGTGACATCACCGATAAATTTTAAGATGTATCAGGCAGCCATACAGAAAAAACAACATTTAATAGACAAACATCCAGACCCCGTTACCCATAAGCCCATCATTGCTTTATGGCAACCGGTATATGCCGACTTTGGTTCAGAATCACCCATAGGCTATCTGGTAATGACTTACCCGTGGCAGGAAATTGAATCCTTGCTCAATATGTCTGCATTTGAAACTTATATCCTGTTATATAACCATACTAACGACAACATATTAAAAGACAAGCAAATTCCATCCAGGCTATCTGAAAAATTACTTAAAATATCTATACCGGCCACCGCAAGCCAACAAAAAACCATTGCTCCGGAAATAACTTTTGACGATGAAAACTATTTTTTTATCAATCTGGAAAACACAGCAGCCACACCCTTGACCAACTTATGGCGCTGGGTTTCACTGGCGGATACCAGCCGTTTTTATACCCCTGCACAGCATATTTTAAATATCAGCCTCATTATTGGTGGCATCACCGTTTTATTAGCTTTGCTTGTAATTTTTATAACCAGCCGAAAAATCAGCCAGCCTATCCAAACATTAACCCGAACTGCTGTAGAAATTGCATCAACCCTGGATTTATCAAAACGTGTTCCCATTACCGGTAACAATGAAATTTTTCAGCTGGGTACGGCTTTTAATGATATGTGCCTTAAACTGGAGAAAGCCTGGGCAGGCAAGAAACGAATCACCCAGGAATTACAAAAAATAAATCATTCACTGGAACAAAAAGTTGCCGAAAGAACCGATCATCTTGCCTGGCAAGCCACCCACGATCCCCTAACCGCATTACCTAACCGGGCGTTACTGTCGGAAAGGCTGGAACAGGCTATTGCCAGATCACAACGTAATCAACATATGCTGGCGGTTATGTTCATCGATCTTGATGGCTTTAAAGCCATCAATGATAATTTTGGTCATGAAACAGGGGATCATTTATTAACCGAACTTGCCAAACGGTTTTTATCCATCATTCGTGATCCGGATACCATTGCCCGCCTTGGCGGCGATGAATTTGTTATTTTGATGCAAATAGACAAGCCGGATAACCTTACCGCCCCGTTAGAACATATTGTGAAATTAATTAACCAGCCGGTTGTCACCGAATCAGCGCAACTCAATGTATCTCCCAGCATCGGAGTCACTATTTTTCCTGATGACCCTTCTGATTCAGAGGCGCTTATCCGACACGCAGACCAGGCGATGTATGAAGCCAAACAAAAAGGCCGCAACCAGGTTCAGTTTTTTAACACTGAAATGGATAATAAAATTCATTCAGAACTCAATTTACGCCGGGAAATTAAAATTGCGCTGCAAAGCGATCAGTTTGTTTTACATTATCAACCGCAAATTCATCTCAGCACCGATATGATCACTGGCGCTGAAGCCCTTATTCGCTGGAATCACCCGAATAAGGGGTTGATATTTCCCGATGAATTCCTCCCGGCTATCGAAGACAGTGATCTTATGATAAAGCTGGGGCGCTGGGTTATTCAACATGCCTGCCGACAACTTCACGAATGGAATAAACAGGGGGTAACATTAAAAATCAGTGTCAATATTGCTTGTTGCCATATTCAGCACCCTGATTTTTTTAATGAACTGGTGGTATTTCTGGAGGCATACCCTGATGTCAAACCTGAACAACTGGTACTGGAAATAACCGAGTCTGCCGCAATCAAAGACTTTGACACCGCAAAATATATTTTACAGAGTTGCCATGACTATGATGTTCATATCGCTCTGGATGATTTTGGAACCGGTTTTTCTTCGTTGACCTATCTACGGCAACTTCCCATTTCCTTTATTAAAATTGATAAAAGCTTTGTCATTGATATGTTGAAAGACCCCGAAGATATGGCTATCGTCAAAGGCACTATCGGCCTGGCTGAAAACTTCAAACAACTGATTATTGCCGAGGGCGTTGAGACCCAGGAACACAGCGATGAATTAAAAATAATGAATTGCACATTTGGCCAAGGTTACGGAATTGCCAAACCATTAAGCAGCGATGATTTCATGATATGGATTAAATCTCAACCCTATCGTCAAAATATTCGCTTATTTGATCATTCTACAGTTTTCTCACAGTAAGAAATGAGAAATATTGGCGACTTATTTCCGCATACTCAGCATTTCTATTCTGTTGATGACATTAACCATTGCTGTCCGCACAATAACTATAAAAACAAAGTTATTTGCCCTGGCCGAACTGGTTTCTGTCTGCTTACTGCTCCTGGCAGCCATTTCAAGCCATTCGTTTTCCGAAATGACACGCATGAACCTAGAAAAATCAGTTGTTCACGGTTTCTATCACAAGCTCTTGATTCCGCGCCCAACTGATCTTTCTAGGTTGAATGAAACCCGGTTGCTGCTCCAAAAAAGTACAGCCGATATGCTTATGTTGAGGTAAAAAGGATTTTCTGGCCAGGCTGGATCTTAAATATCAGCAAAAATTTAATGCCAATGTAGCCTCATTACTTGAAGAACTCAAGCAAATAGACAGTAATATCCGTTCAATGAATTTACCACAGGAATCGTCTATCGCTTCGCTTGTCCAATATATTCAGGCTTATAACAACTCTTTCAGTGAACTGGTTAACCTTCACCAGGAAATTGGCTTAAGTCATAATTCCGGTTTACGTGGCCACTTACGGCAGGCGGTACATCAGGCAGAAGATGAGTTAAAACAACTCCATCAAATCCAGTTAACTGCTGATATGCTAATATTGCGCCGCAATGAAAAGGATTTTATGTTGCGCAAACTGCCCAAATATATTGATAAATTCAAAAATAACTACGCTATTTTCAAACAACATTTGCTGTCATCTGAAATCGACCAACAAAATAAAAATCTGATTGCTGATAAAATGACAACCTACTATGCTGGCTTTATAGCACTTAGCCAAGGCTATAAACGATTGGGATTGACGCCACAATCCGGTTTGCATGGAAAAATGCGCGCTACCATTCACAAAACTGAATCCATTTTCGCGGCATTGAGCCAGACCCTTTCGACCATATTTTCCAGCCAGGCTCAACGGATCCAAATGCAATTCCTGTTTTTCTCAGGAGTAGCTTTGTGCGTAATCATAGGTTTACTGCTGTCAATATCCCGCTCTGTTAATTCCCGTATTGCCTACTTTAAAAACCATTTAGCCGACATCGCTTTAAAAAAAGGTGATTTATCGGCCTCATTGCAATTGGATGGCAAAGACGAAATCACTGAAATCAGTCAATTATTTAATCAATTCATTGCGAATTTGAAAAAACATTTCAACAAATTCCAAAATTTTCCAATCGACTGAATGAAGTATCCAATATTAATGTTTCCGTTTCGGAAAAAACCTATCAATTATCCACTGCTCAACAGGAAGAATCTGAACAGGTTGTCGTGGCGATGCAGCAAATGCTTGCCGCAGAAAGCACCAGTTCTGCCATTCAAACACTGGATAAAATCAGCCAGTCAGTGAATAAAATTTACGACCTCAACAGTTCCATTGCCAGCGCTGCTGAAGAACAAACTGCCGTTTCAAACAATATCAATACAAATATCTTGAACATTAATGAAATGGCTAAAGAGACAGTCTCTCAATCGGATAAAGCCAACCACTCAAGTCATCAAATCAATTCAATCACTGTTGATTTACACTCGTTAATTGCCGACTATAAATTTTAATCCGTAAAGGGAAACCCCGGCTCACAATAAACAAAGTATATGATTAAACTTTGAATTTTCCGATGGCTGTATTTAAATTATCAGCCATCTGCTTCAATTCTGAAATAGTGGCGCTCAAACTGTTTATTGATGAACTGTTCTCATTAACCAAATCAGAAATTTTTCCTACATCCTGGGCAACCTCGGTTACCACCGAACTCTGTTCTGTTATTGCAGTTGAAATACTGTTAATCGAATTACATACCCTAGTCGTACTGTTTTTTATCAAAGTCATCGATTCACCCGCCCGTTGCGCTTTTGTGACTCCTTCATTTACATTATTATGGCCTTTTTCCATACTGACTACGGCATTACTGGAATTAGTCTGGATTTCATCAATAATTCCGGCAACTTCCTGGGTGGAATTTGACGTTCTTTCCGCCAGCCCCCGAACTTCATCAGCAACCACTGCAAATCCCCTACCCTGCTCACCTGCGCGAGCCGCTTCAATCGCAGCATTTAACGCCAATAAATTCGTCTGACTGGCAATCTGGTTAATCACCTCAACCACTTCGGAAATATGTTGTGAACTATCACTTAATTTACCAAGAATCTGCGATGATTCTGAAACCACATTGGCAATTCCCCTCATTTCATCAGCCGCATCATTGACAATAGTATATCCTTCATCTGCCGCTTCTCCAGCCTGGGCGGCCTGATCTGCTGAATGGTTGGCATTACGGGTAATTTCATTGATACTGACAGTCATGTCCTTCATCGCCTTAGATGTGGTCAAGGCATACTGGTTTTGTGCGTTGGAAGTGACCGTAATCACCTGGGAGACATTGATCAATTGATCAGAAGCTTGTCTGATGCGATCTGCAATATTGGTAATTTGGCTGATGATTTCCTTTAAATTACCCTGCATGGTTTTTATCGCATAGATCAGACTGCTGTTATCGCCTGTATCCACATGAATATCACGTCGCAAATTCCCTTTGGCAATTTCTTTGGCTATTCCATGTACAAAGTAAGGATCAATACCTAATTGCATCTGTAGCCGATTAGTTATTGAAATAGAAACTATGAATGCGATGACAACTGCAATAAAAAACATAACGATTGTCATCAGTGAAGCCTGACTGCTTCGTATTGCAACGCCATCGGTTAATTGTCTGACCGTATTAACGTTTTCCTTTTTCAATTGTTGCGATAATTGGGTCATTTTTTCAGCTGTTTGGTCAAAGGTTTCCATAATTCGATTTCCGGCTTCGATTCCTTCGGAAACATAGGCATGAGCCATTACTTGACCTTCCCGGTAATACTGTTGAAAAATACGCTCCAAACGATCAATTTGATTGAGTTTTGTACTATCGTTTGCACTATACTGGCGAAATTCAGCGACTCCGGCAAAAAATGCTTGTGCCGCAAGCTCCGCACCCCGGTAACCTGCCGGATCATGGGTGGCTGACACATCGGTAAGAAATTGTTGAACCTGGACAACATTAAATGCCATCTCCTGGCTAAGTATGGCCATTGGCAAGGCTTTCTGATCCGCTATATCAATGCCATCATTGATTTGATTAAATTGATATAACACCAAAGCAGTGACCAGACAAAAAAGTCCGATAATAATCCCGTAACCGATGTAAATTCTGGTTTTAAAACTAATAGGCGGGGTAGATGCCATCAAAATTCTCCTGTGATATTATTTTTCTTCTTGTGAAAGCAATAAATCAAGCCTTTGTTTTACAGGCTGGATGTTGTCGATCGTATTCCGTTTTTCTGTAATATTTGAAGAACCCAGGCTTTTACTTTAGAAATTTAACATCATCCGCAGGTATTCTTGACAAAAGCGTATCTGGAGTTTTCCATGGTAATACATGAAAGTTAGTTACTGAGCTTATCTTCCCGGAAGGCTCTTCACCGTAAATTATCCTGACGGCTGAAACGAGGAATACCTTTCACCGCATCTTTTTCCAGATAAAGGTATTCCAATCCCATTAATGTTGAATAGGTATCATGCTGTACCCAGATAACCTTAATCTGACCGGATAATTCAAAACGTTTAAAATCATACGTTGCCACCGTTCCAGGCTCTACTTCAACTTTTCCGGCTAAACGAATCATTAAGCCGTCAACCGAAACATTTTCTGTAGTAAAAAAATGCTTTTCGTTATTAAAAACAATCTGCCCCGGTGAGGTCATATTTTTCCGATACGCTCTACGCGAATACAACACATTATCAATATCATAGGAAATGTTTCGAAATTCCAAAGCTAAATTGATATGACTGTCAGCATCATCCGACCTAACGACTTCCGCCTCACCAGCTACCCTTAGCTCGGGCAAATAAAGATCAATCACAGGGGATATTTTGATAGATTGAAAAATATCTTCAGTATCATGAATAAAATCACTTTCTTTCAATTCTGCCAGCAAACCGGTGATTGAAATATTTTTAACTGCAATTTCAAGTTCTTGACCTCCCAAATAAATAAGTCCTTGTATGCCTAGATTTTTACGATATGGGCGTTTCTCAGTCATCGGTTTAGCCTATATTAATCACATGCTTAAAAAATCTCACTACAATTATAGTATTTAATAAATTTTTATTCGTATTTGTGTTACTTCAATAATGAGAAATAAACTTGTTTATATTTGTTGCCTACTGATTTTATCGGCCTGTACTGCTACACCGCCTAAAAACAGCGAAAATATTTGTGAAATTTTCAGAGAAAAAAATGACTGGTACGATGCTGCCAAAGAATCCTTTGAACGCTGGGGCGTTCCTGTTCACGTTCAAATGGCCATCATGCATCAGGAATCACGCTTTGTCGCTGATGCCCAGCCACCCCGCCCCTGGTTGCTGGGAATTATTCCCTGGTTTCGCTCCAGCAGCGCCTATGGTTATACCCAGGCACAGGACGGTACCTGGGATGATTACCTGAATAACGGCGGAAAATGGGGAGCTGATCGCGATGATTTTGCCGATAGTTGTGATTTTATAGGCTGGTATTGCGCCACCAGCCAGAAAAAACTGGGTATTTCAAAGTGGGATACTCGACATCTATATCTGGCTTATCATGAAGGTCATGCCGGTTACCGGCAAAAAACCTATCGACACAAACGCTGGTTACTTAGCACAGCGAATAAAGTTGCCCGCAAAGCCAATCAATATCATGCACAATTAAGCCATTGCCAAAAGGAATTTAAAAGCAAAAGCTGGTTTTTTTGGTAAACTATTCAGCACACATAACAATGAGGAGAATCAGTGAAAAATATTACTCACCGTGTCATTGCCGTTTTAACCGCTTTTTTAATTGGATTTACTATGTTTTCTATGGCTA
>CAYYSO010000021.1:0-22536 GCA_964474415.1 uncultured Methylomarinum sp. | reverse complement strand
ATCAGCTGGTTAAAGATGGTGTGGATGTTTTACATACCATAGGCGGCGATGATACCAATACCGCAGCGGCCGATTTAGCGGCTTTCCTGGCAAAAAACGACTATGGTCTGACGGTTATCGGTTTACCTAAGACTGTAGATAATGATGTATTTCCAGTCAAACAGTCTTTGGGCGCCTGGACGGCAGCTGAACAGGGGGCGCGTTACTTTCAGAACGTGGTGGCGGAAAACAATGCCAACCCACGTATGTTGATTGTGCATGAAGTCATGGGGCGTAGTTGTGGCTGGCTGACTGCAGCGACTGCAGTGGAATATCGCAAATTACTTGATCGTGCTGAATGGCTGCCTGAAATCGGTTTGGATCGGGCGGCGTTTGAGGTTCATGGTGTCTTTGTTCCTGAAATGAAAATTGATTTGATCGCTGAAGCCAGGCGTCTGCGGGAAGTGATGGATAAAGTGGATTGCGTTAATATTTTCGTCTCCGAAGGTGCAGGCCTGGATGCCATTGTTGCCGAAATGCAAGCCCAAGGCCAGGAGGTGCCTCGTGATGCTTTTGGGCATGTTAAATTAGATGCTGTCAATCCCGGTAAATGGTTCGGCGAACAATTTGCTGACATGATTGGTGCGGAAAAAACGCTGATCCAAAAATCCGGTTATTTCGCTCGTGCATCGGCGGCAAATGTTGAAGATATTCGGCTGATCAAATCTTGTGCTGATTTGGCGGTGGAATGCGCTTTTCGTCGCGAATCCGGTTTGATGGGGCATGATGAAGACAATGCTAATGTGCTGCGTGCAATTGAGTTCCCAAGAGTGAAAGGCGGTAAGCCTTTTGATATTGATATCGACTGGTTTACGCAAACATTGGCAGAAATTGGTCAAAGCAAAGGTAGCCGTGTTGAAGTTGGTCATTAGATCAAATTTGTTTTGAAGAAAAAAAGCCTGTCATTAAGACAGGCTTTTTTATTTGGATGAATAAAGAAGTACAATGTAATTCACCGTTTTAATGTGAATGTTATTAAAGACAGTATGAAACAAAAAAAATCAACGATTCGTCACCGCGGTATCTATCTGTTGCCGAACCTGTTTACTACAGGCGCTATGTTCGCGGGATTTTATGCAATTACTTCGGCGATTAACGGACGTTTTGAAACAGCGGCGGTTTCCTTGTTTGTCGCTATGATTCTGGATGGTCTTGATGGCCGGGTGGCGCGATTAACCAACACTCAAAGTGAGTTCGGTGTTCAGTATGATAGTTTATCAGATATGGTTTCCTTTGGAATTGCCCCGGCTTTAGTGATGTATATCTGGGCATTTAGCAGTCTTGGAAAGCTGGGGTTATTTGCGGCTTTTGTTCATGCGGCAGGTGGCGCATTAAGACTGGCACGGTTTAATACCCAGGTTGAGGTGGCTGATAAACGCTATTTTCAAGGGCTTCCAAGTCCTGCTGCCGCAGCTATTCTGGCTGGCGGCTTGTGGATCAGTCTCGAATACGGCTATGACGTTGAAAAGATCAAATATATTGTGTTGGTGACTACCATTATCACAGGTTTGTTGATGGTCAGTAATTTTCGGTATTCCAGTTTTAAAGAAATCGATCCGAAAAGAAAAGTACCGTTTGTTGTTGCTATTGCTATTATGTTATTCATTGGTTTTGTTATGGCGCAACCGCAAACCATGCTATTTTTATTGGCGGTAGGATATGCGATTTCAGGACCTTTGGTGACATTGATATTGCGAAAAAAATGGCAAAACCGGAAGATTGAATCCTGATTATTATTTGATATAAACTTTGCTTGTAGCTCACACGGTAATGCATTATAGTGGTTCCCATGAATTTCCAAAATAGATCAGCGCAGCATAAACATATATCCTTGTTTTACGATAAGGAGATGGTGCGCTTGTTATCTAACCTTCCTCTCAGACTCCTGCCCTGATGGGCAAAAATATCACTCTTTAAGCTAACAAAAAGTAACCCGTTTTAGTCAGCCTGTCGGTTGATGCTTCTTCATGATTGGAGTACTCATGAAAGACAAATTAATTATTTTTGATACAACTTTGCGTGATGGTGAGCAAAGCCCCGGTGCGTCGATGACGCGTGATGAAAAAGTCAGAATTGCCAAAGCGCTTGAACGCCTTAAAGTCGATGTCATTGAGGCGGGCTTTCCAGCAGCAAGTCCTGGCGATTTTGAGTCGGTTCAGGCCGTTGCCGATACCGTTAAGGATAGTACGGTATGCGGCCTGGCAAGAGCGTTGAATAAGGATATTGATAGCGCCGGCGAGGCTTTAAAAGGCGCAAACAGCGCGAGGATTCATACTTTTATTGCCACTTCACCCATTCATATGCAAATGAAGTTGCAGATGCAGCCCGAGCAGGTGATTGAATATGCTGTTAAAGCGGTAAAAAGGGCGCGACAATATACCGATAATGTTGAATTTTCTCCGGAAGATGCCGGGCGATCTGAAGAGGACTTTTTGTGCCGGATTCTGGAAGCGGTAATCGATGCCGGCGCCACTACGCTGAATATTCCGGATACTGTTGGCTATAGTGTGCCACATCAGTTTGGCGAAACCATTGGCAATTTAATCAACCGTATTCCTAATGCTGATAAGGCTGTTTTTTCGGTTCATTGTCATAATGATTTGGGACTGGCGGTTGCTAATTCGTTAGCGGCAGTCATGAATGGTGCCCGGCAGATTGAATGCACTATCAACGGATTGGGTGAGCGTGCCGGTAATGCCTCACTGGAAGAAGTTGTCATGGCGGTGCATACGCGGCAGGATGTTTTTCCCTGTTATACTGGCCTGGATACTACCGAAATTGTTAATTGTTCAAAACTGGTTTCGTCTATTACCGGATTTCCTGTGCAGCCCAATAAGGCTATTGTCGGCGTCAATGCTTTTGCACATGAATCCGGCATTCATCAGGATGGTGTGTTAAAGAGTCGCGAAACCTACGAGATTATGAAAGCCGAGGATGTAGGCTGGTCGGCTAACCGGATGGTATTAGGCAAACATTCAGGACGTAATGCTTTCAAAAGTCGCATGACCGAATTGGGTTTTCAGTTTCACAGTGAAGCCGAATTGAATGATGCATTTTTTCGCTTCAAACAACTTGCGGATAAAAAACATGAGATCTTTGATGAAGATTTACAGGCCCTTATTTCTGAAGTCAGTTTTGCTGCTGAAGAAGAGAATGTCAAACTGATTGCCTTGAAAGTCTGTTCTGAAACCGGTGAAATGCCTAATGCCAGAGTCACTATTCGCGTTGGTAATACAGAACTGACCGGTAATGCCAGTGGCGGCGGGGCTGTCGATGCCAGTCTGAAAGCGATTGAAAGTCTGGTTAAAACCGGCGCTACGCTGGAGTTGTACTCGGTCAACAATATCACTACCGGAACTGATGCGCAGGGTGAGGTGACAGTGCGATTAGATAAAGCAGGTCGAATTGTAAATGGTTTGGGGGCGGATACAGATATTGTGATTGCTTCGGCTAAAGCTTACATTAATGCGGTAAACAAACTGCAGTCACCGGAACAAAGGCAGCATCCGCAAACAGGGGATGTTTGAATTTTACGATGGCTTCTGATTCTGGTATTGATGAATCCATTCGTCTGCAATACCTGCAGATGATGGGGATTGATGTCTGGATTCCCAGACATGGGCAGGTTGATATGCCTGCAGCAGAGTTTGACGATGAAAAACCCTCTGAAGAAAAACAGACGGCCTCAATAATCCCGGATAGACGGGATTATTGGACTGACTTAAGCAATGAAGTGGCTGTTTGTCAGAACTGCCAACTGTGTAAAACAAGAACACAAACTGTTTTCGGAAACGGTAATCAGCAGGCGGACTGGATGTTTATTGGTGAGGCGCCGGGGAAAAGCGAAGACCAGGAAGGTAAGCCGTTTGTTGGTAAGGCCGGACAATTATTGACAGAAATGATTCGAGCATTGGGGTTAGACCGGGAACAGGTGTTTATTGCCAATATCCTAAAGTGCAGACCACCGGGTAATAGAGACCCTAAAGCTGAAGAAGTAGCGGCCTGTTCTGGTTTTTTGCAACGACAAATTGCGCTGGTTCAGCCAAAAATTATTCTTGCGGTCGGGCGGGTTGCAGCACAAAATCTGTTAAAAACTCAAGAACCCCTGGCAAAATTAAGAGGTATTGTTCATAAACTGGATAATATACCGCTCATTGTGATATATCACCCTGCTTATTTGTTACGTTCCTTGTTGGAGAAACGTAAAGCATGGGATGATTTGCAATTTGCACTCAGGATGTATGAGGAATTAAAAGAGTAAATATGCGCAGGTTTTTAGAGAAAGTGAAGGATTTGATAATCTATGATGCCGACCGGGAGTTTTATGCCAAAGTCTTTCCCGGATCAGTTGCCCGCCAGGATTTAATGAAAATAAGGCGAATGGGGTCGGCTGATCTGGGTAGTGTTTTGGACATAGAAGCAAAAAATTATAATTACCCCTGGTCTGAGAATATTTTCATAGATTGTCTCAGAGCAGCAAATTACACCTGCTGGGTTTGTGAAGAAGCTGACAGATCAGTCATGGGTTATTGTATTGTTTCAACTGGTGCAGGAGAAGCTCATATTATGAATTTATGTGTGGATCCTGATGCTCAGGGGCTGGGGGCTGGACGGAAGATGCTGGAGCACATGATTAGCCAGGTTCGTTCGAAAGCTGAAACAGTTTTTCTGGAAGTAAGACCGTCAAATTATAAAGCAATCAAGCTGTATCAAAGTCTGGGATTTAATGAGATAGGAATTCGTAAGGGTTATTATCCGGCAAAAAATGGTCGGGAAGATGCTGTTATGCTGGCGTTGGAATTAGTGTAAGGAAAAGTCGGCTACCCACTTAAACCGGAACAAGTTTTCGCTATGAAGAGCATGAAGATTTAGTTTTTCTTCATTAACTTAATGTTCTTCATGGTGGAAATAATTTCGCCCTGAGCCACGCTCTCTCAGATGTCCCGTCTTAAGTTGATAACTAAAAAGTCACTATACAGTGTATTTACGGTTTTAATATCAGTTGCTTATTCCAGAAGATGTCGTAAATACAACCACGTTGCATTTCGGAGGCGCGACTTTAACTGCTCTTACGAAACTATCAAAATACAAAACCTTGAATTAGCGGCAGAGGTCTTCTGCTTTCATCCAGTCATTAAATACAGCTAAAATCCATCGCCGGTTGTCTGGCTTATCCTGTATTGGCTCCCAAATAGAATAATCCTAGAAAAATCACTGTCAAATTGTTGACTTTTTATATGTTAACTAATTGTAAAACCTGATAAAAGTAAAATGGTTTGATTATTGCTTGTCTGGGGGTAATGACATTTATTGATCAGATATGAATACAGTGAATAAGCAGCAAATACAAAAAACCGAGCGTCTGACCGATGCATTCCGGCTGTTTAATCAGCTTTCTCAGAACCTGAGCGATTCCTACCAGGGACTTGAAGCGCAAGTAGCCAAGCTAACCCGAGAGCTTGCGGCCGCTCGTAGTGAAAGACTTAAAACGCTGATTGAAAAGGAAAAGATAGCAGGGCGCTTGCAGCAAATCCTGGCTGCCCTGCCTGCTGGTGTTGTGGTTTTGGATGCATGTGAGCGGATCGTCGATTGTAATAGCCATGCGGTTGAATTTTTAGGTGAGCCCCTAATTAGTCAGTTTTGGCAGGATGTGGTTCAACGCAGTTTGTTACCGGTCTTTGACAGTCCACATGAGCGCCAATTACAAGATGGTCGGCGGATCAGTATTATCCGCAATTTTTTAAATAATGAGGCCGGGCAGATTATTCTTCTCTCAGACATCAGTGAATTACGATCATTGCAGGATACGCTGGCGCAACAAAAACAGCTTTCGGCCATGGGCGAAATGGTTGCCAGCATGGCTCATCAGGTGAGAACGCCTTTGGCAACAGCCATTCTTTATGCTTCTCAAATGCATAAAACCAATATTACTGATGAAAAACGCCAGCAGTTTTCAGTCAAGATCCTGGAGCGTTTGCATTATCTGGAACGCCAGGTTAATGATATGCTGGTTTTTGCCAAACAAGGCAGAATGACCATGGAAACATTTTCATTGGTAAATTTATTGGCTCTTATCAGGGAGAATGTGGATGAGCTGGATACAGAGTTTTGCCTGGAAAACAAGGTGCAGGTAGATGCTATGTTAGGCAATGAGGATGCTTTGCGTGGTGCGCTCATGAATCTTATCAATAATGCTGTTGAAGCTTTTACCGGGCCGGGGCGAATTATTATGACGGTAAAACAGCTGAATGAGAGCTGCTTGAAAATTACCGTTCAAGATAATGGGCCGGGAATTACAATTCAACAGCAGCAACGTCTTTTTGAGCCTTTTTATACCACCAAGGTAAATGGTACTGGTTTGGGTTTGGCTGTGGTTGACAGTGTAGTCAGGGCGCATAGCGGATCAATACAATGCCAGTCAACACCTGGAAAAGGGACGGTTTTTACCGTGGTCTTACCTTGTATCAATCAATATTCAGTAACGTTATCCACTGCAACAGGCGGTGTTGGAAATAAGGAGAATGATTATGAAACAGTATGATGTACTTATTGTTGAGGATGATTTGGCCTTGTGTGAGGCGCTGAGCGATACTCTGGAAATTGAAGGTTATAGTGTTGTTGCAGCCAACAATGGTACTGAAGCATTAAGCAAGCTGACAAAACATTGTTTTAAATTAGTGGTCAGTGATGTGCAGATGCCGGTAATGGATGGAATTCAATTGCTTAACAACGTGCAACACAGACATGGACAGACTCCAGTGTTATTGATGACGGCTTATGGCACCATTCCCAAGGCTGTGGAAGCAATGCAGGCAGGGGCTGTTGATTATCTGATTAAGCCGTTTGAAGCGGAAACGCTGGTAGAGAAAGTAGCCGGTTTTATAGCAGGTACCGCTAACACGCTTCATGAGCGCGTGGTTGCGGATGAAAAAATGAAAAAACTGTATGCTATGTGCGCTAAAGTGGCAAGAACCAATGTGACGGTTTTACTGGAAGGAGAGAGTGGAACCGGGAAAGAGGTGCTGGCCAGATATATTCACCAAAATTCGATGAATCATAACGGTCCTTTTGTGGCGATAAACTGCGCAGCTATTCCGGAAAATATGCTGGAGGCAATATTGTTTGGTTATGAAAAAGGGGCTTTTACCGGGGCAGTGCAGGCATCTGCCGGTAAATTTGAGCAGGCTCAGGGCGGTACCTTGTTACTGGATGAAATTTCGGAAATGGATATGGCATTGCAGGCTAAGTTACTCAGGGTGTTGCAGGAAAAAGAAGTTGAACGCCTTGGAGGGCATAAAAAAATACCCTTAAATGTCAGAATTCTGGCGACAACAAACCGCAAGTTAAAGCAATATGTTGAAGAAGGGAGTTTTCGGGAAGATTTGTATTATAGACTGAGTGTCTTCCCTATTAAAATACCGCCTTTACGGGAGCGTGTTGGTGATATATTGTTGCTGGCAAAGGAATTATTAATAAAACATAATGGTGGTGGCAAAGTATTACCCATTTTAGACGCAGCTGCAGTCGAAAAATTGCAATGTTACCGGTGGCCCGGTAATGTCAGGGAGCTTGAGAATGTAGTACAGCGGGCCTTAATTTTACAACGAAATGGGCGGATTGGGGTTGATGAACTAATATTTGAAGAGTCGTTTCAAATGACTGAATCCTGGTCTATGGAATCCGGTCAAAGTGATGTTCAAGATAATGAATTTAAAGCAAAAAAGAAAGCAATTAATTTGGGAGAAGGTGTGAGGTCAGCAGAGGAAAAAATTATCTTGCAAACTCTGGGTGAAGAAAATGGCAGTCGTAAGAGTACGGCAGAAAAGCTGGGCATCAGTCCACGTACATTAAGATATAAAATAGCTAGAATGAAAGAATCCGGTGTTGCGGTTCCCTGCTAATCTGGCCTGAAAAATGCTAGTTTTTGGTGCAAGGGTGAAAATTTATAATTGGAAAATATTATGACTGATATGAATGTTAATCAGGTATTGGCACAAATGAGGGCGATGTCAATTGAGGCATCAAATAAGCCTCAAGAGACTGATAACAATACAGATTTTTCAGCAATGCTGAAGCAGTCTATCGATGCCGTTAATGATACGCAAAAGGCTTCTGGGCAGCTATCAAAAGCTTTTGAAATGGGTGATCCCGACGTAAGTTTGGCGGAAGTCATGATTGCCTCACAGAAAGCCGGCGTTTCTTTCCAGGCAATGGTGCAGGTACGTAATAAACTGGTTGAAGCTTACAAAGACGTTATGAATATGCCGATGTAAGTGGACGCTTAAGCAATGAGTGAGCAAAATAATAGTCAAACTGTCGATTTGGATACTGCGACACAACTGACGACAACTGAAGGTCATATCCATCCTGCAATGAAAGGCTTAGCTGACTTGTCTGTGACTAGGCAAGTAGGTTTGATGCTGGGTCTGGCGCTGAGTGTCGCGATAGGTGCCGCGGTAGTACTGTGGTCACAGACAGCCTCATACGATTTACTTTTTAGTGGTATTGCAGAACAGGATTCGGCTGAAATTATCGATACTTTGGAAAAAATGGGGGTTGATTACCAGATTGATACTGGTTCGGGTGCCATAATGGTGCCGACTGATGATGTTCGTGAGTTGAAACTGAAACTGGCGGCACAAGGGTTACCAAGAAGTACCAGTATGGGATATGAACTGTTAGATAAAGAGTCGGGGTTTGCGACCAGTAAGAATGTTGAGTTGATGCGCTTTCAACGGGCGCTGGAAGGGGAAATTGCCCGTACCATTATGACCATACAGAATGTCAAATCAGCCAGGGTTTTGTTGGCATTGCCCAAACAATCAGTGTTTGTCCGTAAACGGAAAAAGCCCAGCGCTTCTGTTGTTGTTAATTTATATCAGGGCAGAACGCTGGAAAAAGAACAAATAGAAGCCGTTGTCCATCTGGTGGCATCTAGTGTACCCATGCTGGAAACGGGGCAGGTGACGGTGGTTGACCAAAAAGGTCGTTTGCTTAATAGTAGAGGCTCTTCCGAAAATATGTATTTGACTTCAAAGCAGTTTGAATACAAGACAAATATTGAAGAGCATTTAATGGATCGGATTCAAAACATTTTGACGCCCATAGTGGGCAATGATGGATTGCGGACACAGGTTTCAGCGGATGTTGATTTTACCGTGACAGAAAAAACCCAGGAAATGTTCAATCCGGATTTGCCGGCATTGAGAAGTGAGCAAACTTTGGAGGAGCAAACTAACTTGTCAGCCGTACAAGGTGTGCCTGGAGCTTTGTCTAATCAGCCGCCACCAACAGGTGTGGCGCCTGAAGTCGCTGCTGGGGCAGAGAGTCAGAGTGACGCCAAATCGCCGTCATCAGCCAGTAAAAGTGCAACCCGCAATTTTGAACTGGATAAAACGATTACCCATACTCGTTTAGCTACTGGGGTATTGAGACGTTTGTCGGTCGCAGTGGTGGTCGATAACAAAAAAATCAGACAGGCAGAAGGAGAAGTAAATAGTCAGCCTTATTCGCAGGAAGCTCTTAATCAATTGAGTGCGCTGGTTAAGCAGGCTGTTGGTTTCGACAGTAGCCGGGGGGATCAGGTGACGGTGACTAATGTGGCTTTTAAAGCTATTGATGAAATGGAGCTATTACCGCCTGTGCCGCTGTGGGAGCAAGGCTGGTTTATTGATGCACTTAAACAATTGGCGGCTGTTGTTGTGGTCTTGTTTCTGGTGTTTGGGGTATTGCGGCCAACTATGAAGGGGCTGGTTGGCAGACAGGAAGACGAAGCTTTAGCTGCAGAACTGGCCAGAGTGCAGGCGGAGGCTGAAGCAATGGGGGGGATAGTCAGGTTTGATGAAAATGGCAAGCCGGTTGCAGTACCCGTTGGAGAAGATGAGGAGGTTGATGAACTGGCTTTGACCGCAGGTGCTGAAGATTTGTTGTTACTGGATGCGCCGCAAAGTTATGAGAAACGCCTGGAATATGTGCGCAAACTGATTGATGAAGATCCAAAACTGGTCGCACAAGTGTTGAAAGGGTGGTTGAAAGAAGATGGCTGAGGAATCCAAAGATTTAACATATTCTGAGCAGGCGTCATTGTTATTGCTGTCTGTCGGCCAGGACAGAGCGGCCAGCGTGTTGAAAAACATGGGACCAAAAGAAGTGCAAACGGTCGGGGCAACCATGGCGAGGCTGGAAGCTATTACTTCAGAAATGGTTGACTCGGTATTGGAAACATTTATTGTCCAGGTTAAGGATGAAACCGGTTTAGGCATGGATTCAGACGAGTATATTCGTAGTATGTTAACTAATGCGCTGGGGGCGGATAAAGCCGGTAGTATTATTGATCGGATTTTGTTAAGCGCCAATAGTAAGGGGATTGAACAATTAAAATGGATGGATACCCGTTCAATTGCTGATCTGATCCGTCTTGAACACCCACAAATCATTTCCATTATATTATCTTTACTGGATGCTGATCAGGCAGCTGAAGTTTTATCCCTGTTACCTGAGAATATGCGTTCAGATATTCTTATGCGGATTGCCACTTTGGAAGGCGTGCAGCCCGCGGCCCTAAAAGAGTTGGATGAGATTATGGAAAAACAACTGACGGGTAGTGACAGTGTTAAATCTTCTGCCATAGGTGGAGTTAATGCGGCAGCTAATATACTGAACTTTATAGATAGTTCAATTAGTGAGGTCATGATGGAAGACTTAAATGAAAATAACCCAAGTTTGGGGCAGGAAATACAGGATAAAATGTTCGTCTTTGAAGATCTTGCTGCGGTTGATGATCGTGGTATTCAGACTCTGCTGCGTGAAGTTTCTACCGATCAGTTATTGTTGGCATTGCGGGGCGTCGATGATGACCTGAAAGAAAAAATATTTGGCAATATGTCGAAACGAGCTGCTGAAATGTTGCGTGATGATCTGGAGGCAGCGCCGCCGACTAAATTGAGTGAAGTTGAGGCGGCACAAAAAGATATTTTGGCAATAGCCAAAAAACTGGCTGATTCCGGCGAACTTTCTTTAGGTAGTGGCGGTGGAGATGAGCTTGTCTAAGAGCTTAAAGTTTTCACAAACCGAACTGGATGCTCTGGATACCTGGACTGGTCTGGAAGATTTTGCCAATGGACAGTCAGAAGCGGTGGCGGATGATGAAACCAGAATACTGACGGTTGATGAAATCGAAGCGATGCAAAAACAGGCTTATGATGAAGCTTTTGAACAAGGCCTGCAGGAAGGTTTGCGACAAGGTAAGGAGGAGGGTTTTCAGCAAGGTAAAAAAGAAGGTATTCAGCAAGGAATTGATGAAGGGTTTAAGAAAGGGTATGACGATAACGTCCATTTACTACGCAAACAGACGGCCGAATTTGTGAGTTTATTGGAGTCTTTAAGCGAGCCTTTTAAAGAATTGGATGACAAAGTTGAGCGTGAATTAGTCAATCTTTCCATTGGTATTGCCAGTCAATTAGTGCGCCGGGAAATTAAAGTCGATCCCGGACAAATTGTGGCTGTAGTCAAAGAAGCCGTGAATGCTTTGCCGTTAGCGGCACAAAAAATCACCCTGAAATTGCATCCGGAAGATGCCGAACTGGTTCGTTCTGCTTTGCAGTTGGATGATATGTCGCCGCAGTGGGTAATTGATGAAGACCCATTACTTACCCGTGGCGGTTGTAAAGTGGAAACAGGAGTGTCTCATGTTGATGCGACAGTCGAAAATCGCCTTGCTGCCATTGTTGCAACTATTCTAGGTGGTGAAAGGCAAGAGGATAAGCGGGAATGATTCCGGCCGCAGATCGGGCTGAAAAATGGTTAAGCAGACTGAAGCCTTATGTTAACAGGTTGGCAGAGCCGCCTGAATTGATTGTGGAAGGCAGGCTGTCGCGGATGGTTGGGTTGACACTGGAAGCCGAAGGATGCAGGGCGTCGATTGGTTCATTATGTCAGGTAGAAACAAAAACCGGAAAAAAAATTGGGGCGGAGGTCGTGGGTTTTGCGGGTGGTCGGGTCTTTTTAATGCCGACGGGGGATACTTATGGCCTGGAGCCGGGGTGCCGGGTAATTCCGCTGGGAACAAACAGTCTGGCAAGAGTTGGCTTTGGATTGTTGGGTCGGGTATTGAATGGCGCCGGCGAAGCGTTGGATAATAAAGGTCCATTGGATACCGATGCAAAAGTTTTCTTGTCCGGGGAGTCAATTAACCCCTTGGCGCGTAAACCAATTCGTGAGCCGCTTGATGTTGGCGTTAGGGCTATTAATGCACTTTTTAGCGTGGGGCGTGGGCAGAGGATGGGGTTGTTTGCCGGAACGGGAGTGGGTAAAAGTGTACTGTTAGGGATGATGACCCGGTTCACGACAGCAGATATTGTTATCGTTGGGCTTATCGGTGAACGGGGGCGGGAAGTGAATGAATTTGTCCTGAAAATACTCGGTGATGAAGGAATGAAAAGAGCCGTAGTAGTTGCTTCACCCGCAGATGACTCACCACTAATGAGGGTTCATGGTGCATTACTGGCTACCAGTATCGCTGAATATTTTCGGGATCAGGGGCTGGACGTGTTGTTACTGATGGATTCGTTGACCCGGTATGCTCAAGCCTATCGGGAGATTGCTCTTGCAATCGATGAACCGCCGGCTACTAAAGGGTATCCGCCTTCAGTTTTTGCCAAGTTGCCGCAGTTGGTGGAAAGAGCAGGAAATGGTGATGTCGAGGGTGGTTCTATTACGGCTTTTTATACAGTACTCGCGGAAGGTGATGACACCAATGATCCTATCGCCGATGCTGCGCGAGGGGTATTGGACGGGCATATAGTATTATCCAGAGATCTGGCTGAATCTGGGCATTTTCCGGCCATTGATATAGAAGCTTCTATCAGTCGGGTTATGTCGGATATTGTAGAGACAGGGCATTTGCAAATGGCCAGGGAATTGAAGCGGCTCTATTCAATCTATCAAAAAAATAAAGACCTAATCAGTGTGGGGGCTTATCAGACGGGTTCGGATCCTAGAATCGATCAGGCTATTGAAAAAAATCAGGAAATTATGGCATTTTTGCAGCAGGATATGAATGAGGTAGTCGATATCAGTAGAAGTTTAAGTGAATTGAGTGTGTTACTAGGTATTGATGATAACAGGGATAGGTAAATGAAAAGATCTGAACGGTTACAAGTTATTATCGATATTCAAATGCTACAGGAAAAACAAGCATTGGAAGCCCTAGGTATTTGCCGGCAGCAACAGCAAGCTTTAATGCAGCAGTTAAAGAACCTGCAAGCTTATCGGCAAGAATATCAGGAAAAATACGGAGCGTTTAACAGCCCGGGAATGACGATCAATCAATTAATGGAATTTCGCGCCTTTATCAGTAAATTGGATGCGGCAATTGATGCCCAACAGCAAATGGTAGCGGCAAAAGATAAAGAATTAATGGTATACCGTAAGACTTGGGAACAAAAACATCAAAAAACCAAAGGCCTGCAAAAAGCGGGGGAAACGGCTGCGAAAGAGGAAATCAGGTTGGAAGCGAAGCGAGAGCAGACTGAACAGGATGACTGGGCCTCACGTAGTTGCAGGAAATCTGGTATAGAAAATGCTTGAATTGTAGTAAGTTTTTTGGAGAATTATTATGAATATTCAGGCATCAGGCTTATTCTCAATACTTTCCAGTGTGGATGGACTGGAAAATATACAACAATCATTGTTGCAGGGAGAGGGCGTGCCGGAACAATTCGCCTTAGCCTTGCAGGGGCAGATCGATTTGTTGCAACAAGGGCAAAGTGAAACCGTGTTGTCCGCTCAGCAAAATGCTGACTTGAGTCAATTGCAGGATTTTGCCGCGTTATTAGGCAAGGATTTGCCGGAAAAAAAGGAGACGGTTGATATTGATCTTGAAAAAACCATGCGGGCCCTGGATGATATCTTGAAAAATATCAATGCGATGGGAGATGCGGACAGGAGACAGTTTAATTCTTCAATAGTGTTAACTGAGGAGCAGCCGGAATTACCTGGAGATAAGGATGAAAGATCTGTTGGCAATAATGAAGAAAGCAAAGATCTGTTACAAGAAAACGATAGTGATCAGGACGATCTTGCTGGACAAGTTCCGGTTGCATTGGAAATTTTGACAGCCCAAAAGATAGTTAATAAGCTGAATGACGAAACGATTGATAAGTTGTCTGATGGTCTGAAAAAACGCGCATTGTTGTTAGTTGATAAAACCATAAAAAATAATCCTGGTTCAGCGCTTAAGAATGAAATGGAGCAAGCGGTTTCAATGTCTAAAAACAATGATGCTGATAGCACGATGGAGCAGAATAATGCTTTTCAACATTCAGAAGTGGAAGCGCTGTTGAGTACAGAAAAAAAGCACAGTGACGCAGAAATAACTGATAGAAAAAGCATGGATGTTGGGGTAGATAAATCATTGCCAAAGATTGCTACAGAGTTGACCATGTTAAATCGTTCTGTCAATAATGAAAGCAAAGCTGAGATTCCGGTCATGACAAGACATTTTGCTCATCCTGAGTGGGGTAAGGAATTTTCAGAAAGAGTGGTATGGATGACAAAGCAAGCTGTGCCATCAGCAGAGCTAAATTTAAATCCCAAACATTTAGGGCCAATTTCAATTCGAGTTGATGTGAGTCAGGATCAAGCGACTATTGCTTTTGCTACTCAGCATGCGGCAGTCAAAGATGCCATCGAGGCGGCGCTGCCAAAATTAAGGGAAATGCTGAATGCACAACAATTAAATCTGTTGGATGTTAATGTTTCCCAGCAACAATCAGAGCAAAAACAATCGCAAGGTTTTTTTCAGATGGGTGAAAATCGGCAAGGACAAAGAGGAATGCAGCAGATGGACGACTTTGAAGGTGAGCAAAGTGATGCAATGGTCTCAGTTGCAGATGAAATTGAGGCTGGTAGAGCTATTGCCAGTAAAGGTATTTTGAGTATCTTTGCTTAAACCGAGAAAATCAGTTGCCTAAGGTTTCTAGCGCTCCTTAACAAATAATAATAGCTCCTGCATTTAGCACATCCGTGATCGCACGCGAAGTATAATCTATGGGGCGCTATGATTTTTTTGACCTACAGGGATGTAGGAAATGCAGGTTTTGCAGGAGTAAAAATCTGTAAAGCGCTGTGAAATCGGTGTCTTGTGCAAAAAAATCCACGTTCAACTGATTTTTCCAGCTTGAAGGCGAAAAGAATTTTGCAAATTGATTTATAAAATTCTACAATGGTCTGTTTTATGGGGCTTTTTGCTCCTGCCTTGCTTCATCGCTGCCTAAGACACAGTGGGGGGCTTACCCGAAAGGAGAAAACATGCGACATTATGAAATTGTCTTTTTAGTACACCCTGATCAAAGTTCTCAGGTCTCGGCAATGATCGAACGATACAAAACAACTATCGAAGATGCTTCCGGAACCATTCATCGCCTGGAGGATTGGGGCCGTAGACAGTTAGCGTATCCAATTAAAAAAATTCATAAAGCACATTATGTGTTGATGAATATCGAATGTGGCCAGGCTACTCTTGACGAGCTAGAAAGTGGTTTTCGTTTCAATGATGCTATTTTGCGTAGTATGACTATTGCGCTAAAAGAAGCTGTCACAGAACCTTCAGCTATCGTAGCAGCTGAAAATAAGGCGGCGGAAGCAAAATCTCAAGAAGAGAATAAGGTTGACGAGGCAGAAAAAAAAGAATCTGCGAAAACTGAATAACTAATCTATTGGATAACGAGAATTATTATGGCACGTAACATAAGACGTAAAAAATCCTGTCGTTTTAGCGGTGAGGATGCGGTGGTCATTGACTACAAAGATCTGGACTTATTAAGTGAATATATTTCTGAGACAGGAAAAATTACACCCAGTCGTATTACAGGAACCAGTGCGAAATATCAAAGACAGTTGGCAACTGCAATTAAGCGGGCGCGTTATATAGCGTTGTTGCCATACTGCGACGCACATAAATAACTTTATACGAGAGTAAAAGTGAAATTTCTGGCAAGCTATATTATGAAAGGGCGGGTTCAGGCCATGACGGTCGCGTCCTCTTTGGCCTTGCTGTCTTTGCTTTTTCCTCCCGTTAGTATCGTAAGTTCAGCCTCTGTTGCTCTGGTCACATTAAGACGAGGAGCATATGAAGGCTTATATATACTGATTATTTCTTGTCTGGCGACTGCGTTGTTGGGAATGTTGTTGTTTGGCAGTTATCAGTTTGCATTGTTGTATGGATTGGTATTGTGGTTACCTGTCTGGCTGATTTCCATCGTCTTGAGAGAAGGGCAGCAATTATCTATTACTATTGAAATTGCTGTTATATTAGGCACTTTGGGGGTTATTGGTTTTTATCTTTATCATCCTGATCCTGCTGCATTTTGGAATGAAGTGCTTAATCAGATGATGAAACCCATGATGGATAGTGCGACGGACATGCCTGTGGAGGATGTTCAGCGATCACTGAGTCGTTTTTCACAGTTGATGACTGGCGCTGTTGCCGCAGGAACAGTTTATGGAATGTTGTTTGGATTGTTTTTAGGCCGGTGGTGGCAGGCAATGCTATACAACCCAGGCGGGTTCAGAGCTGAATTTTTAGCGCTAAGAACTCATCGGCAATTGGCAATAGCTACTGTTATTATAGTCGTAACAGCTCTGATTGTGTCAGGTACGGTTGCTGAAGTTTGCTGGAATATTGTGGTGCTGTTGTTTGTGCTGTATGCCATTACCGGTACCGCTGCGTTGCATGATTCTTTTAGCAAGATGAAAAACAGCCGATTTATGGTGCCGTTTTTATACATCACATTAGTATTGATTCCCCATGTCGCAATTGCGGTGGCTTTATTCGGGCTGGGTGATACATGGCTGGATTTACGGAATAAAATTTCAAATAAAGAGGACGTATGAATGCGTCCGCTAGTTCGACAAAAAGTCGATAAAATGAGGTATTGAACGATGGAAGTCATTCTTCTGGAAAAGATAGCAAACCTGGGTAATCTGGGTGATAAAGTAACCATTAAAGCGGGGTATGGTAGAAATTACCTGGTGCCACAAGGTAAAGCCATTGCTGCGACAGCAGAAAAAATCAAAGAATTTGAAGCGCGTCGCGTCGAACTGGAAAAGATTGCTGCGGAAAAATTGGCAGCTGCACAGAGTCGTGCGGAAGCCCTTGGGAAACTGGAAGTGTTGATTACCCATAAAGCCGGTGATGAAGGTAAATTGTTTGGTTCTGTCGGCACACAAACGATTGCGGATGCAATAACCGCTGCGGGCGCTAAAGTTGAAAAAAATGAAGTGCGCTTGCCTGAAGGTGTGATCCGTCATATCGGCGATTATGAAATTAACATTAATTTGCATACCGATGTGGTTGTGGCGGTTTCTGTTAAAGTTGCGGCTGAGTAATTCATATGATCATCATAACCGGTGGTGCTGGTTTTATTGGCAGCAATCTGGTGCTAGGCTTAAATCAGCGAGGTTATGATGATATTTTAGTAGTCGATCATCTGACAAACGGGGTTAAATATAAGAACCTGGTTGATTGTCGGATTGCAGATTATCTCGACAGGGAAACCTTTCTGGAGAAGCTGCAGCAGGGATTTTTTCGTACTGAAACGATTGAAGCTGTTTTCCATCAGGGAGCCTGCTCTACAACCACTGAGTGGGATGGGCGCTACATGATGGAAAACAACTATGAATACAGTAAAGCACTGTTTCATTATTGTCAGCAGCATAAAATTCCTTATATCTATGCTTCCAGTGCAGCCGTGTATGGCGATGATAAACATTTCAAGGAAGAACTGGCGTATGAAGGGCCGTTGAATGTTTACGGCTATTCGAAGTTTCAGTTTGATCAATATGTACGCAGATTTCAGTCGCAGCTGACGGTCCAGGTTGTTGGTTTGCGTTATTTTAATGTTTATGGACCTAGAGAAGCGCATAAAGGCGGTATGGCCAGTGTGGCCTTTCATTTAAATAAGCAAATCAAGGAATCCGATTGCATCCGTTTGTTTGAAGGTTGTGACGGATATGCTGACGGTGAACAGCGTCGTGATTTTGTTTATGTGGGCGATGTGGTCGATATTAATTTATGGTTTCTGGATCACCCTGAGGTATCGGGTATCTATAATACCGGTACAGGCCGGTCACAAACCTTCAATGATGTGGCTAATGCAGTGATTGCCTACCATCGACGCGGCAAAATTGAATACATCCCTTTTCCTGAGCATCTGAAAGGCTGTTATCAGAGTTTCACCGAGGCTGATCTGGATAATTTGCGCGCTGCCGGCTGTGATCATTCATTTAAAACGGTAGAGCAGGGTGTGCGTCTTTATATGGAGTGGTTAAATCAATAAAGACTTCCTGTAGAATAAGCTTGCTTATTCATGAGGCTAAAATCGTTATGCGATCACTGTACAACGTTGTTTTTTTTCTGTTACTTCCATTCATTCTATTACGTCTGTATTGGCGCGGCGTTAAAGCGCCGGAATATCGTAAACGCTGGTTGGAACGGCTGGCCATTTATTCTAAACAATATCCGCAACAGGTTATCTGGTTTCATGCTGTTTCAGTGGGTGAAGCTGAAGCGGTTTTTCCGTTAGTTAAAATGATGCAGCAACATCATCCTGATGCGCATTATCTGGTAACCTCCACCACACCGACCGGTTCGGCGCGGATTAAAGCAGTATTGGATGATACTGTAGAACATGTTTATCTGCCTTATGATTTACCTTTTGTCATTAAGCGTTTTCTGAAAACGTTCAAGCCCCAAATGGCCGTGTTCATGGAAAAGGAAATCTGGCCAAATCTGTTTACTCAATGTGGTGAGCAAAACATCCCCTTACTGATTATCAACGCGCGCCTGTCGGCAAATTCGGCTAAGGGTTATAAAAAAATTGCGCCACTGGTTGTTCCTGCATTAAGCAATGTCACAGCTGTGGTCACGCAAACTCAGGAAGATTGCGAACGATTTATTGAAATAGGCTCACCAGGGGATAAGACAATTGTGGCAGGCAATATCAAGTTTGATATTGCTTTGCCTGATGAGACCATTGCTCAAGGTCTTTTACTAAAAAGACAATTATTTCCAGGGCGTTTTGTTTGGGTTGTCGCCAGTACCCATAAGGGCGAGGATGATATCTTTATGGATATTTACCGGCAATTAAAAACAGAGATACCCGAACTTATTTTGCTTATCGTTCCCCGACATCCTGAGCGATTTCAAACAGTAAAGCGTTTAGCCGAAGAAAATCAACTGCAAGCAGTCATGCGCAGTAGCGAAGAATACTGCATGACTGAAACCGATGTGTATATTGCCGATACCATGGGTGAACTGAAAATGCTGTATGCAACTGCCGACATCGTTTTTGTCGGCGGCAGTATGGTGCCGGTTGGCGGACATAATATTCTGGAGCCACTCGCTGTCGATTTGCCGGTGATGTTTGGTCCGTATATGGTTAATTTTAAAGAGATTGCGGAAAATGTCCTGGCGATGCAGGCGGCTGTGCAGTGTAATGATAAAAATGAAATTATTAAAACAGTGAAACGTTTGTATAACGATAATGAGTTCAGACAGTTACTAATTGCAAATGGGGAGGAATTTTTAACAAATAATCAAGGGGCTACAGATAAAGTCTTTGATATATTGGAAAGCCATATTTAGCTACAGTCAACAATTAAGGCTACTTGCAATGAATAATTTCCTTTTCTCACTGTGCCTCGATAACGGCTTCCGCATTATCGGCAAGATTCATTTTTTCAAGCTGAATTCGCTTTTGTGTATCAACAATAGGCAAAATCGCAGATGAACCGATAACGAATGGACTTGCAATCATTTTCCGGTGGTTAAAAAAATGATTCAAAATTTTTCCTGTCTTTAGGTTAATAAGATGCATTGTTCCTTCATCATCGCCGGTGAGTAACAATTCATTATGGACGGTAGCCGGAAAAAGCAGTCCTCTTTTTAGTGGCTGCGACCAAATGGCTGTGCCCGTTTTATAATTCAACGCTATTATAGAGCCGTCAAAACCGTTCAAAAATAATTGCTGCTTGAATAATACTGGATTAGATGTCGCTGTTTTAGTCGAAAATTTCCAGACATTGGTGCCGTCTTTTGCCGATATCACAATGGCCCTGGCGGCAAACGTTGTGAGCAAAACTTTTGCTGTTGGTAGCATGACAGGGCGATAAACAAGTTCTTCACCTGATAAATCTTTTTCCCAAATTATATTGCCCGAGCTTTTATCAATACCCCAGACAATAGCCTGTTGTCCACCAGTGACCAGAATATTACCAGAAATCGCCGGAGGATAGATCCACCCGGCAAACTTTTTCGTCCATAGAATTCGGCCTGTGTTAGCAACTACTGCCCGAAGAGTGCCGTTGATGCCGGTAATATAAGCGATGTGTTTTTCAATCGTAGGGGAATAAAGAATATTTCCGGTTTTTAGGCTCCAGACAATTTTGCCGGTATTCTGATTTAATGCAAAGACGCCCTGATTACTGCCGGTTAATAACAGATGTCCTGAAAGGACAGGCTCATAGGTTTGAATGCCTTTAAGAGTGTGCCATATACTTTTAAGTGAGTTCTTATTAAAGCGTATTATGCCATCAGAAGAAATAAAAATGGCTTGCTCAGTGATTAAGGGGTTGACGGGATAGTGTACAGATCCAGCGTTGGAAAATTGCGCATAGAAAAGCCCCAAGACCAAGCAAGTTCTAAAAATGATTATTGACCAATTCATGCTGATATCCTGCCAAAAGACTTGAATCAGAACCGACTCAAACAGTTTATTATTCTGAATAACGCAAGCATTTGCTCTCAATAGTCTTAACATCGCAGCTATACAGCGTATTTTAAGCCCATGCTAAAGTAGTTGCTTATGGAATAAGTGTAGGTGGCATGGATGGCATATGCCAGCCTGCACGGGTTGATATTTGCTCCTGCAATATCAACTTCACCACATCCTTGTGGCTTATGTATTTATCGTCTCTTCTGTAGCTTCTCATTATTCACTGGCAGAGGAGACCTATGGGCAATCTCAGACACGCCATGAATACGTCCTTGTAGGCTCTCTTCGGCATCCCTGCCTCAGAAGGTCTGATATTACTCATAGGTCTCCTCTTTTACCCAGCATTATTGAACAGTGAAAAATATTTAGAAAGGCTAAAAAAACTATTTGAGTCGTTTTGCTATTTAATACGATTGAAATTAAAGACGTAATCTCCACCAGGAGCAGCTGAATGACAGGCAATGCAACCTTTTGGCATGCCTTTGGCAACCCGTCCGGCCATTTTCATTTTTTTGGGATTCATGAAAATATTGCCGTCAGGTTTATATTTAACCCAAAACCAGTCCTTATTTTCCGGGTCATATCCTGTTCTTTTGAACATTACCGTGACAGCTTTCAGATATTTGTCGGGATCATTGGCTACAGCTGTTTTGCTGACAGCTTTTCCGCCATAATTGCGTTTGATGATGACGGCACCGGTATCACCATCCTGAAGAAAACCTTTGTTAACAGTGATAATACTATCAATGGTGTCAAGAACAGCGCCATGCGGGTGTTGTCCTGTGTAAGGTGTGGACATAACCGCGCCAGAACCAACCAGACCGGCATCAGACAATGCCTCCCAAAGATTGCCGGCGTATTCCACGTCCGCCTTTTCACCAAAAGGCGCTGCCATAATTGATGTGCTGACAAATATCAGACAAAGCACTAATTTCATTAAATTACCTTTTTGCATTTTTGTCTCCTCATTTATCCAAAGTATGTCTTTACCAAAAAATTAAATATCTATGGCAAAAACGAAAGACACTCGGTATAAGCGTTCTATATCAACGTTTGGGGTGTTAACTAGGAAATGCTCTGTGCTTGAAGAATCTAAATGGATTATATAAAACAGAACTCATCCCGCTTTATTAGTCTTTTTTGCAATATAAACCTTACAAAAAATATATTAATGTGTTCATCAGATAAGCTGAATTCATATCCATGAACGTTAAAACCGGGTATTAGTTTCGTATTGTTGCTTGTATATCTCAATGACTGCTTTAACGGAAGACTTCTTAGAAAACCGGTTTCATTAAAAAATCTTTGATGTCAGATAAAACATCCGGCTGTATTTTGTTATCTTTATGAGCTGCTTTTTTGTGATTGTCGATAGGTTTTTTGATGGTCTCGGACTGCTTATTGACCGCTTGTTGCCGCTTTTCTGCTTTTCGTTGTTGTGCTGCTTCATAACAGGCCGAAGCCCTTCGTACCATGCGGGCATATTCGTCGTATTCCATCTGGCTAAATTCTTTTTTTCTAATATGACGGCGGTATTTTGTTGAACTTTTGGATGAGCTACACATATTCTTCTCTGTATAAAACATGATTCATAATGACTTCCTTGTGCAATTGATCAGGACAAATTTGCAGCTTGTATGCTATCGCTGCATTTTTCTCGCTGCTTATTTTTAAACTGAAGTTTCCTAAAAACTCATCAAGCCACCATGCGTAGCAGCACGGC
>CAYYSO010000020.1:0-22582 GCA_964474415.1 uncultured Methylomarinum sp. | reverse complement strand
GTCATCCCTCTGATTTGTGAAGTCATCCGATCCGATATTGCCAATCCGGCGGCATCATCTTTCGCTGAATTAACTCGCAATCCTGACGACAAACGCTGCATAGACGTTTGTAGCGCCAAGTTACTTTTAAACAATGCTCGCTGACTGTTGATGGATGCGATATTTGTATTGATTACCATTGCCATGATTTTATCCCCCATTTTCCGTTCTTTACGAAACGGAAAATTATAAAAGTGATTAATTTCTAATTCACTTTATGTATCGACAATCGCTCACATTACTTTAATAATTTTTAAAATAGTTTGAAAATTCTCCCTGAGCCCTTAAGAAATCAGCCTCCCGGCCAATATCCAGCCAGTATTCATGAATCGGAAACATTGAAACCAGTTCACCATTACCAATCAATTGATTCAATAAAACGGGCATATCAATTTTTCCCTGTTGTCGTATTTTTGTAATCAAGGCATGGTCAAGAACATAAATTCCGGCGCTGGAAAAACAACGTTGTACCGGTTTTTCGACAATACCAGCCACTCTCTGCTGCTCCAGAGTAACGACACCATAAGGAATCTGATATTCATATTGTCGCACGCAAAGCGTCGCCAGAGCCTGTTGCTCATTATGAAAAGCTAACAATCGGGAAAAATCAATCTGTGTCAGAATATCGCCATTCATTACAATCATCGGCAATTCCAATTCCGAAAAATCATCAGTCAGCAACCCAATAGCCCCAGCCGTCCCTAAAGGCTCATGTTCATCAATATAATGAATATCCACCCCCCAACGTTGACCATTACCAAAATAGGTTTTAATCCGATCAGCCAAATAATGAACGGCAATATAAAAATGCCTGAATCCCGAATGCACAAAGCTTTCAATAATTGTTTCAAGAATGGGTTTCCCCCCAATCTCGAGCAGCGGTTTAGGGCAGCTATTGGTTAAAGGTCGTAAACGACTGCCCAATCCACCGGCCATTAAAAAAACCACATTTTCAAATTCAGGTTTCTGGTAAAGACCTTGTAAAGTTTCCAATCCGATGACCTTGCCATCGTCATCCACAACCGGCAACTGTTGCAAACAATGCGTTTCCATAATAGCCATGAGCCTGGTTTTGGAATCATGTAAATGGGCTAACTTTGGATTTTTATTCATTACCTCAGAGACATCATCATCCAAAGACAACCCTCTGATTAATCCACGCCGTATATCGCCATCCGTCACCACTCCCAAAAGTTTGCCGGATTCATCAACCACCAGCGCAATTTGTAATGCAACTTTGTCGATAATAGCAATGGTTTCCCGTAAACTGGTATTGAGATTGATCAATACCTCGCGCCAATTATGCTTCATAGCTCTTATTATTTTGTTTTATGGATTGATCTGGCTGGATAAACAATCTGCCCATCCCCTACATTTTTCGTCACAATAGCACCTGCGCCGATAATACTTGCCGTCCCAATTTTAATCCCTTGAATAATATGAGCCCCGGTTCCTACATGGACATTATCGGCTATTTCGACTTCGCCACTTAATACAGCGCCCGGCGCAATATGAACATGCTTACCAAGCTGACAATCATGATCAATAATCGCCCCGGTATTTACAATAGAATTATTAGCAATTTTTGTGCCTGTCTGTATCATGGCGCCGATCATTACCTGGACTCCTTCACCCAATTCAACACAGCTTGCTACAAAGGCAGCAGGGTCGATCAATGTCTTAAAGCGGAAACCCTGTTTAGAAAATTGAGTAAACAGTCTATATCGAACGCCTTTATCATAAGGAATAGAACCTATTCCATTTATCAGCTCTATATCGGTCGGGGAATAACGGGACAGTGCATCATCTCCACCCAGGATTTTGGCGCCATGATAATCACTATTCGCGTTTCGATTTGGATCGACAATCCCCAACAATGGCAAATACAGCCGGCAAAGCATATCCATCAACACGCCGGCATGCCCTCCACTTCCCAATAAAACAAGCGATTTGCTCATTAATATCAATTATATAAGTTCATCAGCACTATAATCCCGCTGACTACTCTGTCCCAGTAGCGACCAATAATCCATCGGATTTTTTCCGTTACCGGGACGCTTGATGGTTATGTTTTCTTTTGTGAAACAATCTCCCTGATTAATTGAACAAGTGGCAACCAGACTTTTTCTCACCACCTTTTGATTTTCCAACTCTACTAATTGCGGACTTTTATGTCGTGAACCTAAAGCCTTTTCCACGGCTCGAATCCCTGCCACCATTGCTTGCAATTCATCCGGTTCCAGCGATACTTTGTGATCCGGACCGGGTTGCTTCTTGTCAAGTGTAAAGTGCTTCTCAATTACTGTTGCACCAAGAGCCACTGCTGCAATAGGCACCGTTATTCCTTCACTGTGATCTGAATAACCCACACGCAAACCAAAAGCCTGAGCCAAGGTATTCATTGCACGCAAATGGATATTCTCCATTGGTGTTGGATATTCGGAAGTGCAATGTAATAAAATCACTTTTTCCCGCAGTATTTTCTGGCCTTGTTGTGAACAATAAGCCTGACGAAATGCATCCCGAGACGGTGGCTGTTGTGATCCAAGCAAACCAAATGCCAGTACCGATAATGCCTCTTCCACTTCTCCCAAAAAAGACATACCGGTAGAAAGAATAATTTCTTTGCCGGTAACCGCATGCGCCAATAAAAACGGCCCGTTAGTAATTTCCCCGGAGGCTATTTTTAGCCGCCCGACATTCAGTTGACGATTCAAAAACTCAAGGCTGTCAAAATCAAAAGCTGTCGATAAAAACTGTATCTGTTGCTTTTGACAGTATTCCAGTAACTGAAAATGGAATTCATACGTCAATTCCAGGTGTTTCAGCATGTCAAATTGAGTTTCTTCCGTGTTCATTGTGGCTTTTTGATAATCGGCTTTGGCTGCCGTTTGAGTCACCAGCTTTTCGGTTTTAAAGGTCTGAAACTTAACAGCATCGACCCCAGCCGCCACTGCCGCATCCACCAATTGAAAAGCCGTTTCCAATCGCCCGTTGTGATTGACGCCCACCTCAGCAATGATCATACAATTTGTGCTTGTCTTACGGCTTTCTTTAATTATCATAGTCGATCAAGATCAAAAAAATGTTTTTTTATAATATTCGTCAATGGATAGGTTTTAAGTATTTGGGTCATTTTCTCCGCCGCCTCCCCCTCGCCGTGAGGATTAACTACATCTTGAAGCAATACCTGAAAATCCTCAGAAAACAACCTGCTAAATCCCTCACGAATCCCGGACAATGTGGCCTCACAATCGATCACGCTGTCTGCCTTGATTCGCCCCTGTTGCCGCTCGCCAATATTCAGCGTGGCGATTTTAAAACTGGGCGCTTCAATCAATCCACTGGATGAATTACCGACTACACAATCCACAAACTGCAACATGGAAAGATAGAACAGCGACCCCATAGATACAAATGAAACCGCCTTATGGCGGTTTACTTCCACATATTCGTCAATCATCTGGATAATAATCCTGCCACCAGCATCCGCATTAGGTTTGGTAAAAAACAAATGTGTTTCTTCCCTTTCATCCAATGCCTGCAACAAGGCTGAAAATTGCGCCTCCACAGTGGCCTCTTCAAGGGTAACAGGATGAAAAGTTACAAGAATATTATGTTTAGCAAAAGTGACTCCCTGTTTTTCCGTTAATGCTTCACGACTCAATAAGTGGAGTTTTTGGATACTATCCACCCCCAAGGCTCCCGTATTAAAAACACGTTCTGGAGGCTCACCTAACTGAATCACTCGCTGCCGATATCTGTCTGTGGAAGTAAAATGCAAATGCGCCATTTTGGTCATTGAATGTCTGATAGCATCATCAACCGCTCCCTGCGTTAATTCACCGCCATGAATATGACCCACAGGAATACGAGCATATAGTGCAGCTTGTACTGCCGCAAAAATTTCAAACCTATCCCCCAGCACCACCAGGATATCCGGTTGTAATTCATTCAGCGCATCAGCAAAACCAATCACCCCCAAACCGATGGCCTTACTGATTCCGACAGGGGTATCGGAAGACAAGAGCATTTCGACTTTTTTATCAATACGAAAACCATCCAACTCGATTTGCCGCCAGGTCAATCCAAATTCCGGTGACAGGTGCATACCAGTCACTATTAATTGTAATTGACATTCTGTATCCGCTTTAAGATTATTTAAAAGCCAAAACAACAGACCGTATTCGGCTCGGGAACCTGTCACCACACAAATTTTACGACACATTGTTCATTTCTTTCACACCACTCGGAACATTCAGCAAACGTTTTGCCAGCCATTCAGTCTGTGCCAGATCATCGTGCAGGTAACCCTGATACATCGGTAAATGATGCAAAGGTTCCCACAGTGGACGAGTCATAACACCAGCCTCATTGGTTATGGATAAAAAATCGTGCTGTTGAGTTTGCTCTGTCAAACATAAAGCATTGAGCCAATAATTTGATTGCGCCCCATCAGGCTCTTGTATCCATTGAATTCCCTGCTCTACAGCCCAGTTTGCATAATATTCAGCCAAATCCCGCTTTTGCCGTATAAAATCGGGCAATTGTTCTAATTGAGCCACTCCCAATGCCGCATTCAAATTAGGCATACGATAGTTATAGCCCACTTCATCATGAAAAAACCGCCAGGCATCGGAAGTTTTAGCCGTTGTCGTCAAGTGTTTGGCATGGAGAGCAAGTTGCTCATCATCCGTAACGATCATACCTCCACCGCCCGTGGTGATAATTTTATTACCATTAAAGCTGAACACACCCAACAACCCAAAAGTACCGCAATGCTGCTGTTGATAATAACTCCCTAAAGCTTCAGCTGCATCTTCGACAACGGGAATGGCATAATCTGCACAGATAGATACAATTTTGTCAATTTCACAAGGATGTCCCAAAGTATGCATCGGAACGCAAGCGGCAATCCGCTTCCCCGTTTGTTTATCCCAAGTCTCACCTTTGCGATATTCTGCATTCTGGTTGAGATAATGCGCCAGCGCTTGTGCAGATAAACCGAGTGTTTTCCGATCAACATCAATAAACACCGGTTCTGCATCACAGTAGCGAATCGCATTGGCTGTAGCGACAAAACTCAAAGACTGAGTCAACACCTGTTCTCCCGTCTTGACGCCAGCCAAAATCAAAGAAACATGCAAGGCTGCTGTTCCGTTTACAGTTGCAACAGCATATTTCGTTTCCACATAATCCGCCACCTGCCGTTCAAATTGATTAACGGTTTCCCCCACACTGGAAACAAAAGTACTGTCTATAACCGCATTAACATAAGCCTTTTCATTGCCCCGAAAAACCGGTTCATGTAAAGGGATAAAATTTTCTGTTTGATAAAGCTGACGCACGAAGCGAATAAATTCGTTGGCTAACTTCGTCATTTGCACCATTTCTTCGCCCGGTTATACGTTATAAATATCCGTTTTATAACGCTGTAAATTGACTGGCTGTTTAAACCAGTCTATGGTCTTTTGCAATCCCTCCTGCAAGGCAACCTGATGTTTAAAGCCGGTTAATTTCTGCATTTTAGTGTTATTACAACACAACCGATTCACTTCGGATTTTTCCGGCCTTAGTCTTTGTGTATCCTGAATAAATTCAACTTCCGCTTGCATCAGTTGTTTAATTAAATTCAGTGTATCAGCAATTGAAATCTCCACTCCTGAACCAATATTAACCGTCTCGCCAATAGTATTATCAGATTCCGCCAATGCAATAAAACCGGCACAGGTATCGCTCACATAGTTAAAATCCCGTGTTGGTGTCAAATCCCCCAGATGTATACGACTTTCTCCCGCCTCAATCTGACTGATAATCGTTGGAATCACCGCTCGTGCTGATTGCCGGGGACCATAGGTATTAAATGGCCGGGCAATGGTTACCGGTAAATCAAAACTGAGAAAAAAACTCATTGCAATCGCATCGGCAGCAATTTTACTGGCGCTGTAAGGCGATTGTGGCTGAAGTGGGTGCTTTTCATCAATGGGAACATACTGAGCAGTACCGTATACCTCGCTAGTTGAAGTATGTACTACCCGTTTTACCCGATTATCCAAAGCCGCCTGGCAGATATTCAATGTACCTTTAACATTAGTGTCTATATAGCTATCGGGGGCGGTATATGAAAAAGGAATGGCTATCAGTGCGGCAAGGTGATAAACAACGTCAATATCTTTAGTGATATGTTTACAGTAATGTGGATCTCTGACATCACCATTCAGCACAGATATTTTCTCCAGACAGTTTATATATTCCAGCCACCCCCAATTATTAAATGAATTATACTGAGACAAGGCGTTGACATGATGACCCTGACTAACCAGCATTTCAGTCAGATGAGAACCAATAAACCCATCGGCCCCGGTCACCAATATATTAGCCATAATATCGTTCTGACTCCAGGGTTGCTATCAGACCATGCTGAATAAAAGCTTCAGCAATTGCCCAATCGGAAGGCGTATCTATATCAAGGCCTTTAATTGAATCCATAATCAACGGCAAGGTACGTTCCCCATAAAAAGATTTTTTATCCCGCAACACTGAAGTTTTACAGAGATACATCGCGCCATTAGGCGTCAATAATGGTTTTATGTCCTGACGATTATTGTGCATTTTATGATTGCTGTTTAGCGGTTTTAAAAAACCATTTTCAGTATCAAACAAACTTGTCAAATTTCGATATATTTCCCTGCTACCGATGACACTATCGGCTTGCCGATTTTCCATCATTTCTACTGCCTGGGTAATGCTTGCGCAAGATCGAAAAGGTGAGGTCGGCTGCAACCACATTAACTGTTCTGGCAAATAACCATACTCAAACTCAAACCAGCTTAAAGCATGTTCTGCCACCTGAATTGCTGAGGCGCTATCATTTGCGTATTGTGAAGGTCGAAGAAAAGGCGCTGTCAAACCTATCCTACGAGCAATTTCAGCATATTTCTCAGAATCAGTTGATAAAATAACCAAGCTATTGTCAATCTTTGCCTGTCGTATGGAATCCACCGTCCATTCCAGCAAAGGCCTACCGCCCAGCAACTTGATATTTTTATCGGCAATACCTTTTGAACCGCTACGAGCAGGAATAACAATCAATAAACCAATTTTCATAATTATATTAAAACAGCTTATTACCAAGTCAGATTCAAATACTATTTTCTAGCTTTTCTAATTTTTCCATCATTTCCTTCTCATGGTAAGCATGAATTGTTCGAAGCCTTTCATAAATCTCTATATCATTATTTTGCAACTCTGGATACATAGAAATAGCTGCTCCTGCTATGTGCAAAAAACTCTGAAGTAAAATTCCAGGATGGATATTATTTTGCATATACATGGGAGAATTAACTCGTGCAAGCAAATGAAAATACTTTTCACACAACCTCAAGTAGACAGAAACAAATAAGCTATGATCAAACGGCTCCCGAACAAGGGATACAGCTTCACGAATGGCATCACGAAAGATAAAGAATTGATTGACACGGTTGCCAAATGAATATGGCGAATAATGAAAAGGTTGATCAACACCATGTAAAACCTGCGCCTCTCCCTCAAAACAAGATACTTCAGTTGTAGTAAGCACATCACATTTAGCAGCGACTAATAAATCCATGTACATGTGTGGATAAATTCTATTTAAATCCAACCCTTGTTTTAATGTTTCAATTAACCCATAACTTATAATTAAATCGCGATTGTAAATTATGCCTGAAAAATAACTGTTTACGAAAGAAAATTTTCTTAAAGCCTCTTCTCCAGCAAAAAAAGATTCGTCTTCATAGCTACGAGAATTTCCCAGCCCGACACCCTCACCAGACATAATAGATCCACGAATAATTCCTAAATTAGGTATTGCCCGTAATCCAGGCAAAATCTTTCTGATCATATCTGGATTAGCAACATCCTCATCACTAATGACCATAATATATGGAGCATTAGAGTATTCAAAACAGGCAAGGAAATTAGCATGAAATAACCCATTAATTTCATGCCTTATATATTTCAAACAAGGTTCGTCTTTAGCTAATTCAGCTAGTTCATTATAACTATCTATTTCCTCAAAGGAAGTATTATCTAAAACAAGTATCTCCCAATTTTTATCAATATCTGGTAAAAGTTGCTTAACCATTCTTAATACTCTAGCTCCACGATTAAATGTCGGAACACAAATACTAAACTCTGTTCTTATATCGTTATTATTCATACAATAATTATTTAAAAACTGAAATTTTCCAAAAGTACAAAATCAATACTCTATAACGGCTTTGTTGCATAATCATCCTTAAGTATTTGATTTAAAAGGAATTACAGAAACAGATAGCTTCTTGTAAGACATTGAATTTAAATGTATTTTTTTGATTTATGCAACAAAGCCAATTACAATGCTATTGTCGCATACAAAACAGTTTCAATAGCAAATGAGGTATAATTTCGCAAATAAAAATGGTAGCCTAACCCCAAACTATCAAGATAAAGAGGAATGTCCCACAGATGATTAGGAGCATGATATACACATATGGCAAGATCTGGACGATTTTTGCAAATCATCTTTTCAGCCCCTTTTAAAGCTTGTAGCTCTGCTCCTTCAATATCCATTGAGATAAAACTAGGACAGAAATCAGGTAAAATATGATCAAGAGCAACACATTGAACCAGGGAATCACCATCTTCAGAAATTCTGGAACCCAATCCAGTGGCGCTGGTAAATGGCATCATTACTTCATGACTGTAAACTGCGCACGGCAAGGCGACAATACTCTTCGCCAAAGAAGCACCTTGGTCTGCCAAATAAGCCGAAAGGCGGTGAAAAATTGCTGGTTCAGCTTCAAAACAAACAATCTCATCCACCTTTCCATGCGTTTTATTCAATAACCGAACGGCATCACCATCATAAGCTCCGCAAGAAACAAATCTGGAATACCCTTGAGTCAGTTTAATGTCTTTTGGAAAATATTGCTCATCTCTCGGCCGGGAAGGTATTGAAACAGGCTTTCGTTGCATATGCGTTTGGAGAAAACACCGATAAACTTCCCTGCTCATATCGTCATCGAAAAGCTCAAATGCAGATAAAACCGGCTCTTTTTGGCCTAAATAGAAATCAAAACCTTTTTTCTGCAATTGTTCAGGTTGAGAAAATGGGTTATGGATCTCATAGATTTCCTGCAAGAAAAAAATATTCACCAAACCTAAGCTATTTAGGCAACTAAGAATTTCATCATGATAAGCAGGTTTACCACTACAAATTACAACAACAGCATTTCTTTGTTCATCTGTTGTTGGTTGATATTCCAATGGCGAAATAGCAGAAATACCTTCAAATTGATCCCCAGTCGTAAATTTCTGATCAAGCACTATAGATGGCACGTAACCGTGTATTTTCATCACAATTTCAATAAACCAGTGACTACTTTCACCAGCGCCATACAGTATAATTTTACGACCGTCAAAAGCCGTTTTCAGGCTGAATGAATCTTCTGGAAAATCAGTATCATCAAAAAGCGTTAATATCCCAGATCTATCACTCATAATTCTATTTTCTACATTTCACATACGAATTTAAACATAAGCATATAAATCTGTATCACATAAGTGATATGTGTTATGCCTCAAAAACAACTTATAATCTGGACATAGGTTTTTTAGTGTAATAGGAATATCAACAAATTCTTCAAGCGAATGATAAATTCCAAGAGCCAGTTTAGGCTTATATTCCGATATTGTATATGTGGCGCCCACAATCACTTCATTAATGATATCACCTGATGGATCCATCTTAATAAATGTCACCTCCTGCCCATCAAGGAAATCATCAAGACTGGAAACTTTAATTTCCACACTTCCCGCCCCATCATCAATTATTTTTGCGGCCTGATCATGAATTGCTTCTACAGATGGTACAAACTTTAATGTTTTTGACTCTGACCATAGACCTATTTGATGTATAGAGACATTTGCATAATTAACGATATTTTTCTCCAATCGTTTAAAACATACTGGATCGGGTTCAAAGCCATAAATATGCCTATAGTTCACGCCCTTATTGCTACAAGCTTGCACGAATGTTTCTATTGTATCGCCATCAAAAGCACCAACATCAACATAGATTTCATTTGGAGACAGCGTCAAAACATCATTATTAAAATAAAAGTAATCTTCTGGTGTACCTTCATAATTCAACATTCCAAATTTATGGATTGGCTCGCTAAACAAAAGCATAAACTCTTTAAATAAATAAAAATGCATATTGGATGCAAAAACCGCTAGCTTCATTATATATAATTCTTTTGATTTAGTGTCATAATAAGCATCATGCGCTTGTTTTATCTTCATTTCCATCTTCAACAATTTGTCTAAGATGGAGTTTGGGATTGAAGCGTTCTTGTAATCAACAAAAAGGGATTGACTTCCCACCATTGAATACATAGCTAATAAATCAGTATCAATATCAGTTTCTTTTCTGAATACTTTTTTAAGGTCAAATCCATGTGATTTTAGTTGATTGGTAACGTATTCCATATTATTAGTCAAGCCCAATACAATCAAACTATTCCTATGCCTTTGTTTTAGCTCACTAAACGAAATCACAGGAATATTATTAATCACTTTTCCATGCTTGGTAGAGTCATTATCACAAAAACATACTGGAGTAACACCATGCTGCTTTAAAGCATAAAGCATTTCCATTCCCAAAGCTCCAGCGCCAAATAACACTACAGGCCTTTTATCCAATGCTTCTTTTTTGTAGTGTCCAAAAAGAACAGTTAAAAAATCCTCTTTTCCTTCAGCAGCATTTACTTTATCAATTATTTTTTGCAGTACATCATTCATTCCAATACCATTCCCTATGCAAGTACAACTATCTGCATAGAATCAGATAAGTTTTCATTAAGCTTCTTTATTATATCTGCCTGATACTGTTTATGAACAGCGAGAAGAATTACATCCGGTCGTAAGCGATCAATAACATCATAGCTATAAACAGTGACATTATTAATGACCTTTCCTTGTAATATTGGATCACGATCAATAAAACCAACGATATTCTCTTTTTCTATGTTCGCATTTTGGGTAAGGCTAACAGACAAATTTGATACTGGTGCAAGTAAAACACGTTTATCTTGCAAAGACCAATCTTCAAAATCTTTGCCTGGGTATTGTATTTGCAATGGATTAAATCTGACTCGTATAACATCCCGGGGAGGTAAAACCGAAACTATCCCGGCAGAATTCTTTTGTTTAGCTTCCGCTTTCTCAATTCCTTCCTGTACACGCTCAAGTAATATTTGACCTTGTCGACTCACTTTCGATAAATGGTTTTCTTCAAAATGACCAGGCGTTATTCCATGCTTTTTCATCAATAAATACAGTTTCACATAAGCATCTACCAGTTTCGTATAATCAAAAGAGCCAAAATTATCTGAATCCGCCTCAAGGCCTTTTGTTGGCTCGAAATCAAATGTCAACCATACCCTATCAGGCTTCAAAGCAAGCATGGCATAAGCAAAACCATATACATCATCATCATCACAATTATTTTCTGTGAAGATATATTTAACCGAAACATTTCCAGCCCCTTTTCTACTCGCCTCCACATATCTAAATAAATTATCCATAACTCTGGCAAAATAGTTTCTCTCTTTTGTCTTGTTATATGTCGATGCCGTACCGCAATCTAAAGAAACACAAAGCCAACTAATATTACCATTAACCAATCCATCATAAGCCGCTTGCGAAAACTTAACCGCATTAGTATAAAGAAAAACACGAATACCTCTCGACTTGAAGAAATCGATACAATCATCAAAGTTAGGCAATATGGTGGGCTCCCCACCACCAAAATCTACCGCTGAATCCCATACCACATCGTCGACAGTAAATTCTTTCAAGATCTTCAGAGCATCGAAATTTGATTTATTAAACGCATCAGCTTTGGTGTAATAACAATAATCACAGCGAATATTACATAAGCTTGTTTCAGAAAAGTCGATATGCCCCAATCGAGAAAAATCCACATCCTTATATTTTTTCGTATACACCATTTGACAACGCTTGCATGGGGTTTCACTATAGTCATCATTGAGCATATCGAAGATCATTTTTCTTTTCTCAATGATCATACCCCTGGAAATATCTTGTGCCGCTGCTTCTTTTGCTGACCAATAGATCGGAGATTGAAATGGTCCTAATGCACAGGCAGAAACACCTTCCTGGCCAAATCGTAATCCAGATTCAAGCTTTTTACATGATCGAACAACATCATCAGGTGAATACTGCTTAATTGATACAACTCCAGCCATATTTATTGCCCTTACTCAGTGATATCATTTCTTCTGAAAATAAACTTTGCCTTTTGAATAGCGGCATCAAGACTTAAGCCTTCATAATCCTGCGCACTAAACCAGCCCCCATTACAATAGTTATCTAGTACAGCACCTAATATTGCACCCGGAATAACACTTTCTACCGGATGGGGTGCCTTCTCTCCACCCATATCTGTCCGTAGCCAACCAGGATCAACAAGCGAAATTAATACCCCCGTATCTCGTAGCATCGGTGAAATATCATGTACATACTTGTCAAGTGCTGCTTTACTACATGCATAAGCCATTTCTGCCGGTCGATATTGAATGCTGCTACTCACATTAATCACTCTACCAAAGCCTCGTTTGATCATTAATGGAATCAAATAACTACAGAACATAATAGGGGCAACCGTATTAATCGAATAGGTTGTCAAATAATCATCTTCTTTTATCTTCCAAAGATTAGATGGAGATGGAAGGGAAACACCAGCACAATTGAACAAAATATCTACTGGAGGAGTGTCTCGTTCAAGTTTATCTAATAGCCTCTTTACATGCTTAAAATCACTAAGATCTGCAGCTAAAGATATAGCCTCAACACCAAGTTTCGAACACTTACTGACAACCCCCCCGGTATGAGAAAGCGAGCGACTGTGAGCAATAATATTCACACCCAACTTTGCCATTGCTAAAGCAATTTGATAACCCACACCGCGTGATGCACCTGTAACCAAAGCCCATTTACCTTGCAATGATATAATTGACGACACATCAAATGAACTAGTCATCTGACACTCTGATAAGGTCTTGATATTCCCAATAACGTTGTAACTTCTATCAAACGTAAGTAACAATACGTTCGTTATTCCGCCTGTCTTTAGCTGATTAAATATAGACTCGTATTTTTTTACTGTAATAACAACCAATACATCACTTGAAATTTTGAACAATTCATCAGGAGAAATACAAGGTATACCAAAAAAAGTCTGCCCCCATTTCTCTTTGGCGTTATCACACAAGAAATCCGGCTTTCTCCCAAAAGTCAATAATATTTGGGGCATACAATCATCAAGTAAAGCTCCCACACCAAAAAGACAAATCATCCGTGATTTTCTGATTTTAGACTGAATATCACTCAACAAAAAGGACTTCATAGTGGTTGACTTCCAGGTGGAGGGGCATAGGAAACAGTTCTCTCAACCAGGTTAGCTGTATCTTTAAATTCCTGAAGTAATCGGACTTTTTTTTCGCTATCTCCGCTCCAGTATTGTTGAACCCTTCTCAAGGCATCATCATTTTCAATCCCCGAACTCATAGCTAAAGCAAGATGAAAGTATCTTCTTGCAATAATTTCGTCATTTTTTAATAAGGCTCTTATACAATACCGAATAGAAAGTTGTGCCAATTTTTCAATTGATGCCGGTAATCGCTCCATCACTTTATCCATTTTAAACAGCGATGCACCTTCAGCAAATTGATGATTCAAGACATAGGGACCAATTATTTCTAATAAGTTATCAGCCGCAGACAAAGAATCATTTTTCCCATGCAGTCTATGCAATAGTAAAGGCTCCTTGATATAGGCCATAGGAAATTCTAAACATAAATTAAAATCGAGTATGCGCGTACCATACCAACGACTAACTAATGCACCTGTCGCAGATCTATTTATTGCCTTTTCTGTGTGATACATAATTTGTGAAACACTCGGATTCACTGCTGCCATCATATAGACTGCCGCTTGTTCTCTACCATCAATAATGCATGATTGATTGTAAAATGGAGGCTCATCCGTACAGTTTCCATGCTCATCAAGAATTGCCCGATGCACCATCACAAAGCCAAGCTTTGGATTTTCTTCCATAATTCTTACGCACTGCTTAACATATTCAGGAGCCAATACATCATCTGAACACATATTAATGAAATATTTACCCCTGATATTAAGAAAGCAATTCCTGAAATTTGCATCCACGCCTAAATTCTTACGATTTCGAGTAATCGTCATTCGACCGGGATATTTTTTTACGAATGCTAAAGCAATTTCCCATGAGTCATCCGTAGATGCATTGTCGGAAAAAATGATCTCTATATTAGAATAGGTCTGGGCAACGATACTTTCCAGGCAATCTTCCAAGTACCTTCCATAATTATAGTTATATACTAAAACACTGACTAACGGATTATCTAAATCGTAAATTACTGGTTCAAAAACTGACATTTAATTCCTCAATAATTGCAAATAGACTGCAAATATCTCATCCCATTACAACAAGAGCACTTGCCCAATATTCAGCAACATGACCAAAATGCACTCTCCGATTAAACGTAAGATTATATCCATATGCTTCAAAATGATAACCGACGTTTTCTGTTTCCGCTGATAATCCAGAAAACCAAAGCAGTGGTGGATAACCATCTGTTCTTAAAAGTAATTCGGGTGAGCCAATAAATGCAGCAGCAGTATCAAAGCCACCAGCTAACAAAAATTTATTTGGCAATTTGGCCATTTGTTCAATTGCGGCTGGCACCGAATATTCAAGTAAACAGGGAAAATAGAAACCAACAACGACATCATGCTGCATTGCTTCTATTAGATTTTCATGACGAGAGCCTTTAGCAATACCAAGTTTCCCTGCAATGCTTTCTTTGCAGTGATTCACAAATGAATACTTTGGAAAACTGGTGTTAAATGACTGCTGTACCGCCATCAAATAATAATTCTCAAGGGCCTTACCAATATCATCATACTCTGCCTTAGGCAAAATAAATGGCACTCCTACACCATTGCAAATGTTGCTATAATCATCATTTCTAAGTGCATCCAAAATAGCTTTCGCTCGACACTTAAAATCTTCCAACAATAATTGATCGCTAAAATTGAAATAGCCATTTAACCGTTCATATATTTTGCTATAGTCTATTTTGGGCTGAACAATTGAAAAGTATCGTCGTGACTCTTTATGAGCAGGAGCCATTAACGATGCAGGAATACATCTACCATAGTCATCAAAACGGGGAGTACTCTGTCCATCAGATTTGATATATTCTCGTTCCTGGCTACTACCGTTCATAAATTCTCCTTCTTTCCTATAATTTGTTTTAATGCTATCAAAAATATATCAGCCCATTAAAGAATCATCTTCGGAAAAACCTTCCCCCCATGGTAGCGGCAAATGTGTTGCTCCTTCCGTTTTCTCTGTATGAATTTTAATAAACTTGGGATCCTCTCCTATAAGACAGTCCGGGCGATGAGGTCCTAGCCATGGATTATTCATCCCTCGGCTCAATATCTCTTTTAATGAAGTTTCTTTTAAATTTCCGAGAGAAAAATCAATATAAGGACACGGAGTAACTTCGCCCGTTGATGTTACAGTAATGATACCTTTTACAGTAATACAGCCTTTATATGAACCATAAGATGGTGTCATATGGGTAAATACCGAATATTCTTTTTCTAGCTCTCGTAGAATATCAGCATCTTCCTTTTCAATTACAAATTCAGGATGATCGGTACATGAACCAGTTGGTTTCGCATAAGAAACGTACAAACCAATACATTTTTCTGTGGCAAATTTACACAAGTCTATAAATGCTTGTGTCTTAACTTGCCCCCTTATAAGAACAGTAGACAATATAAGGTTCAATCCTGCATTCAAAGATGCATCAACCGCCCGCATAACACGTTTATAAGAGCCGGGTTTATTGCGAAAGTTATCGTGCTCTTCCTCAATAATACTGTCTAATGATAACTGTATCTTCTCAACACCAATGGATTTCAGGTGCAGGGCTTTGTCATCATTAAGAAACCAGCCATTTGTATCAGCTATTATATAATGCTTTTCAGGGTCAATAGCCCCAACAACCTCATCAAGATCCTTCATTACTAAAGGTTCACCACCTGTAATTACAAAACGCGCCAATCCAAGCTCGTCTGCTTGACAAGAGAGATCACGAATATCTTGAAGGTCAATTTTTTCACGTTCATCCTTAACATGAAGTATTTTTTCCAAATGACGATCCATATAATATTCAGCAGAGCAATGTGTGCACTGAAAATTACATAAATAGCTTTTCTCTAACCGAATTATAGGACTAATCTCACCCCGCTCTTCCATAGCCCGGATATTAGCGAGCTTTTCTGCCACATAAGGCTTCCTGGCTCTTAAGCCTTCTCTTTTAGCTAATTCAGCAGTAGTTAATAAGTTATCATCTAATTTGTATTGTTCATTTAGCATTCTTTACACCACGGTTTTAACCTATATTTGTTACTAACCTTTAGTAACAAATATAGGCAGTATTAATAATGAGATTTAGTTATATCAATTTTATGTTTATTTTCTGTATACCAATTATATAGTGAACTTAATGACTGCTCCGCAGATGAAAACTTAAACCCGCTTAACTCTTTAAGCAACAAAGCATTATCACCACTATATTCTCTACACTCCCCATTATTATTTACAACTAGGTCCAACTTCTTTCCAGAAATAGCTATAATCATTCTAGCCCATTCAAAAAAATCAAAGACCTCGCCTGAACATACATTATAAACCTGGTATTTGGGCTTATTATCAATAAACCATTTTACTACTTTTACTAAATCATCAATATACAAAAAGTCAACTCGTGCATTTTTATGTATTTTAATTGGCATACCCATAACAGCATAACAACAGACATTTGATATAAATCTATAGCGCCAGTCATCATACTGACCATACATTCCAAACAGCCTTAAATTATAGATATTGTCACTCAGAGAAGCATGTTTCGTCATAATATATTTTGATAAACCATATTGATCTCCAGGAATATATTTATCGAAATAACTTTCTTGCATCTTGGGAACCCAATGCTCCCGATTAAATTCCGCACCTGAACCAAAATAGATCATTTTTCCAAAATAATCCTTGCATCTGGCAATGTTAAAAAACATTTTCAGATTATTTTCCAAAACTTTATTACTATCCTTATGCGAGTCTTTGGGGGCTGCATCATACGTTGCCGTATGAATCACCACATCAAACCATTCTCTTTTTAAATGGCCATACACGGCTGATGAATCATTCAAATCCAGCATTGCCCGATTACACGACATGATGTCATAGTTCCCCTTTAACTTTTCATAAAAATTCTTGGCTAGAAAACCATCACCACCAGTAATCAGAATTTTCTTCAAAACAGGAGATCTCCAAAAATCATATTAAGATAACTGCATCACTTAACTTAAGCAATTTTCAAACCATTTTCTTTTAATACTGAAATATCAATACCCTTATATTTTCTTCTAATTATACTGACAACCTCATCGGAATAACTTGCAGCCATAACGATAATAGCTTCGACAGGATCTTCCTTTATTACATCAGGTCCAACTATTGGAATATGTGTCCCAGGAGTAAACTTGTTTTGCTTAAAGGCTGCTGAATCAATCACGTATTTAATTTTCCCTTTCAACTCCATCAATGACATGATAGCTAAAGCTTGATGTCCTGCTCCCCATATAGCGACACTATTGTCAGAAAATTGACTAATATAATGCGTTATTTCTTTTTTAAGATCTTGTTGTTTATCATAAAACGATGAAAGATCCATTTTTTTTCTCTTCCTAACCACTGCTGAAAGACTATAATCATGCCAAATTTCATTACACTCAATAACCTCAAATCCATTTCTGTTCAGTGTTGAAAAAAATGTTTCTTGAGTAAAATAAAACAGATGATCACTGATGAATTCAGAAAAAAGATTATTCCGTAAAATCATATCGAAGTTAGGTACCTCAACAAGCCCTATTGCACCGTCAGCTAAATTATGAGCGATCCCTTCTAACGTAGAATCAGGGTCAGGCAAATGCTCAAGAAAATTTAACATATAGAAAGCATCAAAAGGGGCGTTATCAAGTTTATGGGATTCATTATCTATAAATCCTTGTTCAACAATCAGCCCTTGTTCAATACATCTCTTTACAGATTCAACTCCCTGTTCCAACCCAAATACATGCACGCTGTTTCCTTGCATTATTTTCAAGAACTCACCTGCTCCACATCCTATTTCAATAATCTTTTTTCCATATAACGAATAGCGTTCAATCCATTGACTAAATTGCTCCTGTCTAAAATTAATCATCTCTGCAGACACAGCTGCTGTACGAATCACTTCTTTATAGTAAAAAACAGGTTCATTACTAAGCTGAATCAAACCACACCCAGAACATTGACAAATATCTATATCTACACATTTATCCTGAGTGACTTCATACGCACCAGGTAAAAATTGCGCAGACTTAGGCATATTTTTGTATTGCAAAATTGGTTCGCTAAATAACCTTTGATAACATACCCTGCATCTCTTATCAGACACATCATTCTCCATTATCTATATAGGCAAAAACTTAAAGAATTGATACAACACACGCCCCAGAATCCGCCGCCATTAACAACATATAATGAGTCAATAGTTTTCCGGGACACACCAGAATACAATTAAATATATTTTCGATATATTTCATGTACACTTATAAGATTATCAGGACAAGTGTTATGCCACGATAGATAACCCGGGTCATTTTGCAATAAATTAGTGTTGGTAGGAACAAAGTTTGAACTTAGGACACACTCAAATAATAGTGAAATAAAATGTCCTCTATTTTTATGCTTACAAACAAGTTGATTTATAGCAATTGGCTCTGGGTTAAATTGTATTTTGGCCCCAATCTCCCTTTCAGCTGTTTTTTGTATTCTTGTTTCCAGGCTTTCCTTATAACGCACAATGCCACCAGGTACATGCCAACCTTTGCCAGCATATTGGTCATCACGCCAGGCAAGAAGAATACGATTGTTTTCATCTCTAATGAGTAAATCAACATTAACCAAAGGGGTTAAGCGGCTCACCAGTTGAAATATTTCATCCGGCAACCCTATTTTCGGATCGAATATTTCTGCTTCAAGAATAGCTATTGCTTTGTTAATATTCATAGACTTGCATCGGCTTCTATTTCTATAATTCAATCATATTTTCTATATTCAATTCGGTGTTTAGTTTGAACGCCAGGTTGAATCTCCGGGTCACCATATGTTCGACCATTACAAAAATTGCATGCAGGTATATAAGTAATATTCCGTAAATAATGAGATAAATCCCGTTTTTTTTGTTGGATTATGGTTGCTGATTGTTGCGATATACCACTTATAGAAATATAACTGTTTGGTGTTTCCGGCATAGCATTAAGGCGTTCAATATTTGCCGCGAAAGGGCAGCGGAATATTTTTCCATCAGTGAGGGTTGTGAAGTGTTTAGCACAACAAAACTTGAAGACTTCTTTCAGCTGATTATCACTACGGTTATGTAATTTTATTTCTCCACAATCAGTCCAACCATAAGCATCCTGAATATTGAATGGAATACCATGTTTTTCTAGCATGGACCCAAGTTTATCGGCATTACGTGATAATTTCCCATATGTTGTTATAAACACAAATGTTTTCATATCGACCATTTGTGCAATTCTTTCTTCTGGCGGACAAATTGTACCATTGGTATAAATCACTACTTTGTTTATTTGCTTATAGCTCACAGCACGTTTGACTACTTTATCAAACTCTTTATGAATAAATGGATCACCACCTATAATTCTTATTTCATTGATCTCGTCAACAACAACACATAAGTCATCTAGATCTTGATAAAGTTCTTCAAGACTAATATTGACTGGTTTCTCGTAATATTGCATTAAGTTAGAACAGTCTTTACATTTCAGTGAACATTTTTCCGTTAGAATAAGATCAATACTACGTATAAACAGCTTTTCAGGGTCTAGATATTTTTTCTGGGAATTAATCATATTGGACAATACAAAACTATCGAAGTCTTTTGTGAATTGCCCTCCAGAATGATTAAATCGAAGATCGCCAACTAGAAATTTTTCTAAATTAGTATTTTTCTTGTCTTCAAGAATGTTATAGATGGGCAGCCAATTAAAAAAACCCATATCTTCAAGCTGAACTATAATATCAGCGATATATGTAGATGCGATTAGAATGATTGAATCAGTATTTTCTTTTGATAATTCTGATGCATGTTTAATCGGAATTTCCCCAACTTCCATACCACATTTGTTTTTATTGTTGTCAATAAATGCATTGATAACCATGCCATAACTTTTTAATAATTCGGCCAGAATTTTACCTACAATATCAGCTCCAAATATAAAAACAGGAAAATCATTGTTGGCTACAAATATCCTAAAACCATCAAAGTCTTTTGGTATACGGGGTAATGTCTGTTTCATTTTATGTTTTTTTATGTGACTTCATTAATAATATATAGGCGCGAATCAGACCGGAAATAAAAACTAGTATTGGTATTTTGGTTTTTAAAGCGTAAAAAATAAGTAGACTTTCGTCCGGCCCTGGAGTATGGAATTTTATTTTTTTAGATATATCAGGCGATTTTGATATTGCAGAAATTGTTTTATATGTATTTATTGACGGAGTCCGCATCATACTTTTACAAAGGCGAATGATGGTTATTATCATAGTTGTGATAAATAAATGTGACACCTCTTCTTCAGAATTAATTAATTCTTCATCATCATGTAGATCAATAAAATGCTCTATAGCAGAAAAAGCAAGCAAGTTTTTTTGAATAGCATTTGTTTCTGTCCCCATCATTGTGCTTAAAGATTGTGATGTGGAAGAAATATGATGATGATAAATAAAAGAGTTTTTGTATGCTATATTATTGCAATAGAGCAGGTATTGATAATTGAAATTTACATCTTCTAGCTGTGAAAGGTTCTCATTGAAACAAACATCATTATCTTTAACTATGTTGAGATTATATAGCTTCCCCCAACAATGAACTAAAAGAGTAAATTTATAGGGGCTTCTAAGATAATTTTTAATGTAAATAATCAAGTCATTTTTAGTAAATATATAATCCTTACTTGGTGCGCCATCATATTTCTTTCTTGATTCATTTTCAAAATCTTGAATATGACTTGAACAGATGAGATCACTACCCGTTTTTTTAGCTAATGTAACCAGCTTTTCAATGCCATCATGTTCAAGCCAATCATCGGCATCCAAAAAGAAGAGGAAGTCACCATCACCACGCTTAATTCCTAAATTTCTAGCTGCTGAGGCTCCTTTGTTGCTATCCTGCATGAGAATTAAAAACCTGTCATCAGAACCAATACATTCGAGAGCTTTTCTCACTGATTGATCCGATGAAGCATCATCGACAAGAATGACTTGTAAGTTATGGTAAGACTGTTCCTTTAGAGAGCTAATACATTTTTCAATTGTTTTTTCTGCATTGAATAGAGGTATAACAATTGTAACCTTTTCACCGTGATAGGACATATTTTAATCAGGCTTGGTGGTCGAACCTACACTCCCTTGTCTGATACCATGACCAAGTCCAAGAATTGCACGCAGTTCATCTGTTGAATCATCAATAATTGCTGGATCAAGGACAATAGAATAATTTTCTTCATTAGCAATTTCTCGGGCATAACTTGCTGCAAAACTACCTAAAAGACATGTACGTTTGGATTTGGAACTGTTCTTGCCTGCGCGGTGCCATAATGCTCCATGAATTACAAGTACTGAGCCTAGTGGAGCTGATGAAACCGTTAGGTCATTTCTAGATTGATCAGCCAATGAAGGTTTATATTTTAGTTTGTGACTTCCTGGTAAATATTCTGTTGCACCATTTAAATCAGTAAATTCATCAAGAACCCATATTGTATTGGCTTTTATGACCCAATCTGGCAAAGGCTCAGGAACGGGAGTATCAATATGTAATTTCATTCTCTCTGCACCAGGGTGAAGAATGTGGGCTTGAAAACTACTTAGATAGTACTTTTGATGAGGAGTATCACGATCGAAAATCCAATCCATAGTTTCCAATATAACCTGTCGTTGAATAAGCTCTCGAAAAATAGCATCCTTATTTAATAAGTTCCAAACGCGCTGAGCAGCCCCTTTTTCATCATAAAAATGTGCAATATTATTATCTATTTCAAATTGTGCAATTTTCATGACCTTTTTACGTACTTCAGTTACCTCGGACTCACTCAAAACACCCTCTAAAACAAAAAAACCATTTTCTTCAAATTCTTTTTTGTGTTGTTCAGTTACTCTTGATGTCATGTTCTTATTTTGTATATTTATGGTAGTTTAAAGTGTAACCGTCCACGGGATTAATCAATTTATTAATAAAGGCTGATTTTTATACGC
>CAYYSO010000019.1:0-22622 GCA_964474415.1 uncultured Methylomarinum sp. | reverse complement strand
TGGTTATCAATGAATGGTTTGAAGCGGCAGCCGTCAGTTTTTTGTTTTCCCTGTCATTAGCTATTGAAAGCTGGAGTATCGGGCGCGCCCGTCATGCAGTGGAAGCATTACTAGATCTGGCGCCATCATCGGTTACCGTTAAGGATAAAAATGGACAGGAAAGCACCGTACCTGCTGCCGAAGTTAATGTTGGAACGCTATTTATTGTCAAACCAGGTGGCAAAATTCCTCTGGATGGCAAGGTGTTCACGGGTAGCAGTTCGGTTAATCAGGCGCCTATTACCGGTGAAAGTATCCCCGTGACGAAACAGGTTGGTGATGAGGTTTTTGCCGGTACTATTAATGGCGAGGCCGTGCTGGAAATAAAGGCAACGAAACCTGCATCTGATACTACATTGGCACATATTATTCGGCTGGTTGAAGAAGCTCACAGCAAACGCGCCGAAGCTGAACAATGGGTGGAACGGTTTGCTCACATTTATACACCGATAGTGATGTTGTTAGCGCTGGCAGTCTTTATTGTTCCGCCTTTATTGTTAGCAGGTGATTGGAGTGAGTGGTTTTATCGTGCCCTGGTATTGTTAGTTATAGCCTGTCCCTGTGCGCTGGTTATTTCAACACCGGTTAGCATTGTTGCCGCTTTAGCCTGTGCCGCCCGACAAGGTATTTTGATAAAAGGTGGTATTTATATAGAAATACCCGGCCATCTTAAGGCGATCGCTTTTGATAAAACCGGTACCTTGACCTGTGGCGAACCGACAGTGACCGGTATCTATCCTTTTAACAACCATAGTAATCAGGAGTTGCTCAGTCGTGCCGCTGCGCTGGAAGCACGTAGTCACCATCCTTTGTCCAAAGCTATTTTAGATTATGCGGAGAATCAGGGGATTGCGGTTGCCAGCGCTGACAATGTGACCGTTTTGCCGGGCAAAGGTGTTACCGGACTTTTTAACGGTACTGATTTTTGGCTTGGGTCACGGCGTTATCTTTTAGAGCGCAATCAGGAAACCCCGGAAATTAGCGAACAGGCAATCGCATTGGAAACAACCGGACAAACCGTTATTGCCATTGGCAATGACCAGCATGTATGCGGTCTGATTGCTTTGGCAGATCAATCAAGGCAGGGAATCAATTCGGTTCTACAGGCCCTTAAGCAATGCGGTATAAAACAATTGGCAATGCTGACCGGTGACAATCAGGTGACCGCAGAAAATATTGCCTCACAAACCGGATTGGACAAAGTTTATGCTGAATTGTTACCGGCAGACAAGGTTGAAGTTATCAGTCAAATGGTCGATCAATACGGTCAGGTGGCGATGATCGGCGACGGTATTAATGATGCACCAGCCTTGGGTAGAGCCAGTCTGGGTATCGCCATGGGCGTCATGGGGTCAGATGCCGCCATAGAAACAGCCGATATCGCCTTAATGGGGGATGACCTTTCCAAACTGCCCTGGCTCATTAAGCATTCAAAAAGAACATTGGCCATTATTCGGCAGAATATTATCTTTGCACTCACCCTGAAAGCCGCTGTTGCTATTTTGGCTTTCGCAGGAATGGCAACGTTATGGGAAGCTATTGCAGCCGATATGGGCGCTTCATTATTGGTGGTTGCTAATGGATTGAGGTTATTAAAGGCTAAAAATGTATCATGAAACTGAAACCAATAGCTCGTAGGCTGCAGTGAAGGTAGGAATTACAACACTCAAGTGGTATGGGCGTTCATAAATAACACAGAGAGCAGAGAAATCTCAGGATAAAATACGCTGTGTTCTCTGTGGTGAAAAAATAAATGTTGCTAGTCAGTGTATTTAAATGAACAGTAAGTCTTTAATATCAATTGCTTGCGGAAGAAGTGACTGTGGCATGGATGCCACATTCAAGCCTACATGGACGTATTTACGGCGTCTTCTGGAGTAAGTGACTGATATTAAATACGTATATATACTGAACAGTTACAAATAAATTTCATAGTCTGGTAGATTATTGAATACATAATTTTAACCGTTTTTCTATCTCATCCCATTTTCCGCGCTCTAAGATAAATTCTACCCGACTGTCATTACCACTGTTGGTTTTGGTAACAGTCAGCAAGCCGTCACTGCAGTTAAAGATGAACCAGCCTTTTTCTGTTGCGAAAATCCCTTTTAGTCTTGCTGCTGAAATCTGCTGAATATAGTTGTTTAATTGGCAAAAGTTGAATACCGTATCTTTAGGAAAGATCCAACCGCAACTTTGGAAACTATCGGTGCTATTTTCCAGGCGTTGATAGTGGGTAGTATCCTCTGTATTCACGTCCTGTTGTTTATCTGTTTGCAGGTGTGAATGCGCATGAGGAAACACGGGCTTTCTATCTGGATTTCTCGGCAGGTTTAGCCATTCACTGTTTATTTGACCCTGGATTGACTGAGAAACGATACTCTTGGCAGGTTGACTACGACTGCCCCACTCATTAAATTGTTGTAAAGAATCGAGATCGGACAAGTCTGTTTTATTGGCAATTAATACATCAGCAAGAGCAATTTGATCAATAAAGTTTTCATTGCTGGTATAGCGGCTGTCATTCAGCTTACGAGGATCAACCAGACAGATGCTGGCAAGAATCTTTAATACATCTTTAAAATAATCCGTATTCAAGGTATCCAATATACGGCGTGGATGTCCTAATCCGGAAGGTTCTATCAACAAGCGATCAGGTTTTGCTTCTCGTAACAATCGATTCACAGCAACCTGTAATGGGACGCCCACTGCACAGCACATGCATCCGCCGGGGATTTCCTTTACAAATGTGTCTTGAGCGGAATAGATTGCACCATCAATACCGACCGATCCAAATTCATTGACTAATACAGCCCATTTTTCATTTTCAGGCTTATTTTTCAACAAATTTAAAATGGTCGTGGTTTTACCAACCCCCAGAAACCCCATGATCAAATTAGTTGGAATGGCATATAAACCCTGTGTCGATTGTTTTGTTATCATGCTTTTATTTTAGAATTTTTCTTGCCTGATACAAGTGCTGGAGTCTCAGGAAGAAAGTTAGGTTGAGGTATAAAGATTGGGTTGAAACATTTCGTTTACCCTCAAAGAAAATCCGTTCTTCCTTCGACAGGCTCAAGACGAACGGATTTATCTTTACAAGAAGTTTGACTGAAGAGTTTAGGTTTTGTGTATGCCTATGTTAGATTTAAGTTGTCATTTCCCACGAACTAACCGGACTATTGCCAAACGAGCGTCTTTATCCGTTATTGTATTGTTGTTTAATTCCTGCAGTATAGATACCAGTCTATCGTAAATTTTGTCCATTGTCCGAACTGTATTATTGCGATTACGACCAAAGAAATGATGTGTCATGATGACACCTATTTCATACCGTATTGCCTTTTCTTCAGACAAAGCTAGGGGGTTGGGAACCGCTCTCGAACCATCGTTGATTGTAAAATCAGTAGACGACAGGTCAGACATGGCATATATCCACACACCATCCAGAAGAATTGAATATTCACGATCTGCATATGATTTAATCATATTATGAATGGCTAGACGGGCTTCTGCTTCGTTAAGCAGACCCCAACGAAACATTGCAAATATGCCCATTACAGAATTGCTAGGATTATTGGAATCGAAAAACCAATTTGGATTTCTGGAGTAAAGTTGCTCTTCAGCTACTTCATCATCACCAAACCAGTGATGACCAATTAACCAACGGGTGGCATTTATTGCGGTAAAACCTTGATGTCCATCAGGGTCACTCGCATCAGGCAATTCTCCCGTTTCATTGTGTGAATCTTGTTCGATTAAACGACCGCGATACCATTCCTCTCCAAATGTAACGAGTTTTTGAAACCAAAACCCATGTGTAACCGGAGAGCGAATTTGAGTATTAGCATCCAGAGAGTTAATGTTTTGTTCGTGTGCCTTCGCTGTATTAAATACACCGGTAATTAACATTCCCAGCGCCAAAATAAAGGCACTCTGTAAATTTACAGTTTTATTTTTCATAACTTTTACCTGCTGCTTTATAAAGACAGTTAATTTGCAATTGGAGTTAAGTCCATCAACTATTTTATTGTTCTTTGAAATTAACTCCATTAATGGTTCATAGATATATACAACTAGAAAATCTATGACTTTTGATTCTAAACTCCGTACCTAAGAACAGAGTCAAGCTATTTATTATTTTTGAAGACAGGGTTGCTGAATTTGACCTGGAGTCAGCTTTAGGTTGTAGAATTGTATTTGTGTTAATACATAAAACAGACAGGAGACGAACATGAAATTTAAAGGTGTATTTGTTTTGTTGATTTTTTTGTTATGGATGCCGTTATCACATGCGGCAGGGGCAGTCTATGCTCTACAGGTTGACGGCTTAGGGTGCCCTTTTTGTGCTTATGGTATCGAGAAAAAACTGAGCAATCTCCAGGGGGTTAATAATGTTAAAGTTGATATAAAAAATGCTCAAGTCATTATAAACATGAACGATGATGCTGTTCTTAGTGAACCACAAGTGCAAAAGGCTGTAATGGATGCGGGTTTCACTCTACGCTCATTCAGTTTACAGCAAGAAAATGAAAAAGCTATCAAGTAGTTGTAATTCAGGATGCGATACCTTATGAAAAAAATCATTTTTTTGATAGTTTCCAGTTGTATCTTGATGATCAGAATTAGCTGGAGCGCACCCGTTACTTTTAACACTGCATTGCCGGTGGCTAAAGGTGAATTTGTGTTCCGCGAACAGTTTATCGTGAATCAATCGGGAACTGATCCGGCTGCAGTTGACCGCGATCGTAGCGCGTGGTCAGCTGTTTCTGTTCTGGGTTATGGGATAACTGGAAAACTTGCCGTATTTGGTGTATTGCCGTATGTCAATAAGCAGCTTGATCTTTCCGTTTCCGGTCAGCGTCATAATCGTAGCGCCGATGGTTTGGGTGATGTTAGTCTATTTGCTCGTTACACTATTTTTCAGCGGGACTGGCGTGGACGGACGTTACGCATCGCTCCATTTGCAGGATTCAAGGCGCCTAGTGGAAAGGATAATAAACAGGACAGTCTCGGCAGGCTGCCGCCGAGTGTTCAAACTGGTTCCTCGTCCTGGGATGCTTCCGGTGGCGTGGTTGCATCTTATCAGACTTTGGATTATGAAATCGATGGACAGATTTCCTATCGAGGGAACGGACACAGCAATCGTTTTGCTGCCGGAGATGAGATCCGTTTTGATGCAGCCCTGCAATATCGGCTCTGGCCGACAACTCTGGATGCCGGTGTACCCGGATTTTTATACGGAGTATTCGAAAGCAACCTGATTGTCAAGGAAAAAAATCAGGTAAGCGGCAAATTTGATTCAGACTCGGGAGGAACACGCTGGTTTCTGACGCCGGGGTTGCAATATGTCACCAGGCGTTGGGTTTTTGAGGCTGTGGTTCAATTGCCGGTGGTTCAGGATCTCAATGGAACCGCTCTGGAAAATGAGTATATCGTGAGAAGCGGATTTCGGGTCAATTTTTGAGAGGTTAGGGGTTATGACATTACGGATATGTTCCAAATATTTGCCTATCTTATTATTAAGTATCACAGCTGTGGCTGTTTTGCTGTATTTGCTATGGACACCCAATGCTAAGGAACCACCCTATGTTTTTGTGACAGCTTGGGGCAAGAAGGGCTTAGCGCCCGGCCAATTCAATGATCCGACCGGGATTGCCGTTACTGAATCGGAAGTGTTTGTCAGTGATGCGCGAAATGCCCGTATTCAGGTTTTCGATTATGACGGTCGCTTCAAACGTCAATTCGGTACCAAAGGAAGTGGGTGGGGACAGCTAGGTCGGCCCATGAATTTGTCTATCAATCAAAATGAACTCTACGTTGCCGATTACTGGAATAACAGAATTCAGATTTTTGGCCTTGATGGAACACCACTCCGCAGTATCGGTAAATCAGGAGATGGCCCCGGAGAATTTAATGCGCCGGGCGGGGTTGCCATTGCCGCTGACAAAAGCTTGTTTGTCGCTGATTTTTACAATCAACGTATTCAACATCTTACTGCAAAAGGTAGGTTTATCAGACAATGGGGAAATACCGGCAAGATTGGTATATGGGCGGGTGAATTCAATTATCCGACCGGTGTTGCGCTGAATAAGGATGGCTTGTTGTATGTTGCAGACGGCTATAATGACAGAATACAGGTATTTTCCAGTTCGGGTAAGTTTTTGCGCAAATGGGGCGGTCCGTTTGCCATGAATATCTTTGGACCTTTCAATGGCTGGTTTGCCACGGTGACATCAATTGCCATTGATAGATCAAACAATCTATTTGTCGCTGATTTTTACAACAACCGCGTTCAGAAATTTACTGCCAAGGGGGTGTTTTTGAGCGACTTTGGCGATGAAGGAAATAAACCAGGCCAATTCAACCATGTTATTGCTGTTGCGGTTGCCGATGACGGCACAGTGTTTGCTGTTGATTATGGAAATAACCGTATTCAGAAATGGAGACCGGAGCATGACTGATGACAGGGCTGTAAATGAAATGAACCTGTTTTTGGGGTTCTGGTATGGTCGAAACTGGCTCCTCTGCCGTAGACAGGGATCTCAATATTGGATAAGTGGTTTTGTGTATAGCGGTCATGATTATTTGTTTTTTACGTGGATCTTTTGAAGATTAGGAATCCTTCTCATCATGATTGAATGATTCGAGAATGGGACAACCTTCCGCGCTGGCGCCGCACAGGTTGGTTAAAAGCCGTAACTCGTCCCGCAGTGTGGAAAGTTCAGCAAGATGCTCCTCAATTTCCGTCAATTTCTGGTACGCTAATTCCCGTACCTGAGGTTTGGCCCGTTGTGGGTTTTCTCTAAAACTGAGTAGCGCAGCAATTTCCTTCAGGCTGAACCCCATCTTTTGCGCCCGTTTGATAAAACGCAGGCGAGAAAGATCCCTATCGTTGTAAAAACGCACGCCGCCGTTATTGCGGTGAACCTTGGGCATCAGCCTAATTTTTTCGTAATAACGCAGGGTATCGGCACTGATATCCAAGCTTTCCACGACCTTGCCAATTCTCATCATCATTCAAATCCAGAAGTAGTATTCGTTAAGCAAATAAATTCCCACTGCAATCAAGGTAATCCCGCCTGACATTTCGAAAACGCGACGCCAGCGTCCCACCGATTGAAGATTCTCCAGCCAGCCGATGCTGATGGCTCCAATGGCCAGGGGGATCACTCGCCCAATGGCAAATGCCAGCATCAGGAGCGCTCCATAGGCCACGGAACCGATCGAAGCGCTAACGCCCAGAACAATCCACAGTCCCGGCGAGCACACCGGACAAATCCCCACGGTAAAAGGCATGCCCAGTACAAAAGCGCCCCAAAGCGTGGCGGTACGCTTGCCGCGCAGTGGTATCCAGGGCAGTGGCAGCCTGAGCCAGCCAGTCCATAACAGGCCGAGCAGGATCAACAGTGGCCCCAGAACCACGCCCCACCAACGGCTAAGCAGATCTTGTACCCAGGCGCCACCCAATGCGGCACCCACGCCCAGTATCACATGGGTCAATATTAAGCCGGCAGCGAAGGCGCTGCCATAACTCATCGCTTCCCGAAACGCCCGTGCGCGGGTGACACAGGCCAACACCACTGGAATCGAGGCGAAGGCCACTGGGGTGAAGCTGAACAGGAACCCGGCCAACAATGCTGCACCTACCCCGGCGAGCCCGCCCATCTGTATCCAAGCCGCAGTATCCATCATAGTTCGGCCAATTTTGTTAGAATCGCCTGGCGCAGTTTGGCCTTGGAGGGCGGCGCGGGAAACACCAGGTCGCCATTCAGTGCGATGGCAGGTGTACTCATCACACCAAGCCGGACCGCGTAATCAATTTCGTCCACGACATTGATTTCCCGATAGTGAACGCGGCTGTCGCCCAGTTCGGTGATCGCCTCTTTCGCCAGTGTTCTGGCCTTTTGGCAACGGCCACAGTCCGAGGCTGTCAGTAATTTAACAACGACTACGTGTGGGTCGGTCATACTTTTAATACCTTCATCTTGCCATAATACTCATACTATGGCTGTTTACCGGATAGCGCAAAAACCTCGTTAGCAGTAACAGTAAAAACAACAGTAAACGTAATCGATTCATTGTGATCTCCTCTTCAAATATCAGGATTTCAGCCAAAGTGTGATGGGCAGTAATGCATAGGCAGCAAACACGGCCGTAGTGATTGATGCCCAGCATTCGTCTTTGCCACTTCAGGTATGAGACACAGGGTCATGCGCTGTGGCAACGGCGGAAGGAGTCAGCAATAGTTTTGCCGCAAGCAATACTGTGATTTTTGCCATGTAGAGGATCTTCTCTATAACTGTTACAAGACCATGATAATTATTGGAGCCAACTCTAAGTCAAGGAAGGCTGTCAAAAATCTGCATTTACTTGACATCAACCCGTGTGAAGTAGAGCCGCCATTTTCTCCATTAATATCACTGCGGCGTTATCCTTGAGTTGTTGGCCTTCCTCAATATATTCCCAGACAGTAGCATCACTTTTCCAGCCTCCTTGCTTTTTAATCAACTCAAAATCCACATGTTCTCGGGCCGCTGAAGTGGATAGACCTCGGCGAAAGCTATGGCTACTGAGTTCAGGGATAAACTCAAAATTACAGGCTTTTCCCAGGTTTTTTAGCAGATCGTTAATTGCTCCGGAATTCAAGGGCTTAGAGTAAATATGATTCCAGCGATTTATCGGGCGAAACACAGGGCCGTCCACAATACCAGCGACTTCAAGCCAGGCTTTAATTGCCTTGCCGGGGCAAACGGCCGTCGAGCCAAAGGGTAGTGCACGTAGTAAACCTTCGCTTTGCTGATCGGTCTTTGAGTGAGGCAGCTGAATAATCAGTCCTTCAGGTTCCCAAACCAGGTCGCTGACCTGGATGGCCACCAATTCGCTTCGCCGAAAGGCTCCAAAAAAACCTGTCAGTAACAGAGCTATATCACGCCACTTTTTTTGAGTATCCGGTAGTTGACGTAGATGGCCTACCATTTGAGCAATGTGCTCCAGGCGCAAAGCCTTGGCTTTCTGTTTGGGCTTGCCATGAGTGCGACGTATGCCATCCATGGTTTTTCGAATCAGGGGATCACGAACAGGGTCAACCAAACCCTGGTAGTGATGCCATTGACTGATGGCAGTGAGGTGAAGGTCCAAGGTGCGAGGATTGAGGGAGTTCACCTTGGCTAGTAGATAACGCGCAAGGGTATCTCGGTCTGTAGGCAGTCGGCCACCCCATTTTTCAAACTGACGAATTGCCGAACGGTAGGTTTTACGGGTGTTATCGGATGTGGCCGCCTGGAGATATTGCCGCAACGATTCGGTCTCCGACAGGGCCGGAATAGTCGATTGTTCATTACGTAATGGCAGGTTTAGTTCTGATTCTGACTGTTTTTTATCCATACTATTTTCTCAAAGTGAGTTGCTGAATACCCGCCCGTGTACCGTTGGTACAAGCGATTATATTCCCAATTTTAAGTATAACCAGCGATAAGTGTTATTATCGTTGGTTATTTATAGATGTTCAAGAAAATTTGAAAATCACTAAAATAATGTTATATTACGTATTACGTAATATGATATTAAATAATCCGAGAGGAAACAACTATGGCTCGTGCTGGGGTTACCTACATTGATGTCACCAAAGCCGCAGAGGCGATTAAAATCCGAGGCCAGGAACCAACAGTTGATCGGGTCCGTGAGTACCTGGGGACCGGTAGCAAAAGTACCATCGCACCGCTACTCAAGCGTTGGCGATCGTATAATGGGAATGCCGCCGATGTCAGTGGGCTCCCCAACGACTTGGTCGAGGTCGTTAAATCACTCCATGAACGCGTGCAGAAAATGGCCGAGCATAAGATTGGACAGGCCAAGCAGGAATTCCAGGCTATTAATGAGGATCTACGAAGAGAACTAACAGAAACTCGCAATACTATTACCCAGTTCACGTCTAGCCAGCAGGACATGGAGCAGAAAATACAACGTTTGTCGAAGGAAAAGAGCTCCTTAAGCCAATCCTTGGAAGATGCGCGTGTTGCCATTGCAAAGAGCGAATCTCAACGGGATGAAGCCGTGTCCCGCGTTGCAGAACTGAAGGCAACAATGGAAGATCTTAAACAGGAAAATCGGGATATCCGAGACCATTTTGAACACTACCAACAACGAACGGCAGAAGATCGACAACAGGAGCGGGAACAATTCCGAACAACTAACCAGCAGTTACATGGTCAAATACAGGTTCTAAGTAATCAGCTTTCCCAGTCGGAATCGAGGATATCCAATTTATTAGAGGCCAATGCGGAGCTTCAAAAAACCACCAATAAATTAAACGAGAGTAATCACACGCTTCAGCTTGCGCTGGGTAAGAAAACTGAGGAGATACAGATCTTGAACCGCGAACTCGAAGCTTCTTTGACAAAGAGACGAGAGTCACATCATCAAAATGAAGCGCTTCGAGAAAAAGTAGCTAAGATAACGAACCAGCAATCTGCAGACGACAAAGAGATCGCGCTATTAACCCAGGCATTGAAAAACATGGAGGTCGAATTAGGAGTAGCTAAGGACAAGGTCGCCTTATTAACCGACGAAAACAAGGTTATTCTCCAGGAAAAGTCGGTTATTCAGGGGCAACTTAAACAGTTGCAAAGCTCTGTAGACAGGGAGCCGATCAAATAGCAGTCATCTGGTTGCTTATTTAAGGAATTGTTGCCAGACCTGATCGGGGAGTGGTGTCCTGAAGGTTGGCGGTCATTTAGCCATTACACTTATATGAAAAATTGGATCTTCCCCGAATAAAATTTATCCTATGCGCAAAAATGATGAATTTCACACTGAATAAAATTAAAGCCCTGTTTGAAATGCGTGAAGATGTCCGCCTAATGACGCAACAAAAACTGGATGATATTGAACAGCAGATAGCGGAGTTGAATGTGTTGCGTCAAGAATTACAATTATTGCTTGGCGCTTGTTGTTGCAGTCAGCAGGAGTGCCCCATTTTAGAAAATATCGATGGAATAAATAGATCAGAGATTTGTTGATTAAAGCATAAAATAATCATCCATTAGCAAATCAAGTTCTTTGCTAAGGGCATCTTCTGTTTCCAACATTATGATTTTGGAATACAAGTTTTCAGCTATTTGCTCAAAAGTATGGACTAATTCCGGGTCAAAGTGAGTGTTTACGCCTTTCTTAATGATGGCCATTGATTCTGAAAAAGAAAATGCATTTTTATAAGGTCGTTTGGAAGTCAATGCATCAAATACATCCACAATTGCAAAGATTCGTGCGTTAAGTGGAATTGTTTTACCTGTAAGTCCACTTAAATACCCCGAACCATCAAATTTTTCATGATGAAATTTCACTACATCGGTAGCATCAGTTAGCCATTTACTGTTTTTAATAATTTCGACGCCATAAATGACATGTCTCTGCATTTCCTTAAACTCATCATCTTCAAGCTCTGTCGGTTTTAAAAGTATATTATCTCTGATACCGATTTTACCGACATCATGCAAAAAAGCGCCTTTAATAAGAGCTTTTATTTGGGAAGTGTCCAGCTTGAGCGCCTGGGCAAGGCAAATAGCATAAATAGTAACGCGATAATTGTGTACATTGGTATCATTGTCACGTTTGGCGATTGCTCCACCCAGTACTTTAAGGAGATTAATATTGGCATGGGATAAATCGTTGGCACTTTTTAGCAGATCTTTATTGAGTAAAATTATAATCGGGTAAAGTACCAGGGTGGTAAAAATAACCGTTGCAATATATTGCGCCAATACAAAAACAGCATCGTAGATTATGGCAATAATTTCTGTCGAAGAAAGTTTGTAAATGCCTTTTAAAAAGCCTTTAATCTGTGTAGATCCTTTCTTTGTTAACGGGATTTCAACTTCCATATACAATTCATTTTTATAAGCGTTATGGGCAAAATAAGTTTTGTAATTGACGTTATCATCCATCTGTACTTTATGGTCTTTACGCATAAGTTCATGACTGATTTCATCAACATTAACCGTTCCTGCACTTAGCAGTAAATCATGTTTTTCAGTATAAAATTCAAGAATTATGAAATGGCTGGCTTTGAGTCTATCGTCTATTTCTTTCTGAAAAATCTGAAAGCTTTTCGCGTTTTGATTATGAGTGTATTGATTATAAAAATCGATATACTGTATCGATTCTTCATAAGCGGTATGAACAACGTTTTTCTCAATACGTTCCAGTTCAATATAAAGTGCTATTACTGAAACGACAATCGCAACTAAAGTGCCCGCAAACAGTAATTTTTTTATAATGACTAAATGAATGTTGGGTATCATTTTTTAAGTGTTTTAGTGCTCGTTTCTTTTTATCCGTATTGAGCTATGTAAATATGATGAAGCTACCGCGTCCCCATAGCACACCACTACGCAACTCCTGAGTTGTCCTAATGCGCAATGTTATCGCCAAGCACCTTATACTTTGCGCGGTCACGGATGCGGTTTCCTAACGGCTGATTTTGTGCCGATAGCTGGGTTGCCTACATGGATGTAGGTACTTAATGAGCAGGAACGTGTAAGCTGTGCTAAAACAGTTACATAGCTTGCTATGCGCCTGTTTCAGCGCCTTGCTCTCGACAAAAAACAACTCGTTATAAATTCCGTATCCGTAACCGCGCGAAGTATACCTCCATGTAGGCAAATGTGCAGATATTGTCAAGGTTAAGAGAGACATCCTGGGTGTGCAGGGGGAAGCATATTTGCCCCCTGCATTCGTCAGTTGCATGGATTATTTGGCTTCATGCCTAACTGGTTTTTAATAAACTCAACAATCTCTGTTAAAGGAATATCCAGATTTTCCCGCGCCGTTCTGGCTCTGTATTCTGCAGTGCCTTTATCCAGTCCACGATCACCGATAACGATACGATGAGGGATACCGATCAATTCCATATCCGAGAACATGAAGCCGGCGCGTACTTTTCTATCATCAAAAAGTACATCAATACCGGCATTCTGTAGATCCTGATAGATTTTTTCAGCGGCATCCCGCAACCGATCTGATTTATGCATATTCATGGGACACAGGGCAACCTGAAACGGCGCCAGCTCATTTGGCCAGATAATCCCGTTTTGATCATGGCTTTGTTCGATCGCCGCAGCTACCACACGGGAAATACCGATTCCGTAGCAGCCCATGAGGATGATGTGATTTTTACCCGATTCATTGGTGACGGCGGCATCCATTGCTTTACTGTATTTGTCACCCAGTTGAAAAATATGTCCGACTTCAATGCCTCTGGCAATGGTTAAAGAACCTTTACCGTCCGGGCTGGGGTCGCCTTCAACAACGGTTCGTATATCTTCAATTTTTGAAGGCAAGGGTAGGTCACGTTCCCAGTTAACCCCTTGATAGTGTTGTTCATCCTGATTGGCACCACAGATAAAATCAGACATCAAGGTGACACTGCGGTCAGCAATTATTGGAATATCCAGACCAATAGGACCTATAGAACCGGGATGACAACCACATGCTGACAAAATTTCATTATCATCAGCAAATTGTAAGGGGGATGCCACGCCGTCAATTTTTTCAGCTTTTAGATCATTCAGTTCATGATCGCCTCGTAATAACAGGGCAACCAGGGTCTCGTCTTCACCTTTAACAATCAGGGTTTTCAGGCATTGTTGCGGGGATAGATTGAAAAATCGGCTAACATCCTCAATAGAATGTTGTTCAGGGGTATCAACCTGTTCCATCGTTTGTGTCGCTTCTGCCCGTAATCCCGCAGGCATAAGCGCCTCTGCTTTTTCAATATTGGCGGCATAGTCGCTATCTGTAGAAAAAGCGATGGCATCTTCGCCAGAATCAGCCAAAACATGAAATTCATGTGAGACAGCGCCGCCGATGGAGCCGGAATCAGCAATCACAGCCCGGAATTCAAGCCCGAAACGGTTAAAAATATTACTGTAAGCCTGATACATAACATCATAAGTTTCCTGTAAAGACTGCTGATCCATATGAAATGAATAGGCATCTTTCATAATAAATTCGCGGGAACGCATGATGCCAAAACGGGGGCGGATTTCGTCGCGAATTTTGGTTTGGATCTGATAGTAAGTGATCGGCAGTTGTTTATAGCTTTTTAGCTCATTGCGGGCCAGGTCGGTGATGATTTCTTCATGAGTTGGTCCCAGGCAAAAATCACGTTGATGACGATCCTGTAAGCGGGCCAGTTCCGGGCCGTATTGTTCCCAGCGCCCGGTTTCCTGCCATAGTTCAGCAGGCTGTAGCGTGGGCATCAAAACCTCCAGAGCGCCGGCTTTTTCCATTTCCTCCCGGGTGATTGTTTCAACTTTGCGTAAGACCCGTAAACCCAGTGGCAGCCAAGTATATAGTCCAGCAGCTAATTTGCGGATCAACCCCGCGCGAATCATGAGTTTGTGGCTGGCGATTTCAGCGTCAGCAGGAATTTCTTTAACGGTATTAAGTGGAAATTGAGAAGTACGCATACTGGGTTTAATGAAAATTAAGTCAAATTGAAACATTCTACCTTTTAATGGAAGAAAACGTGTATTTCTTTCCATATCAGAAGAAAGTAATAACCATCCCTTGTACAGTTGACTCTACAACACCTTTCAAACCGAATTTGTTATACCAATACGAATACTCAGTACCGATATAAACTTTATCACTTTTCCAGCCGGCCAGGTCGCCAACATCTATCAACATTTGCGGTTGTGCTAAAACATGGAAGTTTCCGGAATTATTGGTATTTCCGGTTCTAAAATCAGTAAAGCCGCGAAACTTGAATTTTACATCAGCAAGTGTAAACGGCAGACTCCAGACCGGGGTAAATTGCATGCCATACCTGCCTGAAACACTGTCGTCTTTATAGGCGGTAATATCCAGTTGCAGAAAATCAAACCAGACATTGGATAAATCAAAACTTATACCAGCCAGATAGGCTTTGAAATTATCATTTTCAGGTTTATTGCTGATATTTATACCGGCCACAATCGAGATGTCTTTAACCGCTCCAAACTCGAACTGTAACCCTGTCATCTTATTCAGGCTTAAATAGGAATATACTTCGGCATAAACCTCAATACCTATATCACTGCGACTGGTCGTATCGACAAAGAAAAAATTAGTGCCGTATTTCCAGCCATTGGCATGCTCAACGGTGATTGTAGTACGATCATTGTCACCCAGTTCAAAATCACTGCCGTAAAGAATCTGTACATTACTGCTGGTCCAGTCAATTCCGTGTGTCCACGGTGAGGTGAACAAGAGAATAGAAACGCAACTGTATTTAACGGCTCTCATTAGTATTAATTTTATCAATTTTCATGGATTTAAAGTACGACAAAATACTGTTAACTTGTTGTTCATTCAATATATTGTTGAAGACCGGCATTTTAGTCTTGTTTCTATAGGCAGACGCATTCAGTATTAGTTCTTTCAATGTTTTATCATCATATAATTCTGTGACATTTTGTGGCACATTCAATTCAGGACCTACGCTGCCACCACTGGAATTAACAGAATGACAACGGATGCAATAACGGCTAAAAAGTGTAAAACCTTCAACGACGGATTTTTTCGCAGAAACCGGGGCGGCGTTACCAAAATAATTACCAGCGGCTTGAATGGAAATATTCGTTAACTGAAAAGGCCAGGGATAGCGCCACTTATCAATGCCCGGTTTAGGCCAGACCAAATAAAATGGCGCTGGTGTTATCAGTTCTTTGCCAAACTTGAATGCTGTCCAGTCGGTGTTTTGTGCTGATAAATCTTTGAATGCCAGATAGCCGTGTTCTTCCAGAGCGTCAGGATAGGCCATGGAAACCTTGTAGCCATCTGTTGCAGTGAAAACAATCACTGCTTGATCCAGGTCAGCAGGGTAATTTTTTCCCAGTTTTTTTATGATAGATTGTAAGGGAAACGCTTGATATTTTTTGCCGCTTTTATAGACTGGATCATGACTGATTGAAACGGTTGTAATTCTGGATTGCAATGCCAAATTATCACGGGTGATTGTTATACTTGGCCACTGCTGAGCACTTGTATCGTTGCTCAGTAGTAAGAGGAGAGAACAAAATGTACTGATTATGAATTGTTTATGATGTTTCATGAGCTTTATCCACGCTTACAATAAGTTTTTTAATATCATCAGCAGCTACTGGTTTGGTTAAATAATGATTAAAACCTGAGTTTAGCGCCATGTTGATTTTATTTTGATCAGCATAAGCGCTAATGGCTACGGTTGTAATGCTGATATTCTGTTGTTTTATTTCCTTAATTAATTCCATCCCCGACATGACCGGCATATTCAGATCAACTAATGCCAGTTGATAGCGATTTTCCATTATCAGTTGTAGTGCTTCACGGCCATCAGTTGCAATATCATACTGACAATGAAGTTCATCCAGAATATGACTGAACAATAATAAATTGATTTCATTATCATCAGCTACCAGGATATTAATTTTACAGTTATTTTTAACATTCGGATTATTATCTATTATTAAGGTTTGCTGTTCCTTGGTATCCGTAACAAAGGGAATCTCCACGGTAAAGACACTCCCCTGATTTACTTGGCTGCTGACAGAAATTTTTCCGCCCATTAAGCGAATTAATTCTTGTGTGATAGCCAGTCCCAGGCCAATGCCTTCTTTAGAAAAATTATTATCATTAACCTGAACAAAGGGTGAAAAAATGATTTCATGATTGTGTGCAGATATACCGCAACCGGAATCTTCTATGATGAATTTTAAGGACTCATCATCATTTGAAATGATAAATTTTATATATCCCTTGTTTGTAAATTTAATAGCATTACAAAGAATATTTGTAATAATCTGTCTTAATCTCTTTTCATCAGCTATTATTTTATCTAAATGATGATTTTTATTAACAATGAAATTCAGGTTTTTTTCTTCGGATTTTAATTTAAAAATAGAAATAATATCATCTAGAAATAGATTTAAGTCAAAGTTTTTGTAATGAATATTTATTTTATTAGTTTCAATTCTGGAAATATCCAACAGATCATTAATCAGAGTCAATAAATGATTGCCACAATGTTCTATTATATTAATTTGTTTCCGGTCATCATTAACTAAATTAGGCTTATTTTTTAATAATTGTGTAAATCCTAAAATACCATTTAAAGGTGTACGCAATTCATGACTGATATTTGAAATAAAACGCGATTTTGCCTGATTTGCAGTTTCGGCATGATTTTTAGCTGCCTGTAGTTCCGCAGTTCTTTCATTGACGACATATTCTATTTCAAAATAACGTCCGGTTAGCAGTAATAAACCGGTTCCTAACAAGCTGGTAAATAATAGTCCACTGATAAGTACCCACCACATTGACCAATGTGTCCGATTATCGATATGATTATTAAAACTAAATGTTAAAATCCATTTATGGTCAGTTAAATTAATACTATGGTGTAGCGTAATGCTGGTATCCGAACGGGGGGTATTTTTATAAATTTGTCTACCGCTTTCAGATTCAAGGATAGTCAAGTTGATATCATATAGATTTTTATTCAAAACATTGTCAATTAATTTATCAATAGCTATAGATATAGATATAACCCCAGCAAGATTGATTAGCTGATTCTGACTGTTTTTATAAACCGAGGTATACAAATCCAGTATATTTTTATCTTTTCTGAGAAATATTGCCGAAGTATTTGATAAAATAAAATTACTTGTTAAAAGTGATAATAAATTATCAGGAAAATAGTTGACATCAGTAGTCGAATCCGATCTTTTCTCGTAATATTCTGTATATAATCCTTTTTTTAAATCAAATTTAATCCAGCGTATTTGCTCTAATTCTGGGAAATGTTTTAAAATAGATTGAGTGTAAGATTTAAATTCCAACTCATCAATATTTTTAGAACTGATATAAAAATTATTAACTAGCTGTATATTTCTGATGTTACTTTGAATGCGGGAATTGATTGATTGTGTGATATTTTTTGCCTGATCAATAAACTGATGTTGTTGACGGTTATATTCCAGTTGTTGAATATAAAAGAAAAAAATAATAACTAATATAAAAGTCACCAACAATGGAATTGTTAATATGAACCTCCTACGCTTCCATACCGGATTATTTTTGTAAAACAAGGTTAAAATCAGCGGTGTAAATATTAAAACACCAATGGTATCTCCAACCCACCAACTAAACCAGTTAACCGGAATTTCGGGAAATGTAATAATTCCGTTTAAGAACATGCTGCTGATACCGACTGTAGCAGGTATCAAACAACATAATGGCCCACCTATAAGCAGAAACAGGAGAATATCTTTTTCTTTAATCAGGTCATTGGGTAAACCTATATAATGTTGAATCAGACGAAAAGCGACATAGGCATTTAAGGTAGCGCCTGTACCGGTAGCAAAATAGATAACAAGCGATTCACTGTTAAACCCAAAAGCCCAGGCGCTGATACAAAAATTACCGATAAAAATACCCGGCCAGATTCGTGGGCCATATAACAACATAGACGCTAATGCAATGCCTGCAGGCGGCCAGACGGCACCGGCCTGGCTGGGAGGAACAGCGAGTTGTAAACCGAGCAAACCCAGGCAAAAATAGCCTACTGCAACAAAGACTATTAATAGCATTGTTGTCGATACCGTTCGTAAGGTTGATTCAATGGACATACTTGTTTTTTTGCAACTAGACGTTAAGCTTTGTGGGCATTCCTTCTCTAAATTCTACCTGATTAAAACTGCAAATGATAACCAATCTTACTACATATCTAAAAGAAGAAATCTGGCTGGTACGGGATTATAATCTTAGTCGAATTCAGGCAACTGCAATTAAAATGCTTAGAATTATTTTGTTGTCTCTGCAGGGAGCTACAAATGATTTGTGTTCGCTACGAGCTTCCGCTTTAAGTTTATATACATTGCTCTCAATTGTGCCTGTGATTGCCTTATTGTTTGGTATTGCAAAAGGATTTGGATTTGAGGAGATGTTAAAACAACGCTTGCTGGAGCAAAGTGCCGAGCAAAATACCATGATGCTGCAGTTAATAGAATTTTCCGAGAACATGCTGGCTAATACCAAAGGTGGTGTCGTTGCCGGTATTGGTGTAGTGGTGTTATTTTGGACAGTTATTAAGGTAATTGGCAATATTGAAGAATCTTTCAACCAAATCTGGAAAATCAAGAAAAACCGCCCGCTTGCACGTAAAATAAGTGATTATCTGTCTGTGATGATGTTGGCACCGGTTTTACTGATTGCTTCCAGTAGTATTACCGTATTTGTCAAAACCCAAATAACCTGGTTGATAGAAGCGATTCATTTGCCTGACTTTGGCACTAAAATTGTTCTTTACAGCCTGAGTTTTTCGCCTTGGGTGATTATGGCTCTATTATTTACTTTTGTGTTTATTTTTATGCCGAACCGCAAAATAAATTTCAAAGCGGGTTTGATTGCCGGTATCATAACCGGAGTGTTATATCAATGGATGCAGTGGGCTTATTTAAGTTTGCAATTGGGAGTATCGAGTTATAACGCTATTTACGGAAGTTTTGCTGCATTACCGTTATTTCTCATCTGGTTACAACTGATTTGGTTTATTGTTTTATTTGGTTGCGAAATATCTTTTTACATTCAAAATTATGACAGTTTTTGCCATAATGAAGAATTTTCTGATTTAAGCCTGTCTTTAAAAAAAATTATTGCTTTGCAAATAATGCATTTGCTGGTGAATGGTTTTGCTAAAGGTGATAAAGCGCATACCGCGGAAAATATTGCAAAACAATTACATTTACCCAAGCCGGTTGTGCATAAGACTTTGGCTTCATTGCTAAATTGTAATTTGATTGTAGAATTGAATGTAGAAGAAGGGCGGGAAATGCTTTATCAGCCTGCTTATGACATCAACGTTTTGAGCGTTTCTGCAGTGATTGATGCATTAGAGTCTTCGGGAAGAAATCAATTACCGGAAATAAAAAATAGTGAACCATTTTCCGGGTTGATTCAGAAACGGTTGAATATTATTGAATGCAGCAACTGTAACCCTCTATTAAAGGATATATAAGACCTATTCATGAGATATTCTGGTCTATTTTTACTGGCTATATGGTTAATTTTAAATGCGGTTGCGGATCTGACCTATTTTCATTTTTTCTATGAAAAACAGATATTGATCGCACTGGCATTATCTTCAGGTGTTGTCTTGTTATTGTCAGTCATTAAAGGCAGGTTTGGAGATATTGGATTGTTTTTGTTAAGTATCTGGTTGATATTGCGTAGTTTTATTGGTATTTTTCATGTAACATTCTCTTACAGCAGCATGACTCTTGCTGTATTGGCGATTGCCAGTGGATTTTTTATAATCATTCGCAAATAAAAAATGACAAATAAAAATAAACGCAGACATATACGTTTACAGCATAATGCAGATATTCGGATCCTTACGCCTTCCGGAAAAGAAGTTATCGTCAAGATGCATAACTTTTCGGAAAGCGGCCTCTATTTGACCTGTAGTGATGCAAATTTTGTAAAAATGGGTGATATTGTTGAAGTGAATACGCTGGAATTTGAAGATGCACCAGTACAAAAAACGAAAGTTGTCAGAATAGAGGAAGGAAAGGGATTTGCTGTTGAGTTTATTGGAGTATAGAATTCCCTATGCGCCGGTTGCCGAACTTATTCCGTGCCCGTTCCTAAGCGGAGATATCCAGAATAGAACCCAAACGATTTCGATTGTCCGGGTTTGTTTCATCCAGCTGCTGATTTTGCTTCAATAGCTCTATACGAGCTTGATTAGCCATGGCGGTAGCATTGGCGGCGACGCTTTGATCCTGAGCAGATGGATTAGCAGGCGCCAAAGCAGCTTTGCGAATTTGTTCCGCTTTCTGGATTGTTGCTTTGGGGTCACCCGGAATTGCAGAAGCATCTATCTGAACTTCGCCGGCAATCGCATAACGTTTGCCATCCGGCCCGATTGCAAAAGTAAAGTTTGCACCACTCGAAGCGATACCCCCGGCAGCACTCAGATGAGCCTGTTCATGAGCCCTGACATCCTGATCACTGGCTTTTAATTTTTGAAGGGCGTTTTGTTTGTCCTGAGATAGTTTGCTGTTTGTTTTTGTTTCATCTGCTTGATGTGCTGAGGAGGAAGATATTTCTTCTTTTTTTAAGCCAGTAGTATGCGATGGAACAAAGTTCTCGCTAAATCCCCCTTGTACAATAGTAACAGAAGATAGCATGCTAATTTCTCAGGATTTGTAAAAAATATCTTTTAGCTTAAAGATCCATTGTAATATTGCATAAATATTAGTCAATAATAGTATTTTTTCTAACAGAAAATATACAGTTTTGCAAGTTTTTCTCAAGGCAGAGCGTTTCTTAGCGATGACAAAATTGGTTGGAATTGTATGTTGTTTTCGAACGCTTGAAACTTGAGTTGTTTAGAGGTTTTGTTTTCTTTGGTGAAGGCAAATATTTGGTCTTTTCAGGCGCTCTGATTGTAATCGAGAAGGGGATTGTCGTTCTAAGCGTTAAAGCGACTCCTGAAATATTCAACCTATTGTTTAATATAAATTTTATATGAGTTTTTGTTGTGCGAGTATCTCTAATTTCTTCTTACTTGATTAAACTCATGGTACTATTAGCTTTTTTAATTTTCAAGGAAAAATAAATGAGAAAGATGTTTCTATGTTTGTTACCTGTAGTTTTCTCTGTGGCGTCTTTAGATGCTAACGCAAGATATATTCCTTATCAGAAGCAAGCTGTACAAAAGATTACTCCAGAACAATATGATCAGAACAAAGATTCGTATATTACGGCTGATGAAGTCGAGGTCGAGTTGCGTGAAGATGCGATCAATAAAGCAATAACAATGCAAAAATTCGGTGCTTCTCAAGCCGAGGTTGATCAAGTCATTGAGGATATGGAAGACAGTATCGAAAAGGATGCCGAAGTGATTATCAATATTTTGGATAAAGACGGTGATGAATTAGTTGAGCCGGAAGAAAGAAAATAGTTTTATACGTCATTCCATTAAAAATGCGGGATAAAACAGGAAGCCTATAAGTAATATCAGACCTTCTGAGGCAGGGATGCCGATGAGAGCCTACAAGGACAGATATTCGCTTCTGCATATCTGCTTCACGGCATGTCTGAGATTACCTCTGCCAGTGGGTAATGAGAAGTTACGTAATTATGATCTAAGTTATTGAATCATAGTCCTATCCACACCAGATTTATTCGTTTATCATTAATGTCCATAGTCGACACCATTAAGCAACTTTCCAAAAAACTGCCTGCCTGTCTGAATGCAGATAGACAACTCTGTAAACGTCAACTGGATCGGATCCGCAGCGAATATCGCAAAGGTAAAAATCCAACTGATAAACTCAATCAGTTGATTGCAAAAATTGAACGATCTATTGCCAAACGTAACCAGCGTAAAGCCACTATTCCGCCAATTAATTATCCTGATTTGCCGGTTTCCGATAAAAAAGATGAGATAGCAAAACTAATTCATGATCACCAGGTTGTGATTGTGTGTGGCGAAACGGGTTCAGGTAAAACCACACAATTACCCAAAATTTGTTTGTCAATAGGACGGGGCGAGG
>CAYYSO010000018.1:0-22969 GCA_964474415.1 uncultured Methylomarinum sp. | reverse complement strand
AGACGGGACTTTAACCCGCTAGATTGATTGCCGGTGACGGCGTGCGACCTGACCCCGTTCATTGACCCCGTTCATTGACCCCGTTCATTCATCTCGAACGTCGCGGTGGCCAACAAAAATGCGCGAATAGCCTGGGCATTACTGACTAAGAAAGAAAATTATTGTGCGGCGGGAGCATAGCATGACAAAAGCATTGATCACTGCGCTCAATAGGGGCTTTGCCCCTAAGCCGCGCGGCTTACCCTACCCTCGCCGGGAGGCAGGAGCCAGAAACTTCTGGCCCCTGCCAACAGGGTATTGCGGGTTCTGGGCCAGTCAAGGACTACTCGAGGCAAGCGTCTGCGTTCCTCCTTGACTGGCCCAGAACCCGCATAGAAAGTAGAAAACAGAAAAAATGAGCAATCAGCAACGAATTGCGTGGATATAATTCAAGTGATGGCATAAAAGGTAACACCTGCATTCCTGTGAACCTGCTGGGGTCTAGGGCTCACAAGAAGCCGAAGACCTGATGAGGAGGGAATGCGCGGATTCCATCAGGGCCAGAGGTATTTGAGAGCCTCACCCCAAGGCCGGATATATGGGAGCAATATTTCTTTATGCTACGAACGAATTTTTTCTTGCAATACGGGGCGGACCATATATGACCCCGTTCATTTGACCCCGTTCATTCGCGCTAATCCAACTTACGCAGATATCCGCCGTACGCGGTACGGGTACAATATCAACTAGGGTTGAACAAATTAGCAACGGTTATTATCAAATTAGGCACATCTATATCACTACCTGTACCAGATCGCCATACAGTACCTTCCCAAGACCAACGTAACCAATAAGCTGGTATACACCACCCCCCCCATTCCTTACAGGTTATGAAAACTAAACCTAATGTTCGTCCACCAGTAAATGTCGGACGATCATAGCAACACCGATAAGTGTTCTGAATATAGCAGGCTACAAAATCCAAATGGAATGTTCCAGATACTGTATACGTAAATGTATGGCTAGTAGGGCCTATTTGTTGTGATATGTTGATGGCCTTTGTTACTTTCTGAGATCCTACACGAAAAGGTTGATGATGTTTCCGCGAACTTATTAGTTTTTTGGATAGCGCTCCTGGACAACAAGTACCTGGGTTTTTCAGAGAATACCGTTTTTGCAAAAAATTTCTATATTTTACTTTATTCTTATTCCAATGATTAGTTGCACTGAAGTTGAAACTCACTCCCGCTAGGCCAGCAGCCCAATCTGCTGGCTTTGTGATATCTAAGCCGAATGAATCTAACCAATTAAAAGGATTGCTTCCAACATACTGGTATAGTGCCAAGCCTGTCATATATCCTATTAGATCTCTCTGCAAAAACCTTCCGTGTACTGAATCAAAATACCGAGTTCTATAGTAATAAAGTTCCGTCGCCCCATCCAACCGTCTACCAGTATAAAGATAAGGATTACCCACAGCGCTCACACCACCAACAGTAATATCATCATCCCCCCCAAACTCAACAACCCCATTCAACCCAGGCTCATAAACCACCTGCCCCCCATAAGCATCATACAAATACCCCTCAACAATAACCCCACCAGCATCCGTCAAACCGAACACCGAATACAACGCATTCTGATGATAAAACAACCGTTGATCCCCAACACCCAAAGCACTATCCCCGCCATCCAAATTACGATCCATCACCAGCACTTCATCAATATAAACCCCATAAACATACTGCTGAACCAGCGCATCGGCGCCATCCCGCTCTTCCAGCACCCGCCAGCCGTCATAATAAAAATCGGTCGTTTCCGCCCCATCCACGACAAACTTCCGCACCCGCCGATTGGCCGCATCGTAGACATATTCTGATATCGGCGAGCCATCGGATTTACGGGTGACTTTCCGCAAACGATTGCGGTAATCCCACTCAAACAACAGCGTACCATCATCGGTCAAATTGCCATTATCATCATAATCAAGATTAACCGGCGCACCGTCAGCGGTATGAATCAATTCGTTAAACGAGGAATGTTCGCGAGTTTCCGTGACTGCTCCGTTCTTGGTGGTAATATCGTTATTATTCCAGTTGCCCAAGCCATCCAGGTTCCATTGCTGTTGCTGAATAGCGCCTTCCCCGGTCGTTGTATCCATCGTCAATGTCGGTGCAGTGATGCCGTCCATACCGGCATTCAAAGTTCCCCGTTGAAAATCAACCACCCGATACACCGAGTCATAATCATACAACTCACTATTTCCGGGGTCTCCGTTACCCGGATCATGCAGTTTCTTCTCGAACTGTTTGTTGTTCATCCGGTCATAACCATGCTCAAAGCCGACTACCAGCGAATTGTCTGTCCGCAGATGCCTCAACTGTACCGTCCGCCGCAGACCGTCATAGCCACTATCGGCAGTGCCGGTATCATTCAGATAGGTCAGCCGCGTACCATTGATCGGATAACGCCTTTCCAGTACCCGACTGACGCCGATGTAGTCATATTCGGTGATGGCATTGGCCGCACCTTGATCAGTAATAGTGGCCAGACGATCGAGGTCGTCAAAAGTAAACTCCAGCGGCCGGTCATTGGGATAGATGAGGCCGATGCGTCGATTCTCTGCCAACCAGCCGGAGGAGATACATTTCGCCGACAATGCTACAATATTCTGACATTCTTCAATCACTCTGCTTAAACTGTCATAGGCATAGGTAATCAGCGAATCATCCCCGTTTTGTCCTGGTTCATTATTATCGGTCGCCAGAGTCAGGCGTGACAGACCATCGTATTGATAACTTTCCTCGGTGGTGCCAATCACATTAGCTGCACGGTCAATATTGCAAGCTATCCGTCGATTGATAGCATCATAGCGGCAGTTACGCATGGAACCGTTTTCATCGGTCAGTTTAACGACGTTATCATCCGGGTCGTATTCCCAGGTGATGGTGGTGTCGGGATCATCGCGGTCGGCCAAAGCTGGCGCTACCACAATACCTTTGGTTTCGGTCAAACGCCGGTTCAGATTATCGTAACTGTATTGAGTCTGATTGCCGTTGTCGTCGGTGAGACTGGTCAACAAGGAATTCATATCCCAGTCATAACGCACGCTAATCAAGCCATCGCCGCTTTGCGACAGATCGGGCGTCGGCGTCGCTGTTTTAACGCCTTCCAGCGTGGCGCCGATATTGCTGCCGTCACCTTGTCCACTGACCGTTAGCACGCGGTCTTCACGAATTTTGCGGTTAATACCATCGTATTGGTAGACTGTGACGTTACCGAAGCCGTTGATATCATTCACCGTTAACGGTCCGTCTGGAAATGCGCGGCGGGTAATGGCGCCATTAAGCGGTCCTTCGGCGTCAGCCATCGCTACTTGATTGTCGCGCGAATCGTAGCGGAAATAATGAGTTTGGCCGATATTGTCCACCTGCCGTTGCAGGCGATTGAGACTATCGTAAAAATAGCTTGTCAGGAACTCTTCGGCAATGCCGGCGATTTGTGCAACATCAGTTTCTCGGCTCTCAATAATGTTGTCATTATCGTCGTAGGCATACTCCTTCATATTGCCTTCGGGATCGGTCTCTTTGATTACGCGATCCGCGCCGTCATAATCGGTACGGTAGGTATTGAGATCGTCCTCAATTTTAAAGGTCTGGCGTGACTTGCGATCATACTCATAGCGCATCGTGACCTTGCCGTCTGCAGGCGTCTGTGGACCGTCGATAAGGTTGGCCGGGCGTTGAGTAGACATACCGGAAGACACAAACAATAAATAGTCTCCCTGAAACTTACGATTAAGTTCATCATATAGGTAGTCCATCTGACTCAGGAGGACATTGTCTATTCCGCTTTTGTTTTTCGGACTTTCCCCGCCGACTGGCCCGAAAGTGGATTGACGCACGATATTGCTGACCGGATCGTAGACAATATCTGTCTGGTTGCCGACTGCATCGATTGTGGCGATGCGGCGGTCAAAGCCGTCAAACAGGAACATACTCGAATCGCCGGCACCGGCAATGATGCTGTTGTTGGCTGCAGTGCTGTCGGTATCGTCGGCATCCACCTGTTCGGTGAGGTTTTGATTCTGGTCGTAGTTGAAGGTGATCGTAGACGGCACACCATCGCGCGAATTACAGTCGAGTCCTGGCGGCGGGCTGATTGTCTCGGCAGTCGGTGCCAGCGCTCCGCGTGTATTCTGGAATTGTAACTCACGCTCGTCAAATATCGCCGTTGAACAATTCTGTTCGGGCAGAACTACCAGCGTTCGGTTTTCATTGCTGTCATAGCGGTATTGTGTAATCAACGTTTCGCTAACATCGACCTCCTGGGTTTCCTGGATGACGTTATCGAGAATGTCATAGCTGTATGTAAAGTCCACAAAGCCGCCGGTATCAGAGGTATTGCCGCGATCCTCCACTTCGCGTTTGACGACATTATCATTGAAATCATAAGAAATATTTTCGACATAGGCGAAAGCTGTCAACGGCAATGGTTCCGATGGGGTGGCATCACCGATTTGGGAGACATCGGCGGCGCGTTTGGTCTGTACCACCTGGTTCAATTCATTGACAAAGAAATCGGTACGAATACGCCGGCCATCCAGCATACTGGTTTGATTGCCGACATCGTCGTAGGTGAAGTTGGTTCGAATATCAGTCGTTGGTTGACTATTACCGTTGTTAGCATCAGTGAGGTGTTGATCATCCTTAATCTGAGCAGCCAAATAACCGCCCGTGTTGTTATCCAACGCACGTCCATCCACCGATGCAGGCGACACTGCACCGTCTCCATCAGGGTCAGTTTCGGCAAAGTATTCGTTAATATGAACATTTTTCTCGGGATCGACCGTTGCTGTCATCTGACCGAAGGCATTGTACTGGTATTGGGTGACTATATCCTGACAGCTGTCGCCTTCGATACCGGCCTGGTTGGAACCGCCTAATAAAACGACATTCGGCTCAACCTTGCGAACTATATTACCGGCAATGCTCACTTTGATACCGTTACCATTGAGATCGCCGAGCCCCAATTGAATGCCTGCCGTATTAAGGCGGTCCTGTACTGTGGCCTGGTCCGTGCCCAGCTCTTCGGCCAGCAACGGCAAAATCGTACCGGCATCGGCTTCCTGATAGTCAAAGAAGTTGCGAGTGGTATAGCGCTCACGCTGTGTACGCCCACAGCTATCAGCGATAGGTGGGAAAAAGGCAGAATCCAGTCCCCGGGAATCGGTCACCGCCGCAGGTCGTTGATAAACAGGTTCGAATACCGTTTCACTGAATAAAGCAGTCTGATCACCACCTCGGGCATCAGGTATACGCACACTGCGAATTAAGTTGCCTTGTTGAAAACGATCTGCGTTATTTTGGTCAAAGGTGGCATTGATGATATTGCTCTCAGGAAAAATCGTTTGCAGGAGTTCTTTGTCGATGTTATAGCGATATTGGGACACGAATGCTTCTGGTTCCCCATTACGCAGGTTACGGGTAAATTCTCGTTTTTCCAGCAAGGTATCAAAAGGACTGTAAACATAGTCCGTCACATTGCCCCGTCGATCAATCACCTGTGTTTTTAGGAACGGATCATTGGTTGTTACTGCGTTTAGGGCAACAATTTCGTATTTGTAGCGAATCTCGCCTCCGGCATCGACTCCGCTGGTATTGATGCCACCGACAGTAAAAGTGGTTACCCGGTCAAAGCTGGCGGGATCGGATGGATCATCGCCATAGGCGTTACTTTCCCGAGGATTATCTAAAGTACTATCTGACGGGACTGGATCATTTGCTGTTTCATTGGGATATTGAATGCCTGTAAGATTATGAAGCAGCCGTTCCCGATCCATGCCGCTGACGCCTAATGGAATATCTGATGAACCAGTATATTGGTATTGCGTGGTTTTACCATCTGGAAAATCGTTACCGTTTGGTGTCCCCGTTACAACCGGTGAGGTTGAGGCAATTAAATTGCCTTCACTGTCATAGTCGAAACGCACTTTTCGTCCACTTGCAGAATTATCGCGTCTAAAATCCTCAATTTCCTGCAACCGGCCGCGCCTGCCGACATTTGTATCACTCTCCGAATAGTAGCGGTAAACAATATTACGGCCCATGGTATCAACAACCGTCGTCAATACCTGTTTGCTTAAACCTGACGGCGTAGAATACAAAAACTGCATGAAGTTGCCGTTTCGATCTTCCATTCGAATCAGGCGCCCTGGAATCAGAGAATCATCGAACCCTTCATAGGTACGTAACATGCCGGATTGATCACGAATTTCAAAATTTCCACTGGCGTTGATTATAAGCTGTTCATAATGTTCCTGAGGCGCAAGAAATTGGCCCGGCACACCGGCAGCAACAAACACATCGGTACGCACCGTCGGCCCGTATTTGACCACATTTTTGCCGTCCGGTATTAGCCGGTCGTCGCTATAATTAAATGCCCAATCGACGCCTGAATCATTGGTAGAAACAGAGCGCAAATGACTGGCCTGGCTGCGATAACAGCGTTTAAGTTGATAATCGAAGCCACGACCTGGAATGGATAGATCAACCGTGCACAATTTATTTTCGCCTGCATAGAGGGAAACGTAATCGCCCGATGTGCAACTTGCGCTAGGTTGAGTGTCCTCTTTGTTAGCACTATTCTGGCAACAGGCTTTGCAAAATTTTTGCTGGTTCGAATCATATTCGCAGCTTGTACTGGCACCAATAGAGGCTATGCTGCAACTACCGGAAATCCAGCCTTGGCCGCCAAAGGACGCCTGTACTGAATAACTGACAAATCCGTTAGCGTCGCTGGTAAAGCCGGAAGCATTCCGGGGTGTAAAGATGACACTATTAAATGTTTCGGCTTCTGGAATCGGCGTAAATGAATTTTCTTCCATGCGACCGCGTATCGTTTGAAAGCTGATATCCAGGCCGGCTGTGGCCGGCGTTATGGTAATGGTCCTAATAGCCGGCATATCGTTGAGTAAAGTTGTCGACTGTAGATCGACAGCAATACGAATCACGGTCACGGTTTCGGAAGCGACTTCTAATCCTCCCACCGATGCTGTCACATTCAAATCGCCGTGAAAAGCGCTGGGGTTTGCAGGGTCTCCTCGAACTGCAATGGTCGTACTATTATTACTACCGCCGCTGGTGGTGACAGTGGCTGTCGTTGCGTTACCTGAAGCACCGAAAAACACTGTACCCCGGCTCCCGCCGGCGGCAGGTGTTTGCCCCAAATCAACATTGACTGGTGTTGTTCCTTCGGCACGAATGGTTAATGTCACACCATCTGGCGCGCCTATTAGTTTTCTGCCCTGGCTATCCGTGGGCAGTTCCAAATTTACCGAAGGAGTTGGTATAGCCGTAGTCTGTTCAAACACACTGGCCTGAACTGTGAACCGCCTGCGAAGTGGATTGTTAAAGACCAGGGGGCGTGTGTTGGTTGATTCAGCGGAATCCAGTGCGTCGCCTGGCACCTGTCCCGTAAAATCGAAATAGGGTCTACCATCAGGGGCTGTTGTGCCATCGGCATTGGCTACGGTAACATTAGGATCGCTGATACTCTCAATTACCAGAATTAATGGTGTGTCTACTGCTGTGGCTGAAGTATTTTCAATGTCGGCATTGGTCGTCGATTTTCGACTACGACGGTTATGAAAAATACTGGAAAAATGAACCCGGGTTTGGGCATCGGCATTATTCAGATCTGAGCGCGCAATCGTTTGAGTATAAGCAGTGGTGGGAACGAGCGGAATGAACAGGACAAGCAATAAAGAAAATAACTTTAACGTTTTTAAACAGGGTGGTCCGCGGGCAAGCAGGCGGTTTAGAAAGTTCTGTTTCTGCTTGTTTTGTTGATTCCGCACCCTGTATCGCCCAGTAATTAACAATAAAATAAATATCCCAGTTCCGAATAACCAAATGATACTTGGCTCCGGAACAGTTTTGGTTTTGGGCAATGGTGTAGCAGCAAAATTTGACATGAGGGGGGATGCATATTGAAAGCCATCATCTTCATTGATCAAATCAATAAAAAGAGTAACATCGTCACCGATTAAAGATGTCATATCCAAAGAAAAGGTGGCATCAAAGTCGGCTGCGGAAGAAATACCTATTGTCGTTGCTCCGGGGGCTGTGCCAAAAGGGTCGGCAAGTACATTAAACTGGTCTAATAGCAGAAGATCAAAAAAATCGGTTCCATTATCCAGAGATACAAATAACCCATCAAAAAAGGAACTAGTTCCCGTTCCGGTAGGATCGGGCGTTGCCACCGGCAGAGTAAAATCAAACGTTAAAAATGGGTTGGCAATATCGACAGTGAAAGTCTGCTCCAGCGTTGCAATAAATAATCCGTCCACAAACTCACCTGTCTTGAACTCAGCGGCTTTTTGGGCGCCTGCCGAAGCTATGCTGATAAATGGTGTGGAATCAATCGGACTAGCAAAATCATCAATTGCTGAAACGGTCCAGCCGCTAAAATCGCCAGTTGCAAAATCGCCATTGATTATAGCTGCCGAACTTTCACTGTTAAATGCTGAGAACAATATTAAAAAAGTAAAACCCCGCAGATTGAGACTATTCATTGTTCTCTCCTACCTTCTTTAAAAAGGGGATAAAAAGACAAATTGAATGCAACTGATCTTAGGTGTTATTGTTAACAGAAAACAATCTTTTTTGCAAGATATTTGCGATAATAATCTCAATTTAAGGAAAATCATCTTGCATTTTTAAGAAAACAATTACTCAATTTTCTGGGTTTAAAGAATTTAACTCTAAAATACAAACATACAGGCATTGCTTATCAAGCTATGTCAAAAAACAGAATATGTTTTACTTTGCTCTTCGTTTCTTGGTTTTTTGTTGCGCCCTGTTTCCAGGACGGCGTCTGCTGATAGCGGATTTGGCTTTATGCGCTTTGTGACCGCTATTGTTTCTCCGGTTTTGGGTGGTTTTTGGTTTGGCTTTTGATTTGGCTTTTGATTTCTTTTCCACATTTAAGGAAACCGGCTCATAGCCTGTATCAGCCACTCTGGGAATTTGTTTTTTTAATAATTTTTCGATAGCACCCAGCAAATGAGCTTCTTCGGAGGCAACCAAAGAAATTGCTTTCCCTTCTGCGCCGGCTCTGCCGGTACGACCGATACGATGCACATAGTCTTCTGCCACTGCTGGCAGATCAAAATTAACTACATGTGGTAATTGATCAATATCCAGTCCGCGAGCAGCTATATCGGTGGCAATCAGAGCCGTGACTTTACCGTCTTTAAACCCCGCCAACGCTTTTGTTCTGGCACCCTGACTTTTATTACCATGCAATGCAGCACAACGGACACCATCATTTATGAGTTGTTTGCATAGGCGATCGGCGCCGTGTTTGGTTCTGACAAACACCAAGACCTGTTGCCAGTTACCGTCACCAATCAACCAGGAAAGCAATTCCCGCTTATATTCTTTTTTAATGGCATAGACGCTTTGCGATACAGTATCTGCCGCAGCATTTTCTCTGGCGACAGCCACTGCTACAGGATCATCTAATAATTGATCTGCCAGGGTTTTAATTTCTTTGGAATAAGTCGCGGAAAACAACAGGTTTTGTCTCTGCTCGGGTAACACATTGATCACTTTGCGGATATCTCTGATAAAGCCCATATCCAGCATGCGATCCGCTTCATCCAGTACAAAAAACTGCACCTGTGATAGATCGACCTGCTTCTGATAGAGCAAATCCAGCAGTCGTCCCGGTGTGGCAACAAGAATATCCGCCCCCCGCTGAAGACGTTTAATTTGTGAATGAATGCTGACACCGCCAAATACGACTTCGGCAAACAAGGGTAGATGCTTGCCATATATTTTGACACTTTCATACACCTGCATCGCCAGTTCGCGTGTCGGAGTCAGAATCAATGCCCTGATCGGATGCGGTTTTTTAGGTAATGGCTGATTGTGTAAAAGCTGTAACAGCGGCAGTGTAAATCCTGCTGTTTTACCGGTTCCGGTTTGAGCACCGGCAAGAATATCCCGGCCCTGCAAAATGACTGGAATCGCCTGCTCCTGAACTGGCGTGGGTTTCTCATAGCCCTGCTCGGCAACGGCTTTAAGTAAAGGTTCTGATAAATTTAATTGATTAAATGACATGTATTGGTTTTCTGTTCTCAATCCTGAATTATACACGTATGCAAGAGCTGGTTTAGACTATTATATATCCCCGCCTGCGCTTCAGATAGACGAAAGCTTTTGATTAGTTTATGTTGTAGCGAGGATTCCAATAAGGAACGTGTATAAAATAATTTAAACAAGTGTAGGTTAGACAAAACGTCAGTGTGGTCAACAACCTACATAAGATTCTAGTTGTCGATGTTATTTTGTGCATATTCCTAAACGTTAATTCTTGTCGTAAACACGATATTTCAACAGAAAAGGAAACGTATGCTCTGGTTAAAAGCAATGCACTTAATTTTTATGGTGACCTGGTTTGCCGGGTTATTTTATCTGCCCCGCCTGTTCGTTTATCACGCTATGAGTGATGACCGGATCAGCCATGAGCGCTTTAAGGTCATGGAAAGGAAGCTGTATTTCGGCATTATGACCCCCGGTATGATCATTACTTTGCTCTTTGGTATCTGGATGCTGATCGACTATGCCTGGACCATGTACGGTAGTTCAGGCTGGCTGCATGCTAAACTAATGCTGTTATTGCTGCTGATTGTTTACCATATTTTTTGTGGCAAATGGCTAATGGACTTTAACAATGATCGTAACCGCCATTCTCATGTTTTTTTCCGCTGGATCAATGAAATACCGGTAGTATTTCTGTTTGGTATCGTTATTCTGGCAACAGTGAAACCGTTTTAACCATGACAGATTCAGCGCTGGTCAGTTGTGAATGGTTACAACAAAATCTCAACGCAAGCAATCAGGTCATTCTGGATGCGACATTCTTTCTGCCCAGACAACGGCGTTATGCACAAAACGAGTATCAACAGAAACATGTTCCCGGTGCCCTGTTTTTTGATATAGATGAGATTGCCAATCAAGCAAATTCGTTGCCTCACACCTTGCCGGATGCCGGACAATTTGCTGAGGCCGCGGAAAAAATGGGAATTGATAACAGTACCAACGTCATAATCTATGATAATAATCATTTTTTTGCCGCTGCCCGTACCTGGTGGATATTTCGGGTATTTGGACATGATCAGGTCCGGGTTCTGGATGGGGGAATGACGCGTTGGCTGCAATTATCTTTACCTGTGGATTCTATTGTTCCAACTCCCGGCAGAAAAACCTTCATCTCAAAATATCAGCATAAACTGGTTTGTAATCTGACGCAAATGCTGCATATTCAACAAACCGGTTCTCGACAAATTCTCGATGCCCGCTCGCAAAACAGTTTTCTGGGACAACGCCCTCTTAGTGATCCAGACCTTATGCCTGGACATATTCCCGGCAGCATCAATATTCCTTATGCCGGTTTAACCAACAGCAAGCAACAAACCTTATTACCTGAGCAACAGTTGCTGGCACTGTTTGAAAAGACTGGTATTAATCGATCGCAACCGATCGTCACCAGTTGTGGGTCAGGGGTTTCGGCTGCAGTACTGGCATTAGCCTTATATCAAACAGGTGTGACTGATATACCGGTTTATGATGGCTCATGGGCTGAATGGGGTAGACGACCTGAAACACCCAAACGGGTTGCGTTATAAATGCGCTTCCTACCCCGGATCTACACAATAGCTTTCTCCGCTTTCTTTGTGAGTAATCTTTTTTCACTTTGTTTAGCGGATAAAAATCCCTCTATAACACTGAATCAAACTGAACCCGATGCCCAAATTGTCGCCTTCAGCCAGAACAACACCGGTGATTGTTTCTTTTTAGCCACCCTGCTTGCCCTGACTCAAGACCCTGATGGCAGGAAAAAAATATCCTCAGCTTTTCTCAAGCAGGCCAATAAAGAACAATGGCAAATTACTTTCCCCAATCTACCGGAATTACCGGTTTTGGTCACTGAACAGGAAATTGAGGATTATCAGTTGACAGATTCTCCCGGTCATGGATCTTCCGCACCGGCATGGGGAGACCCCGATGTCAGAATGCTGGAAATCGCGGCTGATAAAATCTGGAAAAAACACATCAAACCGGAAGGACTGTGGGACGATGTACCGATGAATGCAGTTTTAATGTTTTCCAGTGCTGAACAATTGTTAATTTGGAATCGAAGCAAGGCAGCAAATGAATATATTCTGGATATAGATAAATACCGCCGAAATCAGGAAGGTGTGATTAAAGAGATTGAGGCGACTTCACCCGCAAAAGCCAAGGAATTATTGCAAAAAATTATAACTACCGATATTGACGGCATCAGTATGATTCTGATCGATTATGTCAATTATCATGCCGTTGCGATTACTCGCATTGACTTTAACAAAAACACTTACAGTTATATCGACACTTACTCAAGCGCTCGAATTGAAAAACAATTGGATGATCTATTACTGGGCATATCAAATGGACTATATGCCATCAATTATCTGGAAATAGACTGATCATCAATAAGCAATTATTTATATGAGCCAATGGCAAAATACTGGGCATGCATCAGAATATAAAGCTACAGCAACCCAACCAGCCACATCCTGATCCTTAACCCTGCTTCACTGGTAAAGCCGACAGCAGAAAACATAATCTCACCATCAGCATTGACAAAAAATACTGCAGGTACGCCATTTACACCATAACGATTGGCAATCCCCCCTTTGGTATCATTCACCACCACCCAGCCGAGATTCTGCTCATGTAAATAATGTCTGACATTTTGATCTCCCCCCGACCTGACCGCAACAGTAATACCAGGATACGTTTGCAAAACAGCCGACACTGAATCCTGCATCATTTTACAGATTCCACACCATTCCGCCCAAAAATAAATGATAGCAGGTCCCCTGATAATAGGCGTCATTACAGTGAACCCCGCCAGTGTTGGTTCTTTAATAAGCGGTGGTTTTCCGGTAACCAGGCCGCGGTTGATAAAAAACTGGCCGCCAAAAATCAACAGCGCAACAGCGATATAAAAAACTGCTTTTTTAATCATTTAAAATGAACGCTACTATAACCCTAACATCAAACTTTGACCATGCTGTTTCAACCAGTTTCGATGTTTCCGGTAATCGGCCATATGTTCGCCCACCAACTGCCAAAAATCGCTGGAGTGATTTCTGTGCCTGATATGACATAACTCATGAACAACAACATATTCCATCACTTCAGGGGGTGCAATAATCAATAACCAGTTCAGATGAATGTCATTATGGATACCGCAACTGCCCCACCGGCTTTTTTGTGTTTTTATCTTGATGGATCGGGGAAATAATTGATGTTTATCTGCGTGCTTACGCACATAACAGTTTACGTCATTCAGAGCTTGTTTCATCATCCAGTCAGTTAACGCGAAACGAATTAATTCACTACGATCATCGCCCGAACGCCCTGGTACATGGACAATAAAACCGGAATCCTTGCCCCATTCAATTCTGATCTTTTTCAAACCAATCGCTTTAACCGTCATCCGAACTTGTTGCCCTTTAAACGGTACATAAGCACCATCGTGATAGCTCGCTGGCGCCATACTTTTGATACTTTCAACACGGCGTTGCATTTTTTTGAGGGTGGCATGTATCCAATCCTGTTGTGAAAAAACAAAATCATGGATTTTCTGCTCTGGCACCTTGTCTGGCGCCACCACTTCGATTTTCTTATGGGTGACCACGATACGTGCCTTTTTAGCTCGTTGGCTGCGGCGAATATGGTAATCAAACGATAATGACCTTGCTTTTGTTTTATTGAATAAACGTTTCAAAATAGCTGTTCCAGTATTCAGTGAATTTAAGCGTAATTTTTTAAAAAGGTACAGGTTATTGATTTATCATATGACTGGCCAATTGCGACAGGGCCTCTTGAACAGTATCCCTCACTCCGGCATCCATATTCAGTTCTGCCAGCGCCTTATTCATGCACAGTATCCACTGGTCGCGTTCCGACTGGCCAATAGCAAACGGAAAGTGACGTTTTCTTAACATAGGGTGCCCAAATTCCTGAATGTATAAATCCGGGCCACCCAGCCAACCGGATAGAAATTTAAACAATTTGTCTTTTGCCGGGAGCAGACTTTTTGCATGCATTTTTCTTATGTTTTCTGCTTCCGGCAGAGTATCCATGTAAAAATAAAAACGCTCCACAAGACTCTGGATTGCCCGTTCACCGCCCATCGCTTCATAAGGTGTTAATTTTTGTTCAGTCATATATTATTCTACTTTATTGATTATGATTAAAGTTTACATTCCTTACTTACAAATCAGAGGAAACTCTTGTAAGATTACACTGTCCTAACCACACAATATTTATTTCTGGATTAGAAAATGAGACTACATACTGCAACAACAAGACCTCAAGAAAGCATTTTAGCAACCAACAAAGTGCTGAAAAACACTTATATGCTATTGTCAATGACATTGCTGTTCAGTGCTGCCATGGCCGGCATGTCCATGTACCTGAATCTACCGCAGCCCGGTATGATCATTACCCTGGTCGGTTACTTTGGGTTGCTGTTTTTGACCAGCAAATTCAGTAACAGCTCACTGGGTTTGTTGTTTGTTTTTGCATTAACCGGCTTCATGGGTCTGACTCTGGGGCCTATCTTAAATATGTACCTGACTGTTTTCAGTAATGGTAATGAATTAGTAATGACCGCATTGGGCGGTACAGGTGTTATCTTTCTTGGCTTGTCTGCTTATGCCTTGACCAGTCGCAAGGATTTCAGTTTTATCGGCGGATTTCTGATGGTCGGTATACTGGTTGCATTTCTGGCCGGACTGGGCGCTATATTCTTTTCGATTCCAGCTTTATCCCTGGCCGTATCAGCCATGTTTATCCTGTTAATGTCAGGGATGATTCTGTTCCAGACAAGCGCAATTATTCACGGCGGAGAAACTAATTACATAATGGCCACCGTTTCTTTGTATGTATCAATTTACAACCTGTTCCTCAGCCTGTTACAACTGCTGGCTGCATTTACTGGTGATGAATAAACGCTGGCTTTCATTTTTAAAAAGTCCGGTTATTACCGGACTTTTTTTATTTGTTATTTTGTCAGCCTGCCAAAGTCCTAAATCAGTTGATGAGGTCACTCTGGTATTCTGGCAGGCAATGGCTAATAATGACCCGGCAACCGCTAAAACATATAGCAGTAAAGATTCACAAAATCTATTCGACTCAAACATTGAGAATCCACTGAAAAATGCCTCGTTCACTGTGGGAGAAATCGTCATCAACGATACTCAGGCTCGTGTCGAAACACAAGCCACACTACCCAACGGCAATAAAACAACCTTCCCCACCTTCCTTGTCAAAGAAGAACAACATTGGCGTGTCGACTATCAACAAACCCAATACAGTTTATCGAATGACATATTTAATGGTTTATTTAAAAGCCTGCAAAACATTGGCGATAATTTGAATAAACATCTGGAACAACAAATACCGCGCATTGAAAAAGAAGCGGATGCCATTGGACAGAAATTGAAAAAACAACTGGATAAACTGGGTCGGGATCTGGAAAAAGCATTACCCCCACCGCAAAAAAAACAAGGCCCTTATCAGGACAGTATTTAGAAAAGCTACATTTTTTTGTAACTCAGCGTAATTAATTGGACGAGAAGTATTTAATATCAGTTGCTTGCGGAAGAAGTGTATGTGACAGGGATGTATTCACGGCGTCTTCTGGAGTAAGCGACTGATATTAAATACATAGTTACGCTGAGTAGTTACATTTTTTTTATCCTATTGTCAGAACTGTGTAAGCGAATTAACAACATTGCTTCATCCCGACTTACTCCGCATTCCCTGACCAACTCTTCTGCCGTCGCACCATGATGAATTTTCTGAATGGCGCGATGATAGGGTTGTGTTGTATTATTCGTGTCATAACTCTGTTCCTCGTATTTCGTCAGTTTTTCTGCAATATTCTTGAGAAGCTGATCATTACCAAGAATGCGGCTATCAACTGTCACTGCTGCTGAGCATAAACCGGCGATATCTTTGCTGTTACGTTCTACAATATCTTCCAATATCTGACACGCCTGTTTCAACTTTTTATGCTGTAACAGTAACCATACTACAATGATGACAATTACGATTGTCATGCCCAATAAAGTAGCTAAAAGGATTTCAATCATCAAACAATTTCATCAATATGCTGCACTAAGTCATCCTCAGCCACCTGTTTGGGATCAGCATTTTCATGCTGTGGTTGTTGTTTTTCATCCTTGCGCTGCTCATTTTCACGCACTATTCTGCGTGGTTTAATAATGGGATTTGTTGATGTTACCGGAGTTATTTCAACCATATTTACCTCGCTTAGGAATGAGGATGACATAACTTGTGTATTAAGGTGCAGGATTTTTATTCGTTTTCAGCGACTGCCTGAACAGATAGTTTGCTTCTGTAATATCTGCAATCAAGCTTTGAATACGAATCAAAATCCTGTACGCAAGCAGATATACTCTTTTCCGACAATCATCTTATTCACCGCCTTGATGACATACTTAAAACATATCCAGTTCAGCTTTTTCGTCATCACTCAAAAACTTGTTCAAATCAACTAAAATCAGCAATTCATTGTCACGACTGGTTACACCTTGTATATATTTCGAGCTTTCTTCATTGCCAACATTAGGCGCTGTTTCTATTTCCGAAGCTCTCATTTCGACAACTTCAGCAACACTATCCACCAGAATCCCGATAATATGATTTTCTGTCTCTATAATCACTACTCTTGATGCATCATCTGTTTCCCTGGACAGCAAACCAAAGCGGTTACGGGTATCAATAACAGTAACAACATTACCGCGCAAATTAATAATTCCCAGTACATACGAGGGCGCTCCGGGAACGGGGGCAATCTCTGTAATCCTTAAAACCTCTTGGACCTGCATTACATTGATCCCGTATTTTTCGTCTCCAAGACAAAAAGTCACCCATTGCATTACAGGATCATTTTGTTTATTTTCTTCGCTCATTTCATGTTATCCAATTAATAAAATAAATTCCAGGCTGTTTTATAGTATCCGGCTGTTTCAGTTATTAAAAATACTGGTAACTATTCAGCGTATATACGTCTTCAATATCAGTTATATAGGGTGCAAATTTACCCGCCCGGTATGAAAACTGTTATTTTTAAATTATCCTGTTCTTCTATGTGGAACTAAGTGCTGTACATCAATAACGGCAGTTAACTCTTCAATCACAGTCCCAATAAGCCACGGCCTTTTTTCCCTCATTGTACGCCACCTGACTGTTTCCGGCTTCAATTTGCTGATTGATAAAACCTCATCACAAGCCAATCCCCATTTACTATCGTGGGTAATCAAGATACTTTTATACGGATTATTTTCCAGATCCCGCAATCCACCACGTTTTTTCCCAAACACTAACTGCCCGGTATCCAGAACCCCGATTCGACAATCGTGTTCATCCAGCAACCCCATAAACCACGTGGGTTGTCCGGGTATTTTAGTCGGTTTTTGTCCAATTTTTATGGTTCTTAACAAATCTGTCAATGGAGTGGCTAATATCAATTGATCCACTCTAAAAAATAATGCCTGAAATTCATGTTGCGACCAATCAGGCATTACCGATAAAGATTGTAATTTCGTTTCTGTTCGCGGATTTATTACCTGAAGTTGTCCCGATGTAATTTCAGCCTTCTTTGCAGGCAGGTCAACAACCTGCGGCTTAGGTTTCTTTGCTATTTCCGGTTTTTCAAAAACCTGTGCTTTAACCTCCGGTATTACTTTAGTCGCAGCTTTCAGCGTTTCCCGGCCATCATCTGGAATTTCCTCCAGTAATGTTTTTAAATAAACATCAAGCGCCAACTCCTGATGAACAACCTGATGATTTTGTTTGTTTTGATTCATTAAGGCATTGCCATTTTTTTGTCTTGTTGCTTATCTTGCAATAATAATTCCAACAAATCCGAATAAGCGTCAACTGCTTTGGAATTTTTGACAAACAGTGATACTGGCGTACCGGCTCGACTGGCTTCACGAATTTTTGTATCGACGGGTATAAAGGCTTCCCAAACATTATCGGGATACTTAGCCCTTAATGAAATCAAACTTTCCCTGGCTGCTTTAGTTCTTTTATCAAACATGGTGGGAGTGATTATGCACTGTGGTTTAGTCTCACGGGAATTAAAAACCATACCGATAGTATTAAGCATCCTGTCAAGTCCCTTCAAGGCCAGGAACTCAGATAAAACGGGAATAATAAGATGATCACAAGCTGCTAAAGCATTAATCATCAACACACCCAACATAGGCGGACTATCGATAATGACATAATCATATTGATCAGATACCTTCTTCAATGCCAATGAAATAACCAGCCCCATTCCGCCCATTGAAGCTACCTGGCGGTCTAAAGTCGCAATAGCTGTCGATGCAGGTAACACAGAAAGACCATCAAAATCAGTCTGAACCATATAAGATTGAGGATCAGTATGTTTTTTCTGGCTGGCATCATGGAAAAGATTATAAACACTGGTATCCATTTCATCCGGGTTCATTTTAAAATAACTGGTCAATGACCCATGCGGATCCAGATCAATCAGTAAGACTCTAAAACCCCAGGAAGACAATAGCCCTCCCAGGGTTACCACTGTTGTCGTTTTCCCGACACCGCCTTTTTGATTTGATACGGTCCATATTTTCATAATTCACCTGAGTTTACGGCACGGTAACAGCTGTGGCTGAACTTGCGGCTTGCCGATCAAAGTTTAATACTTTGGATCTCTCTTCATCATTCATACCATAACGGGCAAACGCTTGTGACATCAACACCAGAACGACTCGACGATTTTTAAAACGCCCTGCTTTAGTACTGTTATCGGCAATGGGATGAAATTCTCCATAGCCTACAGCAGATAATCGCAAAGGTGAAATATGGTTTTTAATCAATTCCCTGACCACACTGACAGCGCGTGCCGAAGATAAATCCCAATTAGATGGAAATTCAACGGTATCAATGGGCACATCATCGGTATAACCTTCGACATTGACCACATTAGGTAGCAACCGAATCACTTCTGCAACCTTTTTTAAAACAGGAATCGCTTTTTCCGACAATTCCGCTTCACCACTCAAAAATAACAGCTCACTATTCATTTCCAATTCAACCCAGAAATCATGCTTTTTTACCGCAACCAGGTCTTTATCAATATAAGGCTCCAGAACCTCTTCCAAATTATCCGAAACTTGTGTTAACAGCCTTCTTTCGCGCAAAATATCCTCACTTAATTGCTGTCGTTTTTTTGCTTCTTCAGTTGTAGGGTTATCAAGAATGATTGGCTTCACGACAGTTGGCGTCACGCCTGTCTGAATAGGCTCTACTGTTTTTTTTTCATTTTCATGTGGAATAAAAGCCTCTTCCAATGCCTCGGACAGATTCTCATACTTGGTAGTATTAACTGATGAAATTGAATACATCACCACAAAAAAAGCAAACAGCAAGGTAATAAAATCGGCGTAAGACACTAACCATCGATCATGATTTTGCACTTCTTCGATGATTTTCTTCCTACGCCTTGCCATTTCTAAACCCTTGTTTGTAAATCTTCAACATTCCTCTGTAGATATTCAGATTACGATAGTATTTGTATGAACTCAAGAGCATCAGTTGAACACTTCACATTATGGTAAGGCATTGAATGTTAATTTTTCTAATTTTCACCCAAGGTCATGAATTATTACTTCCGGTTATCAGTTTTGTGAACAACCCTGAAGCCGAAAACAGGTTGTGGGATATACTTCGCACAATCAAGTTTTCAGTTTTCTATCTGTTTATCTTTCCAGTAAATAACCGGACAATTTAAGCTCGATATTTCTGGGATTTTCCCCTTCGGCTATTGCTCTGATGCCTTCCATCATCATTTCCCTGGCCTGAGAAATGATATAAACCTGATTTTTTAATTTATTGGCTACCGGTAGAAACAGTAAATTGGCCAAACCTACACCATAAATAGTAGCGACAAAAGCAATCGCAATACCAGCCCCCAATAATTCCGGGTTAGCCAGATTCTGCATAACATGAATCAAACCAATCACTGCGCCCAAAATACCGATTGTAGGCGAATATCCCCCCATGGCGCTGTATACATTTGCCGCCTGTAAATCCATATTTTCCTTAGTATTGATTTCAACTTCCAGACATTCACCAATGACTTCCGGTTCATTACCATCAACCAAAAGCTGAAGGCCTTTGATAGCAAAAGGATCTATTTCCCTGTCAATAACGCCTTCCAACCCCAATAAACCTTCTTTTCTGGCCAGAGCACTCCATTCCACTATCTTGTAGATTTGGGCCTTAAGCAAAATCTTTTCCGGTTTAACAATCCAGCGGGATATTTTTATGCTGTGCCAGACAACTTTAGGCGGAAAATGTAACAATGTTGCGCCTAAGGTACCGCCAAGAACAATAATGAAGGCATGAAAATTTACCAGGAAGCTCAATTCACCTCCCCCCAAAGAATTGCCTACAATAATGGCAGAGAAACCTATTAAAACTCCAAGAATACTCAGAATATCCATCAGTTCATTTTATTAAATTCATTGGCTATTTCATCAAGACTATAGATCCTATCAGCTAAGTGGGCATCAGCAATAGCTTTAGGCATCCCATATATAGTACTGCTCGCTTCGTCCTGAGCCCATATCTGGGCACCGCGCTGTTTCAATTGCAACGCGCCTTCCTTTCCATCTGCCCCCATGCCGGTTAAAACGATGGCTAATACTTTTCCTGTGTAAGTATTAGCCACTGAGGAAAAAGTGATATCCACACATGGACTATAGATTTCACCGGGGCTTTTTGACCTCAATTCAACAACCTGTTTGCCATACTTGCTATTGACCTCCATTTGCATCCCACCGGGACACAACAAAGCAACCCCGGCTTGTAATACATCACCATTCTCAGCTTGTCTTACAGTAATTTTACAAAGCTGATTCAGTCGTTCTGCAAAACTTTTAGTGAAGTTTTTCGGCATATGCTGAACCAGTAAAACAGGTATGGAGCATTGCCCTGGAATCCGGCTTAACACTTTTTGTATGGCAACAGGCCCGCCAGTTGACGCAGCAATCAGCAGTAAATCGGGATTTACCTCATGGCAACTACCAACAGGACCATCATCAATCGCAACCTTATTTCGCAAATAAGTATTTGCTGTTGCCCTGGAGGAAATATTGTTTTTTAAAACCTGCTTTTTCTGTTTGATTCTTTGTGCTTGTTGGGCAACAACGTGAACGCGCCGTCTAAGCAATCCTTTAGCTGTTTCCTTGTTGCCATCAATATCATCCAGTCGTTTTGGCAAGAAATCAATGGCGCCGGCATTCAAGGCATCCAATGTAGCCTGAGCACCAATCTGGGTTGATGCTGAAAACATCAAAATGGGAGTCGGGCATTCGGCCATAATCTTCTTTACCGCCGTAATACCATCCATCAAAGGCATTTCGATATCCATAGTAATGACATCTGGTTCCAGCAACGCAGTCATTGTTACCGCCTCCCTACCATTAACTGCTATCCCTACAACCCTATACTCTCTGTCTTCCTCTAAAATTTCTTGAATTCTCTTACAGATAAACTTTGAATCATCTACAACCAACACCCGAATAGTCATAGGCAATCACACCATAAATGCTCTGTCGTACGAGGAAATACACCTTGCACAATTCCAGGGATGACATACAAAAACATACTGATGCAAAAACGATTAGCCAAACCTATTAATTTGCCTGCATTCAATACATCTATGTGTTGCAAAAACGAGTCAGTTGCCGAAGTGATTTTGCGTACGTTCCTAAGCCGCATATCTTTTCATTAACCCGGGCACATCAAGAATTAAAGCTATCTTGCCATCACCCGTAATCGTAGCTCCAGCCAAGCCTTCAAGACCTTGTAATTTTGCCCCTAAGGGCTTAATCACTACTTCTTCCTGACCAATCAACTGGTCAACTACAAATCCGACTTGTCTACCCCCGGCATTGACGACAACAACATGCCCGGTTGTCTGTTTATTCACCACATAAGACGGATCCTGCACCAGCCATTCGCTCAAATAAAACAATGGCAATGCTCTTTCTCTGACCATCACAACCAGTTGCCCATCAACAATATTGGTTTTGCGCAGATCCAGATCCAGAATTTCAAGCACACTGGCCAGCGGCAAGGCAAATGCCTGCCCCCCAAGTTTAACCATCAGCGTGGGCATAATGGCCAATGTCAGTGGTACTTTAATAATAATAGTACTGCCAACACCTTCAACCGAATCAACTTCAACCACGCCGTTCATTTGTGAAATACGTGTTTTAACCACATCCATACCAACCCCGCGACCTGAGACATCCGAAATCTCGGTTTTGGTAGAAAAGCCCGGCAAAAATATCAGGTTATAACATCCTTTATCGTCTAATCTGGATGCGCTTTCTTCATCCATCAAGCCTTTTTCAACCACCTTGGCGCGCAACGCATCAGCATTCATTCCTTTGCCGTCATCCTTAATCGACAACAGAATATGATCACCTTCCTGAGATGCCGTTAAAATGACCACGCCTTCTCGTGGTTTCCCGGCGGCCATACGCTCTTCAGGCGATTCAACCCCATGATCCACCGCATTTCGAACCAGATGTACCAGCGGATCAGCCAACGCTTCCACCAGGTTTTTATCCAGATCAGTTTCTTCCCCAACCATTTCCAGCTTTATTTCTTTCTTGAGACTTCTGGCCAAATCCCTGACCACCCGGGGGAAACGCCCAAAAACCTTTTTAATCGGTTGCATTCGGGTCTTCATCACCGACAGCTGTAAATCAGCGGTCACCACGTCCAGATTGGAAACAGCTTTGGAAAAAGCTTCTCCGGCTTCTTCATTGGCTTTCAGTGTCTGAAAACGGTTT
>CAYYSO010000017.1:0-23623 GCA_964474415.1 uncultured Methylomarinum sp. | reverse complement strand
ATAGGCTTCGCGCGCTCAGGTTTTCGCTTTTTTATGTTCTATAGATTTTTAAAAACTGCAGAGAGCTGAATACTCACAAACATAGAAGTTGCAGAATACGCAAATATTACAGTCTTTTATTCTGGAGTAAATTTGAATATCATGCAAAGGTATATTATATATTGCGAACTACCCTGCCCAAGAAGGTGAATTCTTTGACAGAAATCACCTAAGAATGAGTGACTTTGATTTTTGCTTACAAATTACAGGATAACAACTATGCCTTATTTAAAATTGAAAACCAATGTTTCTATTAGCAAACAACAAGCTCCGCAGTTAATGACACAACTTTCACAGTTACTTGCCAAAGAAACCGGAAAATCAGAACGCTACGTGATGGTCGAATTATCTGCGGACAGGGATATGATCTTTTCAGGCGGCAATGAGCCGTTAGCCTATCTGGAATGTAAAAGTATTGGTCTGACTGCTATGCAAGCCAAATCATTATCAGCCGCTATCAGCCGGTTATTACAGGCTGATTTACAGTTATCGCCTGAGCGTGTATATATTGAGTTCAGTAATTGTCCGGCTGAATTCTGGGGTTGGAATGGTGGTACATTTGGCTGAACTACAGAAGGATTGTCAATCCTGCGGGTAGATCAGAGTCGGGTGAGCGCTGACGGCGAAGGGGAAGGGGAATATATGCCGTCTTTTATTCATAAGCTGTTTTTTGCATTATCAAGTCATTAGCGTGATTATCAGCGCCGGAAGGTAACGGGGTGTTAAAAGAATGCATCCACGTTAAAATATCGTTCCATAAAAGGGGCGCCTGAATATCGCGGAGCAGCATATGATAACCCTCTTTATAAAATGCGACTGTTTTATTTTGTTGATCTGATTTTAATAAGCGTTGTAAAAAAACAGACGTGGCTTTTTTCGGTATAATCTCATCTTTATCGCCGTATAATAACAACGTGTTAGTTGGCAATGAGCTGGCGCTTTCCAGTGCTCTGTCCATCAGATTAACCAGGCCATAAAGACTATCAACGCGGGTTTCTTTGATGACTAATGGATCCCGGCTCAATGTTTTTAACATTTCAAGGTTGTCGGAAGCCGTTATTTTCAGATTATCGCCGGTTAATGTAAGCCACGGCAGACTGTGCGAAAGCGACCAAAGTAGTGCAGTCTGATACCAGGGCATGATTTGCCGTCCCCAAATCGCCGGCGCTGCTAAAATAATACCCTGGATTTGGAGGTTGTTTGATTTGGCAATGGCGTTGATGATGACGGCGCCGCCCATACTTTCACCTAGTAGAAATATTGGTTTATTAGGATGTTTGTTTTTGATCAGGTGAATGAATAAGGCTAAATCATTAACATAAGTGTCTACCCCTGACCAGAAACCTCGATTCGGGCTGCCGCCAAAACCCCGTTGGTCGTAGGCGTAGGAAGTAATTTGATGTTGGGCAAAATATTCTGCAGGCTTTTGAAAGAAATGGCTGTAGTCATTAAAACCATGTAATGCGATGATAACTGCCTGAGTTTCCTGTTGTGTTGACGGCCATGTTTTAAGAGGTAACCTGGTGCCGTCATCAGTAATATACAGATCTTCCAAAAGCTGGCCGGAGGTAACAATTTCTCCCGATGGGTAGGTAATTGGCATGCATGCTGATAAAGTGCCCAACAGCATGATTATTAATGCTGGCAGGGGTATGCGTTTAATCATATTTGAGGCTTTAATAATGCCTGGATATTGAAAACGAACTAAAAGTCGGGAATATGTGGATGAGGATGGTTTTTATGTATGAAGCAGCAGAGCATGTGTTTGTTCATTTTCTGTTTTTTCTAGCATTCCAGCGCCTTACGACAATAGTGCGCCAGAACAGGTGCATACCAAAATAACCAGCGGCAGAGGAGATGATACCAAGGATAAGGCAGCCAAATAAAAATGGACCGCCAATTTCGCTGATGCTGGATAAAACACTGTCTACAGTAAATTCGAGACCAGTATCCGGTGTGCCGCGTCCCAATGCTAACAGACCGACTATATAAGCGAAGTAAAACATAGGCGGCATGGTTAACGGGTTTGTTATCCACACTAATGCGACAGAAATTGGCAGGTTGGCGCGCAAATAAAAAGCGGCAACTGCAGCAATTGCCATTTGTCCGGGGGTTGGAATCCACGCGGCGAACAGGCCAACTGCAAAAGCCATGGATACTGAGCGGCGGTTTAAGTGCCATAAATTAGGTTCATGCAGACGGTTGCCCAGAAACTGAAGATGTTTGTGTTGTTTAAGTTTTTCAGGGTCGGGCATGTATTTTTTTAATTTAGCTTTTGGCATGATGCAACAGTCGTTTTAAAAAAATTTAATTCTAACAGGTTTTGTTGGAAATGAGCGTAACTATAAGCGGAATATCTGTTAGCATTGGAAAACGTAACTTTTCAATGATTAAGGGGAATGGGGGGCTACCATTAAGTGCTATGGATGTAGGTGCGGATTTATCTGCGCAGTGTGAATGAATTCACACCTACATCTTGCTTACATTTCCTTAACTTAATGACGGTAGTGAGGCAATGGGGTAGAAATCGAAAAGAACTGTCATCTACTTCGCATATTGAAAACATATTGATCATTTCATTGGCATGATTCTTTCCGTATTGGCGTTTGTGGCTGGTATTATCAGCGTTCAACAACTTTCTGTACTGCCGGGTCGCAATGAGATATTGATCATTATTGTATTGTTGCTGGTTTTTGCCCGGCAAAGATATTGGCGACTCATGTTGTTTACTATCGGTGTTTTGTGGGTTGTGATATTTGCTTTGATAAGAGTGACTGATATTCTGCCGGAACAATTGGAAGGCAAAGATATTACAGTTCAAGGCGTTATCGATGGGCTACCGGTTAGTGACGGAAACAGGGTTAAATTTAATTTTATCGTTAGTTATTCAGAGTCGGACTTGCCGGAAAAGCTACGCCTGAGCTGGTATTTTCCCAATCGGAAAATTAAGGCTGGACAATACTGGCGGTTGACAGTCAGGCTGAAAAAGCCTCACGGACGATTTAATCCCGGTGGATTTGATTATGAACGCTGGTTGTTCAGTCATAATATCGGCGCTGTCGGCTATGTGCGAAATAAACCGGCGCCTGTTTTAATGGATAGAGATCATAACAGACAAGGATTTGAGCAATGGCGGCAAAGTATAGCCGATCAATTGAACAAGATATTAATTGACAGTCGCTATACGGATATTATTAAAGCGCTCACTATAGGCGACCGGTCCTCAATGAGTCGAGGCGAATGGGATGTGTTTCGAAAAACCGGGACTGCGCATTTAGTGGCAATTTCCGGATTGCATATCGGCCTTATAGCCGGGCTGGTTTATTTTTTGGCGCTAAAGGCATGGGCTTATACTGGAATATTAACATTTTCTCCACAAAAAATGGCGGTCATCTGTGCTTTAATGGCCGCATTTTTTTATGCCGCATTAGCTGGTTTCGCATTGCCCACGCAGCGTGCGTTGATTATGTTAACGGTTGCCATGGCGGCCATTTACCGGCAGCAGCATATTGCTCCCATGCAAACGATTGCAATGGCTTTATTGGGCGTCGTTTTGCTGGACCCGCTGGCCGTTCTGTCAGCCAGTTTCTGGTTATCTTTTTTGGCCGTGGCGCTGATATTATATTCGCTGTCTGCAAGGTTGGGTCGTTTAAATCGCTGGAATTCGGTGGTTAAAATTCACTGGGTAATGGCTGTTGGCATGGCTCCCATGCTGATGCTTTATTTTCAACAGGTGTCATTGATTGCACCGCTGGCAAATTTGTTGGCAGTGCCGGTTATCAGTCTGTTGGTAGTGCCATTATCCTTACTGGCTATATTACTGGTGTTTGGTGCCCCGTCATTGTCTGAGCAGTTATTTCTACTTGTCGATGGGGTTTTGCATTACCTCTGGTTATTTTTATCAGCTTGTGCTGGGCTGCCATTAGCTGCTTTAATGACTGTTCAGCCGCCGCTTTATGCAGTAGCGCTGGCAACACTGGGCGTTTTTTTATTGCTGGCGCCAAAAGGGGTCCCTGCCCGATATCTTGGTTTGGTATTTTGTTTACCCATATTTTTTGTCGATGTTGACAAACCAGCCAGTGGAGAAGTCAGAATAACATTGCTGGATGTAGGGCAGGGGCTGGCTGTCGTTGTGGAAACCAGGAATCATGTGTTACTGTTTGATACCGGCGCTAAATTTTCTCCACAGTTTAATATGGGAACGGCAGTCATTTTACCGTATTTGCGTTTTCAGAGGATTACTAAGGTTGATACCCTGTTAATTAGTCATGGGGACAACGACCATATCGGCGGCGCGGAATCGATTTTAACAATGATTCCAGTCGGGGAGGTTATCAGTAGCGTTCAGGAGATGCATCTGCAGCATCAGGCGCGTTATTGTCAGAGTGGACAACATTGGGAATGGGATGGGGTAAGATTTAACATGCTGTCGCCGCCTCAACAGGGTTTTTTTCAAAGCGCAAATGATAACTCTTGTGTGCTAAAAGTCAGCACAGCGGAACATGCCTTTCTATTGGCGGGGGATATCGAACATTCCACTGAAAACTGGTTGGTTAAACAATATGGGACGGCTCTAAAAAGCAGTGTTCTCATTGCTCCTCATCATGGCAGCAAAACCTCATCCAGTTTAGTGTTTTTGGAACAGGTCGAACCGGAAATTGTATTAATACCTGCCGGTTACCGCAATCGTTTTTCCTTTCCGCATGAGCAAGTATTGCAACGTTATCGTCAACAGCATATTAGCTGGTTTAACACTTCTAAAGAGGGTGCAATTATTGTCAATACAGACCGGGAAACACTGTTAATTGAATCGAGCAGGGAAAAATACCGGAAATACTGGTTGAGTGAATAGTGAGATAGTAAGAGCCCAAGCATAATTATTTCAACAGCTGATAGCAGTGTTTGTGTAGGGTATACATCGCATACCATACCAGAGCGTATTTTGTCCTTACCCGATTGTCTTAAATCCTTTCAACACAGTTAAAAAATAATCAATATCCTTTGACGTATGCTCGGCTGACACCTGTAACCTGATTTCTTGTTCGCCTTTGGCAACTACCGGATAGTTTAAGCCGGTTGCCAGAATATCGTGGGTAAACAAATGTTGAACCAGTGCGCTGGTTTTAGTGGTATCACGAATCATGATGGGTATAATGGGGTGCCCCCCGGGTAGGGTTTCAAACCCGGCTTCAACGATTCCTTTTCTGAGACTGATCGTCAGGCTTTTGACTGATTGCAACAATTTTTTACCTTCCGCGCTGTTGACAATATTGACCGCCGCCAGGGTAGATGCCGCTTCGGCTGGGGTAATCGGGTTGGAATAAATGTACGAAGCTGCCGTTTCCCGTAAATAATCAATTACACCCTGAGTAGCTACCACATAACCGCCGTTGACACCGAAAGCTTTACCCAAAGTGGCGATTAAAATATCGGCTTCGGCGCCAGTAACTTCTTCCGTCCCCCGGCCACTGGCGCCAAATGCGCCGATACCATGAGAATCGTCAATCACTGTGAAGATGCCTTGTTCATAATCGTCCTCATGACTTTGGCAGCAACTGGTTATTTGGGCGAGTGGGGCATGATCACCACGCATGCTGAAAACGCCGTCACTGACCACGCAAACGCGTTTAAACTGACCCTTATGGGTAATCAATATTTGCTCCAGGGCGGCTAGATCCAGATGAGGATATACGGCTTTGTGTCCGCATTTGGCTAAGCGAAGCGCATTGATAATGCAGTTGTGATTCAATTCATCACTGATGACTAAAGTATCTTCATTAATCAGGGGCGGCAACACGCCAATCATCGTGGCGTAGGCGGCGCTGAAAATCATCGCTGCTTCACGATCATGAAATTCAGCCAGTGACTGTTCCAATTCTCTGTGCGACTGATAAGTTCCACTGATAAAACGTACCGCACCCGGTCCGACACCATATTTTTCAATGGCTTCAGCATCTGCGGTGATAACCTGCGGATGTCTGGACAAGCCCAGATATGAATTTGAATTCATTCTTAAAAATGCTCTGTCCGGGTGATTTTTCAGAAACACTCTGGTCCCATAACCGTTATTGGGCGCCTGATAACCGCTGACAACTTTTTCAGTGCTTTTGGCGATACCCTGAGCTTTAAGGTTTTGCACATGATTATTAAGAATTGGCATCAATTTGGACAGTGTCATTGTGTTTTCCTCATGTGGTCAAGCATATCTTTAACCATCGCCGCCAAGTCATAACGAGCCTGCCAGCCCCATTCATCTCTGGCGATGCTGTCATCCATAGATTGAGGCCAGGAATCAGCAATGCTTTGTCGAATCGGATCTATGTTATAGCAAATACTAAATTCCGGAATATGCTTTTTAATTTCGTTAGCCAGTTGTTCCGGGGTAAAGCTCATGGCTGATACATTAAAAGCATTGTGATGGTTTAACCGGGCCGGGTCCGCCTGCATTAATTGAATAATGGCGGCAATCGCGTCCGGCATATACATCATATCCAACTTGGTATCCGCGGATAAAAAACATTCATAAGGCTGGTTACCAACAGCGGCCGAAAATATTTCAACTGCATAATCGGTGGTGCCACCACCGGGCACTGTTTTCCAGGAAATAAGGCCGGGAAAACGCACCCCCCGAGCATCGACTGCAAAATGTTGCTGATAATAATCACACAGCAATTCGCCGGACAGTTTGGTAATTCCGTAGATGCTGTTAGGGCGTTGAATAGTGTCCTGGGGCGTGTTATTCCTGGGAGTATTGGGTCCAAATGCAGCGATTGAACTGGGGAAAAATACAGCACAACGATATTGCCTTGCTGTTTCTAGCACATTCAACAAGCCATTCATATTGATATCCCAGGCTTGTTGAGGGGTATTTTCCGCGACAGCCGATAATAACGAGGCTAAATGAAAAATCGTATCGACCTGATGATTGGCAACGATTTCCTGCAAACTTGAAGTGTCTCGTATATCCAGGCTGAAATAAAGCCCCGTCTGCGAATCGAAAGCAGGTTGACGATGATGACCAACGGCGATGATGTTCTCGGCACCATATAAATCAATTAATGCCGGGATTAATTCTGAACCAATTTGTCCGGTTGCACCGGTAATTAATTTTTTCATTAACTGCCCCTGTTTCAACAAACTTAACAATTGTTAATAGACAAATCCAGTTTTATTTCAATCGGGACAACAAATTGTGATTTTTCCAGGAAGGTTCTGTTTGCTAAGCAATTTTGTAGTCGCCAAAACTGGCTGGTTTGTAAAGTCAACTTTGAGATGAGGGGATATTTCCGAATACTGCTTGCCAGTTCTGAGTAGACTGATCCGCGATATTATTGTGCTGTCAGTTTAGAGGAGATCGTTATATTAACAAGAAGAGTTAGAGGGGGACAAATATGGATTATTTTGTAGGTTCGAATTCATTCGAACCTACAACAACCCGTTGTTCTGTCTTAGATTGGTAGACGGAAGAGAATAACGGTGTCCATATCTGAATTTGTGGCGACCATTAAAGCAACAACGGATCCGTCAGGGATCCGCTGAATTATAAGATAAGGGTAAGCAGGAATCAGGATAACTTTTTATGACGAGTCCCGGACATAAAGTAGGCAGCCAATAAACCCGACAGTATTAATATCAGTACAGAAGGTTCGGGTACAGTTGATGGATCATCTGCAACCAGGAAAGAAAACTTCCCGTCCCAAGGGCCGCTACCTGAGAAGGCTAACTTTATATCGTTAACAGCAGTAAATGCAGTTGAGTCAGAAAAATCTGTAAAGGGTACAAAAAAATTACCCGTTCCTGATGCAAATGCCTGGGGGATTGAGGTTGATGTTCCTCCATTAATAATCAGCTGGATAGTGGTCGCCAGATCGATGTTGTTTACTTTCAATAGTAATCCAGTACCGAATGCTGTGAGATTAACAGGTGAAAATCCATCCCAGAATACTGAAGCAATTGCGCTGGTTACATTGGTGTCGTTGGAAATTTGTAATGTCCCGGTGTTACTTTGCATTAAAGAGTTGAACGCAGGGATAATACCTGGGAGTATCGATGCACTTGGAGTTCCCGATGCGTCTATTGATAGAGTCCTTTGTGTTCCTGGGCCTAAATTGCTACCCGTCGATGTTAGTGTTTGGGTACTCGTTGATGCAGTGCTATCACCAGCAAGATCTATAACACTTTGCACATCCGTAAAATTATCAATATAAAACGGGGCGGCATAGCTTGATATGCTGAAAAACGACAATAGCAATACAGCAAAAAGACTCAGGTTTGTAAATCTAAAGAATGTTTGTATCATGGCGAGCTCCTTATTGGCTCTAATGAGATTTGGCTGAATTGTTAATAATTCAACAAATTTCGAATTAAAAGATTCTCAAATTTGATTCGTTGGCAACAGGATAACACTGAAGTTTTAACGCTTCTATCCGTAAAGCGGGGTGGGTGTTCGTCGCAATCCGGATGATTCTCTAATATTAAAAGCCTGAAAACCTGCTTCGCTTTAGGTAACGAGTGATAAATAATACACTCGGATTGCACTGGTTTTTTATTTGTCTTCAATACGTAACGAAGGAAGCATAGTGGGCTCTGCGATCGGAGTTGTACGGTTTTCGCTCCTTGTTTACACCAGGTGTCTACATTGTGGAAGACGGATAAAAAACAAGCAAGGTGGTGGGGTGTTTGTTGTGAGTTGCCTTAACACTCAGTTGCCTGATTTATCCCTTTTCGGCTTTTGGCCAAAGTTTGAGATGGATTTTCGCCATATCTCTTCTTATAGAGAGCTGCAAACCGGCTGGGATGCTGGTAACCGACTTCCAACACGACATCCAGTACAGTCAGATTATCATCTGCGCTAATCAGCATTTTGCGGGCCTTTTCCATGCGACGCCGGTTAATGTCATTCATTGGCGTGCATCCCCGGTACTGTCGAAATGCTTTCTGTATTGTGCGTACGCTGACTCCCGACACTTTTGCCAGATCTTCCAGTACGATGGTATTGGTGAGATTATGTTCAATCCAACTTTCCAGTTCGACAAACCACTTTTTTTTAAGTTCGTAGTCATCCTGTCTTTGGTTGGTTCTGCGATCCAGGTTATCAACAAATAACTCCAGCAAGGCTTTTTCAATATGCAGCCAGGATATCAGTGGTGGCGATCTTCTGATTTTTTCCTGAATGACCCAGAGTGTCAGTGAGCGTAATAATATCAGGTGCATTGAGCCTTCAGTGATACCTGTGCGCCAAGGTACCGAAGAAAAAAGAGATCCGAACCGTGCTTCCAGCAAGATTCGCAATTTGCTATTGTCAAATTTTAGAACAACAATTCTGATATTTCTTATTGAATTATTATTGTCTTCATTTCCTATAGATGTAGGTTCAATGATAATTGCCGTATCACCTACGATCTGAGATTGAGTACCGTTTTCATCCTGTAAATGAAAAATATAGTGTTTACCTTCCGGAACACAGCTTGATATCTTTATTGGCAATAAATGCCTGACATAAGTAAAATCGGTTTGATTTAATTTGAAGTGATCAGTATGAAAACTTTCAGTAGGTGGATTGACCTTTTCCTGGGTCGCATCATGAAATTCTTTCATTTGAATTACATTCCTTTTTCTTAATGTTCTCACATCATTTTGTATTTGTAACACAATTTAAGATTAGTTCAAATTTCTATTAACGCCAAAAAATCAACTTTGAAATGAGCGTTTATTGCCGAAAACTTCCTGCCAGTCCTCGGTGAATTGATCTACCGCCGGTTGAACAGCCGGGTGAGCAAACATCTGTTCAGCCACATCTACAGGGAGGGTAATAGCGCCAATGCCCAGTTTCATGACTTCCATAGCCTGTTGTGTACTTTTAAAGCTGGCCGCTAAAATCTTGCTGTCCAGCCTGTGCTTTTCAAGCAATAATTGCAGGTCGGTCACCACCCCAATACCATCCATTCCCATCGTGTCAATGCGGTTGACATAAGGCGCCAGATAATCAGCCCCGCATAATGCCGCCAGAAAACCTTGTTGAGCACTGTATATTGCCGTGGCGAGCACTGGAATATCTCCTGTTTTGATCTTTTTGATGGCGGCAAGACCGGTTTCTGTTGCCGGCACTTTTACTACCAGATCATAGGGTAATGCGTGAAGCTTCCGGGCCTCTTCCACCATATCCGATACTGTCAGACTGACTACTTGCACATGAAATCGTGCCTTGTCGCCCATAATCCCAGTCAAATTGACTAACAATTGTTTTAGTCCTATTTCGGATCCAGCCAATATTGATGGGTTTGTAGTTATTCCTTTTAATGGCAGGCACTTATTAAATCGGGCAATTTGTTTGCTATCGACGGTATCAAGATATAATTCAATCATTTTCTTTCATCATTAAATCTCAGAATTTTTGACTTAGAACACCAACAACATCTAATGCACGGCAACAATAACCGCGTTCATTATCATGCATAATGGATAAGCCGATATGTCGCTGATTATTACTGACACTGAGATGATTCATTAAGACGATTAATGAATATTGTGATTCTATAAAGTCTATGCTCACTCTTTCATGTCCCCAGGCACCATAATCACAGTGAAGTATACCGGCAAGATCCTGTTGTGAGTAATTCTCAAGCAGTTCAGTACATTCTTCAAGAGAAGTCTCGCGAGCAAGGGTTAGCGATACATCCATAGCCGAAACAATTTCCGTTGGAACTCTATAGGAAAAAGAGTCAAGTTTGCCTTTCAGAGCAGGTAAAACCATCGCTGTGGAATCTGCCACGTTAGTTTTTGTCGGTACGATAGAGGCAATAGTTGTACGGCCCAGGTGAGAATTCTTGTGATAGCCGTCAAGAATATGTTGATCTGAGAGGGCTGGGTGGATAGTGATTATTCTGGCATAGTCGATTCCGATATGTTTGTCGAGAATATAGGCCAAAGGTGTCATGGCATTTCCGGTGCAGGTGCTTGCCGAAATGATATGATGCCGTTCAGGGTCATATTGCTGATTATTTACCCCATAGACTAAACTAATGTCACAGCCGGAGATGTTCCAGCTGCAAAGAACTTTTTTAGTGATTTTGTTGTCAATGAGTCGGTGGAGGTTATCAATAACGGCAGTTCCTGTGGCATTGATAAGGATATCGATTTCTAAATCTTTAAGATCATCCAGACCGCTGTTTTCCTGATAACCCTGGCGTCTGTCAACTTGCAGGTAGCGAATTTTCTTATTGGCAATGAGCAGATAATTATTTTCAATATCAACAGAGAAAGGCGGCTTGCCATATGTGCTGTCATGGGCAATCAGATACGCAACTTGAGAAATCGGCATAACATCGCATAACACCTTGATATTAAACCTACCGCCACTGGATTGGATGAAATTAGTGCGAAGTATTGATCGACCCACTCTGCCGAGACCAACAATTCCAATTGAAATGCCCATAGATATACCCTTTTTGTTGTTTTTTTGTATTCAGGCTAAATATTTGTGAAATATTTCCTTTTGGCATTATTGAAAAGTTATCAGAAACTTACAAGTTTTAGTTATGATAAAACAAAACCGGCTAAATAATCGGAATTTTAATGGATTGTATTTCTACTAATCCTTAGCGGGTGGACACAGAGTGTTAATGTGCTATCCAAAATCCGGCTGGTTTAAATTATTCCTTCGTTTTATTCTTGCAACCTAAAGACCTCTCCATAAGTGGTATCCGCATCAAAGTTATCCCAGACGTAAGCTGGATGAACGAATTGTTTCGTTGGCAGCGGGGCTGTAACAAAATCGGCCAGACCGCTCATCATTCTGCCCACGGTATTTAAAATACCTTTTGCCAGGCCGCCTACTGCGCCATAAGCGATATTGCTCTGGTTGGTGGTGTTGATGATGTTTTTCGGGATTTCCAATACCGAAGTGGTTATATTGGTAAAACCGTTCAGCGCTTTGCGACCCACTATCGAGCCGTAATTTTCATGATCATCCGCTTGTGTCAGTGATGATGAGGTCATTAATAATGTAGCGAATATAATGGCAAGCAAAGGATGGGATGTTTGTTTCATGTCAAATCCTGTTAGTAAATTTCACAGATAAAAAAGTATAGCAGAGCCTGCTGATTTTATTTTTTAAGAGCTTGAGCAAAGGCATTTGCCATAGTACCTTGAGCTGATTGTTGAGACTTTGTTTTAGGGATGTGATTGGATTGTCGTTTATTAGGCTTAACAGGATTAACGGTGGGTTCTGTGTTTTGTTTCATCGATAATGATATGCGTTGTCTGGCGATATCAACATCCAGGACTTTGACTTTGACCATGTCACCGGTTTTGACCACATCTCTGGGATCTTTGACGAAAACGTCAGCCAGATGGGATATATGTACCAGGCCATCCTGATGTACGCCGATGTCGACAAAGGCGCCGAAATTGGCGACATTGGTCACGACACCGTCAAGTGTCATACCTTCTTTCAAGTCGGTAATTTTTTCTACGCCCTCTTTAAACTGTACGCTTTTAAATTCCGGACGCGGGTCGCGGCCGGGTTTTTCCAGTTCCTGCAGGATATCTGTGACTGTCGGTAATCCGAAAGTTTCATTAGTGTAATTGGCCGCATTAAGATTACGCAGAAAATTACTTTGTCCAATCAGTTCTCTAATGGATTTACCGGTGTCCTCAATAATGGCATTAATAACAGGATAGGCTTCCGGATGTACAGCAGAGGCATCCAGTGGGTTGTCTCCATCCATGATGCGCAGGAAACCGGCCGCCTGTTCATAGGCTTTATTGCCCAGGCGCGGTACTTTTTTAAGTTGTTGACGTTGACGGAAAGGCCCGTTTTCATCACGATAGGCAACGATGTTGGTGCTGACGCCGGCAGATAATCCCGAGACTTGTTTCAACAGTGATACAGAGGCGGTATTAACATCAACGCCGACGGCATTAACGCAGTCTTCCACCACAGTGTTCAGGCCGCGAGCCAGTTGTACCTGGTTAACATCATGCTGATACTGGCCGACGCCGATGGATTTAGGTTCTATTTTTACCAGTTCGGCCAGTGGATCCTGCAGACGACGGGCAATAGAAACTGCACCGCGTAATGACACATCCAGATTGGGAAATTCTTTGGCAGCCAGTTCGGAAGCAGAGTACACAGAGGCTCCGGCTTCAGATACCGTGATCTTATGGATTTTTAATTCTGGGTGCCGTTTTATCAAATCTGCGACTAATTGATCCGTTTCCCGGGAACCGGTGCCGTTGCCGATACTCACCAGATCAACCTGATAATTGGTAATCAGGTTGGCTAAAGTGGTAATCGACTGATCCCATTGGGTTCTTGGCGGGTGAGGATAGATAGTAGAGGTTGCCAGTAATTTGCCGGTGGCATCTACCACAGCAACTTTGACGCCGGTACGGATCCCGGGGTCGAGTCCCATGGTGGCTTTGGGGCCAGCCGGGGCGGCCAGCAACAAGTCTCGCAGGTTGTTGGCAAAGACGCGGATTGCTTCCTGTTCGGCGGCTTCGCGCAAACGCAGTTTTAAATCCATGTCGATACGGGTAAACAGTTTAATCTTCCAGGCAAAACGCGCGCTATCGGCCAGCCAGGCATCAGCCGGTTTATTACTGTCGGAGACATTAATATGCCGGGCCACCAGTTGCGCACAGAGTTGATGTTCTTCCCGGTCTTGTATTCCCGGTTTCAGTATCAGCGACAATAAGTCTTCATTGCGTCCACGGAACAGTGCCAGTGCCCGGTGTGACGGAATTTTATTAATTGCTTCCTGATAATCAAAATAATCCTTGAATTTTGCTGCTTGCTGTTCTTTATCCGGGATAACTGCTGCATGCAGGATACCTTTATTCCAGATGCGTTCACGCAGTTCGCTCAACAATTCGGCATTTTCTGAAATGCGTTCCATGATGATTTGCCGGGCGCCATCCAGTGCAGCAGCAACATCTTCTACACCTTTTTCTTTGTCGATATATTGCTCGGCTTCCTCTTCAGGGATCAAGGTACGGTCTTTCAACAGACTGTCAGCCAAAGGCTCCAGACCGGCTTCGCGGGCAATCTGAGCTTTGGTGCGGCGCTTGGGTTTGTAGGGTAGATAGAGGTCTTCCAGCAGGGTTTTGGTATCAGCGTCCTTGATGGCTTTTTCCAGATCAGGGGTCAGCTTGCCCTGTGACTGAATGCTTTTGAGAATGCTGTCGCGACGGCTATTTAATTCCCGCAGATAAATTAATCGTTCTTCCAGTGTACGTAATTGCGTGTCATCCAGCCCCCCCGTAACCTCTTTTCGGTAGCGGGCAATAAAAGGTACAGTGGCGCCCCCATCAATTAGGGAAACGGCGGCAGAGACCTGGCTTGCAGAGACAGAGATTTCTTCAGCTATGTGTTGAATAACGTCCATTTTGAGTGTTTCAGTTTAAATAAAAAAGCATTTTATACTAAGCCAATAGAAAATTGCTCAAGTTGTTGCTTCTCAAGTTTATTCTTTAAGTAGAATAGCCAGATGCAAGCGGTCGGAGACGTTCAGTTTTTTGAAAATAGAGGTCAGGTGAGCTTTAACGGTTCGTTCAGAAATATTAAGGTTTTGGGCGATCTGTTTGTTATTTTCGCCAGTGGTGATCATATTGGCAACATCCAGTTCCCTGTTTGACAGTGTTTTCAGTAGTTCAGCCGCAGTAGATTGTTGTTCGGTTTTTGTAGTGGGTTGCCTGGTGTCAATTAATATCTGAATAACTTTGGGTACCAGATGTCTTTGAACCCAGATATCTCCCTGTAAAATGCTTTCTATTGCTTTGTGTAGCAGGATATCTGGTTCGGCCGTATCATAATAGCCGGAGGCAGCATGCAGTATTGCACTGACCTGTTTTTCTTCCGGCCATTGTGAGCCGATCAGCAGAAACCGGGAGGGGTGACGTGCAATCTCGTTGAGTAATCTATTTTGATTGTCGAGAAGGCAGGTATCAACGATAATGATATCGACATTACAATTGGGTTTTAACGCCATAGTACGATGGATATTATGCCTGGAAGCTAGCACTTTTGTGCATTTGGCAATCAATTTGTCATTGTTTGAATAGATTAAAATATTTGCCACGGAAAAGTCCCATTAACTTTGTTCAGGCGCTTTTTGCTGAATATCCAGTAGCCCTGAAGGCGATTTTTTTTATTTTAATTACTATTTTGTACCTTGGTACAATAGGCGATAATGCAATCATGAGCTATCATTGTAGTACAGATGCATTGTCTGGCATACATTTAGTTAAATGACTACTGTTTATATACTCGACCAAACTGGCGAAATTCAACAGGTTGCGGCAAATAAACTGCCGTTTGCGGTCGTGTGCGAAAACGAAATTCAGGCATTAAATCAACTTGAAACCGTTGTGTCTGCAATTGTTTTATTAAATTATGCTGTTAGAGAAGCGGATACCAGTGAGTTTGTCGAGATTTTACGACGAGTGAACACTGCGGTTGAGGTTATTGTGATAGGTGATGATCTTGAAGATGAGCGAATTATGCAATGTATCTTGGCGGGGGCAATGGGTTATCAGAATATTAATACCCTGGAACAATATATAGAAAGGCTTGTTACCGTGGTAGCCGCTGGCGAAGCCTGGGTTTCCAGAAAAATGGTGGCCGGTTTGATTGGCTATTGGCGGTCTCAATAAAAAGCTTAATTTGATAGTGAAATCTTTTTAAGGCATAATGTTCGGTTCTCAAGAATTCAAGATTGTTGATTATGCAGACTACAATGCTTAAAGCCAAGTTGCACCGGGCGAGTGTAACTCATTCTGAACTTGATTATGAAGGTTCTTGTGCCATTGACGGCAGGATTCTGGATTTTTCCGGTATCAGGGAGTATGAGCAAATTCAGATCTACAATGTCAATAATGGTGAGCGATTCACCACTTATGCAATTCGGGCGGAAGAAGGCACAGGTATTTTTTCTGTTAATGGCGCGGCGGCTCGTCTGGCCTGTCCCGGGGATCTGATTATTATTTGCTCTTATGTGATGCTGGATGAAAAAGAGCTGGTGAATTACAAACCTACATTGGTTTATTTTGATGGAAATAACACCATAACACATTCCAGCCATTCCATTCCTGTTCAGGTGGCTTAGGCAACTCGCAACAAATATCCCCTCTAGCCTTGCTTGTCTTTTTATCCCTCTTCGGCGTTGCAACTCCGGTTACATAGCTTGCTATGCGCCCTTCGTTGCGCCTTGAAGATGAATAAAAATCCAGCGCAATCCTGGTGGGTTATTTGTTGCGCGTTACCTTAAACAAAAAAACAACCACATAAGCTTGTGGTTGTTTGTCTGAAATCATGCTTCAGTGACATCAATTTCGCTGTTTTTTTCTGTCAATGTAATACTCTGTTCGATATCAGTGAACACCTTCTGTAAACCAATGCGTTTATTGCTGTTGATGATTAACGGCGATTTTATTGAGCCTTTAATGGTGGGGTTTCCAGTGGATTCATTATCGTCATCCTTATGCAGTAGAATCAGAATCAGAATGTCGGCGCTGCTTTCAAAATCGAGTAATTTTTCCTCTTCATCAGTCAAAGCAAAATTGTAGTTAATGTTGAAGTGTGAAGGGTGAGTGACTGAAAAGGTGAGTTCGGCATCATCTACGGATTGCAGCCAGTAAACAATATCATTGTCTTCCTGATGGAATAATTTAAAACGTGTTTGCTTTTCAAAACCGGGTATTCCCTTTGGAAAGGTAATAATAGTATCTGGATCTACTTGCTGTTCGCCTAAAAATTTTGATTTTATTTCCATAATATACTAGTAATTCAAGTTAAGAAGGTATTTCATTTCTGCTTCCAAACATGTTTGGCACGGTTTAAAGAAGTAGATAATGATGAGCTGAGTGGTTAAGTTAATATATTTATATATCCTGTTAAGATATAACATAAAAGTAGCTCTTTACAAGAGTGATTTTTAGATAAATATTAACAGACGGCGCTTATTGCAACAAAGCGGGGTTGTGTGTATCCTGCAGCGCATGCAAATAAATTTAATTTCTGTAGGAAACCGGATGCCAGGCTGGGTTCAGCAAGGCTACAATGAATATGCTAAAAGGCTGCCGCGTGAATGTGAATTGGTGTTGAAGGAAATTGTGCCGGGAAAACGGGGTAAAAACAGTGATACCGATAGAATTGTCAAGGAAGAGGGGAAACGTATGATTGCTGCAATTCCCCCAAAATCCCATATCGTGACCTTGGATATCCCGGGAAAGGCATGGACAACTAAAGATCTGGCAGCGGCTGTACAACGCTGGCAGGAAAATACCCAACAGGTTGCACTCATGATAGGCGGGCCGGAAGGAATGTCAGAACAGGTTGTTGAAATAGCAAGTGAATCCTGGAGTTTATCAACATTAACTTTCCCCCATCCGTTGGTAAGAATCGTGGTGGCCGAACAAATTTACCGGGCCTGGAGCATTCTTCACAATCATCCCTACCATCGTTAAAAATGACACAGCAGATTATTTTAGCATCGGCTTCGCCACGTAGAAGGGAATTACTGGAGCAAATTGGTGTCAGTTATCGTGTGGAAGCAGTTGATATAGATGAGACGCCGCTATTGAACGAATTGCCACAGGTTTATGTCGAACGCGTTGCCACTGAAAAATCAGCCGCCTGTCGTAATATACTGGGCGTTGATATGCCGGTTTTGGCCGCTGATACCGCCGTGGTACTGAACGGGCAAATTATGGGGAAACCCCGTGATTTTGAGCATGCCTGTAGAATGTTGCAGGCGTTATCAGGTAATACCCATCAAGTATATAGTGCGGTCTCATTAAGATCCAGACAACATCAACAGGCTGTTAGTATCACCGAAGTTGCATTCAGAAACCTGTCGAGCCGTGAAATTATAGCCTATTGGCAGACTGGAGAGCCGCAAGATAAAGCGGGGGCTTATGCAATTCAAGGTGTTGCCGGTATTTTTGTCGAATCAATCAAAGGCAGTTTTTCCGGGGTTATGGGGTTGCCTTTATTTGAAACAGCCCAACTTTTAGAACAACAGGGAATAAACATAATCACATGAGTGAAGAAATATTAATCAACGTGACGCCGCCTGAAACCCGTGTAGCTGTCATTGAGAATGGAGTATTACAGGAACTGATTATTGAGCGTTTTCTGCAGAAAGGTTTAGTGGGCAATATTTATAAGGGGGAAGTGTGTCGGGTATTGCCCGGTATGCAGGCTGCTTTTGTCGATATCGGCCTGGATCGGGCGGCTTTTTTGCATTTGTCTGATTTCAGCAGCAAGGAACTGGAAAAACAAGGTTCCGATAACATTGAACATTATTTACGAGAAAAACAAAGCATTATTGTTCAGGTCACCAAAGACCCGATTGGCAGCAAGGGCGCGCGTCTGACGACTGAAATATCAATTCCTTCCCGCTATCAGGTTTATATGCCTTATGCTACTAACTCCGGCGTCTCACAGAGAATTGAATGTGAAGCCGAGCGGAGCCGGTTGCGCACCTGCATAGAAACCTATCAGGAAAAACGTAAAAGTGGCGGCTTTATAGCCAGAACAGCGGCTGAATGCGTGGAAGAAGCCGTTCTTTTTTCTGACATGACTTTTCTAATAAAGCTGTGGGAAGCGATTCTTGAAAAAGCCCAAAAAGCCAACGCGAAAACTCTGATTCATGAGGACCTGCCGTTAAGTATCAGAACGCTGCGGGATCTTTATAAAGAAGGTATTGAAAAAGTCCGGGTGGATTCTCGTGAAACTTATCAGAAATTACGTGAGTTCGCTAAAGTGTTTGTGCCGGAAATTCTGCCGGTGATTGAGCATTATTCCGGTGAAAGGCCTGTTTTCGATATCTATAATGTTGAGGATGAGATTACCAAGGCGCTGGAAAGAAAAGTCAACTTAAAGTCAGGTGGCCACCTCGTTTTTGATCAGACGGAAGCCATGACGACAGTCGATGTGAACACAGGCGGTTATGTGGGAGGACGAAATCTTGAGGAAACTATTTTTAAAACCAATCTGGAAGCCACTCAGACCATCTCCCGGCAACTCAGACTAAGAAATCTGGGGGGTATTATTATCATCGACTTTATTGATATGCAGAGTGAAGAGCACAAAAAACAAGTGCTGAATGCTTTGCAACGTAATCTTGACAAGGATCACGCCAAGACCAGAATTACTGAAGTTTCGACATTGGGCCTGGTTGAGATGACACGAAAACGCACCCGGGAAAGTCTTGAGCATATTTTGTGCGAACCCTGTTCGGCTTGTGGTGGACGCGGGGTGTTAAAGACTGCGGAAACAATTTGTCTGGAGATATTTCGGGAAATTATCCGTGAAGTCAGGCTGTATAATGTTCAGCAAATTCTGGTGCTGGCATCTAATGAGGTGGTTGAAATCTTACTAGATGAAGAAGCGGATATGTTGGCTGATCTGGAAATGTTTCTGGGGGTTACGATAAAGTTTCGTTCTGAATCTCAATATAACCAGGAGCAGTACGACGTGGTATTGTTATAAACAGATAAAAGCTTTGTGATTCATCATCTTACGCGGGTAACGCGACATTTACTTTTCTGGTTGTTGGTATCCGCTGCCGTCGGTTCAATCGTCGTACGGATTTTATTGACGGCGGTTGACAATTATAAATCTGAATTCGAGCAACAATTCTATCAACTGACCCATATTCAGCTACAGATTGGCTCATTGAGAGCCGGTACGCGTGGATTTAATCCTGAAATCATTTTTCGTGACATAGATATTTTATCTGTAGATAAAGCCGGTAAGCCTGCTGTGCAGCTAAAAGAAGTGCGGGTAGGTATCGATGTGCTGGAATTATTGTTCAGCCGCGATCTGTTATCTTCCAGTTGGCTTGCCCTGGTGGGATTGAAAATATCAGTGATACGGCAGGAGGATGGTAGTTTTACCATTAAAGGTCTGAATGATAATAATGAACAACCACTGTGGCTGGTACGGGGCGGTAAATACGAAATCCTGCAAAGCGAAATCAGCTGGCAGGATAAAAAACGACAGGGTGAGACTGTTATTTTTAACAATTTCGATTTATTGGTAAGAAATGATCTCGAACACCACGAAATTCATTTATTGACGGGTTTGCCGGAACAATACGGTGATTCATTAACTATATCTGCCGTTATTGACGGCAATATTCTGACCGGTGACAACATCGCCGGCAGCATGTATCTGGAAGGTGATAATATTGATTTTACAGGCATTGGGGCTGAATACTTGCCTTTCCAGGTTGATTTCACCAGCGGCCAGGGCAGTTTCAAATTTTGGAGTGAATGGCGCGATTCCCAACTTTATCAAGTTACCGGTAGTATTAACGGCGAAGGTATCAAGATTGAGCGGGGTGACAATAAGACACTGGCTTTAGACAGACTGGATAGCTATCTGAGCTGGTCTTGTTTACGGGATGGCTGGCAATTCAGCGCCCACGATTTGAGGGCGGAAGCTGGACAGCAACAATGGCCTGCTGCAGATTTTTCCCTGTCAGTTTCAAGGGATAGCCGTATTTCAGTATTGATTCACCAGTTGGATTTGCAGGAGGTCAGTTATTTTGCTCCGTTTTTCTTAGATACAGATCAGCAATCAAAGTTGCCGAAAGAGCTCAAAATGGCGGGGGTACTACAGGATTTTTCTGTCTATGCAACTGAAGATTTACAGCAGTTTGCGCTCAATGGCTCTTTTTCTGACATTGCCATTAGCTCTACTGATACCATGACCTGGTTGCAGGGCGTGAGTGGTCAGGTCCACGGTAGCCAAAAGCAAGGACGGTTGATTTTTGACAGCAAATCAGGAAGCCTCTTTTTTCCAGACTTATTCAGAACAGCTATCGATTTTCAGCATGTTGCAGGTACTGTAAACTGGCAACAAAGTCAACAGAGTTGGCGCTTGAATTCCGATTACCTTGTTGTGGAAAATACAGATTTTAAGGCTTACTCCCGATTCGATATCCAAATTCCCGAAACGGATCAGCCGGTTTTTATAGAATTACAAACGGTTTTTGAGAGCAGTAATGACGTTACCCAGGTAGCGCAGTATTTGCCGGCAAAAATTATGGATGCAGAGGTAGTCGACTGGTTGGATCATGCTTTTGTGAAAGGCCATATTTATAACGGTAATTTGCTGTTGTCCGGCCATCTGAATGAATTTCCTTTTAGCGAAGGGCAGGGTAAATTTGAGGTCATGTTTGCTGTTGATGGAGGCATACTCAACTATCATCCGGACTGGCCTTTACTTGAAAAATTGAATGCAGAGGTGCATTTTTTTGCCGACAATTTACGGGTTAATATCAAACATGCGCATTCTGAACAACTAACGGTCAGGCAGGCTGTTGTTGATATTCCCGAATTGAGTGAGGCTAACTGGATACTGGTTGATGGCTTAATAAGCGGTAGTATCACAGATGGTTTGTTATTTATGCAAAAAACACCCTTGCATACATCTGTTGACGGAGTATTGGCTACAGCAAATTTTCAGGGCAAAACGAAGGTGGATTTGAAATTGAAAATCCCCCTGACGGAAATGCTTGAAACAAAAGTGGATGGCGTGGTGCATGTTAACAACAGCCGCATGATAATGAAATCACCCGCCTTGCCGATTGAACAATTGCGCGGGGATTTGTATTTTACCGGGCAGGGCGTGTTTTGTAAGCGTATGGATGGGAAGACCCTGGGTTTTCCCGTTCAAGCCAATATAAAAACAGAACAAGGGGTTACTCGCATCAGCGTTAACGGGAAAAGCAATATGCACAATTTACAGCAGCAATTTCCGTTTTTGCGCAATGATTTTATTCAAGGTGGATTTTCTTATATTGTGTCAATTGACTTACCCCTTGCCGAAAGTGAACTATCAACGTTGAAATTGGACACCAATCTGCAAGGTGTGAAAGTGGCTCTGCCTGAGGAGTTGGCAAAATCCAGGAAACAAAAAAAGCCGTTGCAGTTGAGCATGCAATTGTCCGGGGGTGATGTTATGCCGGTATGGCTCAACTACAATAATCAGCTAAAGATTGCCTTGCGAATTAACAAACAGACAGAAACTGTGCACTCAGGACATATCGTTTATGGAAGCGGGCAGGCTGTTGCAGGGCCGGAAAATAGTTTGAAACTGTCTGTTAGACAACCTATCCTTGATGTTGCAGCATGGACAGATTTTAATTCCGGGGATGCTGATAAACTGGCGGGAGAATTGCCAAAGTTGAATGAAATCCATGTGAGTCTGGGGCAGTTGCAGTGGGGTACTCAGCAACTTGGAGAATTGGAGCTTGCTGTCAAGCGTAAAGATCAATATTGGCAGGGGAGTTTAGTTAGTCCAGTAGCGCAGGGAAATATTCGTATTCCGCTTGCTTCTCTGGATAATAAAAAAATTCATCTACAAATGACTCGCCTGGATTTAAGCAAACTGAGTGAACTGAATTTACCGGTCAATAGTTTTGGCAACAATAACAAACAAATACCCCTGATTGATATTTTTAGTGATCAGTTGCTTTGGCAAGGCATTGATTTGGGTCGATTGGAGCTGAAAACAGAAAGGTTTACAGATGGTATTCATTTCAGCAAAATTAAACTGACAGGGCGAGACAGTGATATTGATATGACGGCTGATTGGTTTCAGCAAAAAACGGGAGGCATTACAGAGTTAAAAGGACATTTGACAAGTAATGATTTTGGTCGTTTTTTAGGAAGACTGGGTTATAACGACGATTTGATAGACACCATTGCTTCGATTGATTTTAACGGAAGCTGGAGAGGTGCTCCTTACCAATTTTCACTGACTGAATTAGTAGGACAGGTACAAGTGAAACTGGATGACGGGCGTATTTCCAGCATAGAACCCGGGTTTGGCAGGTTGCTGGGATTGATCGCAATGGAGCAATGGGTCAAACGCTTTACTCTGGACTTCTCCGATATTTATAAAAAAGGACTGGCATTTAACAGTATTACCGGGAAATTTTCTATTAGCGATGGACTGGCGCTATCGGACGACTTGACCATTGATGCGATTCCGGCCAGAGTTAAAATAGCCGGTCAGGCTGATTTGCTGGAAAAAATGCTGGATTACCGGGTCCTGGTTGTGCCTAAAAGTTCAGCCGCAGTGCCTATTGCTGGTACAATTGTGGGTGGTATTGCCGCCGTTATTACGCAGGTTTTTACCGATGACTATAAAGAAGGCTATTTTTTCGGGTCAGAATATAAGGTTAAAGGGTCGTGGGAAAATGTGGAGATTACGCCCTTGCATGACCGGGATGGTTTATTGAAAAAAACCTGGCAGGATTTAACCGATTTTCCCTGGCTGAAATCAGGCGCTAACTGATTGGGAAACTGAAATTATAAAATTTGTCTACTGAAACTTAACAATTACGTAACAACACAAAATAGAGATTACATATGACGATATGTGCCGCCATACAAATGGCTTCCAGTCCCAATATCAGTTCAAATCTGCTGCAGGCAGACAAATTGATAAGCGAAGCGGCAAAAGCAGGCGCTAAATTAATTGCTCTGCCGGAAAACTTTGCCATTATGGGCGCGAATGAATTCGATAAAGTTAAAGTTCGGGAAAAAGAAGGCGAAGGACAGATAC
>CAYYSO010000016.1:0-24852 GCA_964474415.1 uncultured Methylomarinum sp. | reverse complement strand
GAATATTTTAAAGACAGAAACTGAAAACAAACTTAAATCACAAGCATCGACAATTATGCGTCAAATCGATATGACTTTATTTGAACGGATGGAAAACATTTCAATCTGGAGTCGACTAGCTGTTATGCAGGATATCCGGGTTCAGGATATCGATAAACGCATTGCAGTGTTTTTAAAAGATGTTACTCAAGGTTATGACGGAGTCTATCGACAAATCTTTGTTGTGGATACAAACAGTCAACTGATAGCTAATAATGAATTCAGACAAGTCGATTCTACTCAAGCATTTCATACACCGTCTCTGAACGCTATCGCATTAAAAAAAAACATTTGGTTGCAAAATGTGGATCTGGAACAGAATATTCTGTTCTTTTTTACCCGAATTCCAGATCAATTCCAAAATGCTGAATTAGGTCTTTTATATGCGGGATTTGACTGGCAGGAGATATACAGATTGTTGGAGATACCCTTACCTTTTAGCAGTCCTTCTGCGCCTTCCTATGCATTACTTTTAGATGATAAGAATAGGATTATTGCGGCATCAAGCAATATAAGAAATCAGTCGGGGTGGCAATTTTATTCGCTAGCTAAAAACCTGAATCTAAAAAATGATACGACCGGAGAACTGACTGCGAATATCGGTTTATTGGAAGGTAAAGAAATGTTAATTGGTTATGCACATTCACAGGGATATCGAACATTTGGTCATTTTGGCTGGAGTGTTTTGATTATGCAACCCAGTGACTTGGCTCTGGCATCCACATCACAACTGTGGCAAGAACTCTCTTTGTTTTTATTTTTTACCTTGGTTCTGGCTATAACCGCCTCCTTTTGGATGTCTTCAAAAATAGCCAAGCCTATTGTCAAACTGGCTGATTTTACCCGGGATTTTATGCAAGGTAAGCAGGTAACGCCACAGGTCCTGCAAACAAGCCATGAAATCACCGAATTAAGCACCCGATTTGCGCAAATGATCAACAATCTGGAAAAATCACATCAGGATCTAGTCAGAGCGGCAAAATTGGCAGTCATCGGTGAAATGGCGGCCAGCATGGCACATGAAGTCAGAACACCGCTGGGTATATTACGTTCTTCCGTGCAAATTCTGCAACGGGAAACACAACTCAGCGAGATAGGGAAAGAAATGACTGAATTCATTGCCAGCGAAACTCAGCGTTTGAATGTACTAATAACCTCTTTATTGGAATGTGCAAAACCCAAAGCACCTGAGTTTTTATCTCATGATATACACCAGATTATGAGGCACGTTTGCGACCTGGTGAACAGCAAGATTGAAGAAAAAGAAATTCGCCTGGAAAAAAAATTCACGGCATCCAGAACTGAAATTTTGTGTGACCGAGATCAGCTTATCCAGGTTTTTCTTAATTTAATCATTAATGCAACTCAACATGTTTTAACTAACGGCCAAATAAAAATCACCACTTCATGTCAAGATGACGTAATGGAAATTCAAATTTGTGACGATGGACCAGGCATATCCGACCTGGATAAGGAAAAAATCTTTGATCCGTTTTTTACCCGTCGTGAAAGTGGAATTGGGCTTGGATTAACTGTCGTACAACAAATCATAATGGCACACCAGGGGAAAATATTTGTTGCCGACAATCCAGCAGGCGGCACTTGCTTTCACATAATCTTACCACTAAAAAAGGAACCTTTTTAACATGTCAGAATACAAGATATTAGTCGTCGATGATGAAGCTAAAATGCGTCGCTTGCTGGAAATACTTCTCAAGCAAATGGGACACGAAGTCTATCAGGCAGATAATGGTATTAAAGCGCTTAAAATACTGAATGAACAGAGCGTTGACCTGATTATTACTGATCTGAAAATGCCGCAACTGGACGGTTTAGGTCTAATCAGGAAATTACATGAACAAAACAGTGATATACCCGTCATCGTAATCACCGCCTACGGCACTGTAGAAACAGCTGTTGAAGCCATGAAATACGGTGCCTGTGACTATATCGTCCGCCCCTTTGAACTGGAAACCGTGGAAGCTGCTGTCAAAAGAACCTTACGTTTGACAACGGTGCAACGGGAAAATCAATACCTGCGACAGGAAGTGGAAAAAGGCTGGGGTAACTTTATTGGTATGAGTCCTGCTATTCAACAGGTTTACACCCTGATTAAACAGGTCGCTCCAACTAAAACTGGTGTATTTATTCAGGGTGAAACCGGAACCGGTAAAGAATTAGTAGCAAGAGAAATCCATCGAGCTTCACCACGGGCGGAATCATTGTTTGTGGCTTTGAATTGTGCCGCTATTCCCGCCGATATTATGGAAAGTGAATTATTTGGCTATAGTAAAGGTGCGTTTACCGGAGCTAACAAAGAGCACATAGGTAAATTTGAATTAGCCGATAATGGTACCTTGTTTCTGGACGAAATAACTGAAATGGATATCAATCTGCAGGCCAAATTACTCAGAGTATTACAGGAACGCACCCTGGAAAGGCTGGGAAGTAACCGAACGATTACTGTTGACATCAGGATCATTGCTGCATCCAATAAAGATCCGAGACAAGCTGTTCAAGAACAAAAATTACGCGAAGATCTGTTTTATCGATTAAATGTTTTTTCAATTGAATTACCCCCATTGCGCGAACGCCAAGGAGATATCATCACTTTAGCCCAGCATTTTATTGAGAAACATGCCTTAGATATAGGTTATCCCGTTTCTACTCCACTTTTGAGTGAATCAGCAATTGAATATCTCAGAGCTTACCCATGGCCAGGAAATGTCAGGGAAATGGAGAATATTATGGAAAGAGCGGTTGTTTTGAGCATGGGGAAAACCATCGATGTCAATCATTTACCCGGTGAAATTGTCAATACTATCAAGCGAACATCTGCAACACTTCCTGATATACAACGATTTGACAACCTAGCATTACAGGATCAAGTCGAAGATCTGGAGAAGAAACTGATTAAACAGGCATTACTCAAAACGGCCGATAACAAAGCAAAGGCGGCACATCTATTACAAATTAGCGAACGCTCATTATGGTATAAGGTAAAGAAATATTTTTGACTGCGCGAAGTATAGTCTTCAAAGTATGACAACTGAAGATCATTGCATGCAGCGAAATCTTTATATAAAAAACATCAACTTTCGGCCGGAATCTTCAAAACCTGTCCAATACGAATGTTATTACCCGCCAAAGCATTCGCGGTTTTAATTGCTTTCATACTGACGCCATATTGCTGGGCAATACCGGATAATGTTTCACCCCGTCGGATAACATGTCTGGATTGCCCGCTTGATAAAGCCGCCATTAAGGTACCGGCTGGCGCATATTCGTTAAAATAGCTCAGAATTCCTTTAAATATTGCTTGCGCCATTTGCTGTTGATGTTTTCTACTGCGTAATTTACGTTCCTCACCTGGATTAGAGATAAACGCCGTTTCAATCAGAATGGATGGGATATCCGGTGATTTTAAAACCATAAATCCTGCTTTTTGCACGATATCTTTATGTAAATGTCCAATTGGTTTGAGGTTTTTTAGTACTTTCGCCCCCACATTACGACTGGCTTCTTTAGTGGCAGTTTGCGATAAATCCAATAATACCGAAGCCAAAGTATTGTCCATTTCATCCAAACTCACTCCACCCACCAGATCAGAGGCATTTTCATGCTTGGCCAACCAACGGGCAGCTTCACTGGATGCGCCGCGTCTTGACAAAGTAAATACTGAAGCGCCTTTGACTTTGGCATTTTTAAAAGCGTCGGCATGAATTGAGACAAAAAGATCCGCTTTCGCAGCCCGGGCAATTTGCATACGCTTTCTCAGCTTAATGTAATAATCGCCATTTCGGACCATCACAGCCTTCATGCCAGGCTGTTTGTCAATGAGCTTTGCCAGTTTTTTTGCAATGGCAAGAACTACTTTTTTTTCCTGTGTGCCGCGAGGACCCTGGGCGCCAGGATCTTCTCCGCCATGTCCAGCATCGACGGCTACAATAATGTCTCTGGCTTTGTTTTTAACAGTTTTAGTGACCGTATTTTTTTTGCTGGCGTGTTTGGCTTTTATATTGTTTCCTCTGGCAAACAGATCTACCACCAGTCTGTGACCATATTTATGACTGGGTTTTAAGGCAAAACTTTTGGGGGTAACGGTTGTTTTTAGATCAACAACAACTCTTAGGTCCTTTTTATTTCTGGTGGCGCTACGCACTCTTGAAAACAGTGGATGACTGGCAGGGGGCTGTCTTAGCGGTAACTGTAGCTTTGCGTTATTAAGGTCAATCACCAGACGAGCGGGGTTATCCAATAAGAACACCTGATGTGAAGGCGTTTGGGAAACATCGAAAACCATACGGGTGTGATCAGGGGCCGTCCAATAGCGTAACGAATCCACCTTCACTTGTTCCGCAAATACAGCTACCGAAGACAGCAGCAAACTGCAAACCAAAGAAATTTTCCAGAATCGAAACATAACTGCATAACCAAAAACAATATTCTTGATTAAATTATAACAGTATGTCTTTGTTTTTCCAGTTTAGATTTATTTTATTTACCAGCCATTCGGATAGCACTGAAATTTCAAGTTCTCGTCCTTTATCAATTATCTGTAGCGTCAACTCTATATCAGCTTCAGGTAGAAAACCCGCACCCATTTCAGGCCATTCAATAAAACTCAGACAAGTTTGTTGAAAATAATCTCTAACCCCCATCCACTCCAGTTCTTCCGGATCTTTCAGTCGATACAGGTCAAAATGAACTATTTCTCGTTTTTCCAGGCGATATTCTTCTACCAGAGTATAAGTCGGGCTTTTGACCACGCCTTTATATCCCCCTGCTCTCAATACAGATCTTACTAGAGTGGTTTTACCGGCGCCCAGCTCACCATGCAAAAAAACCAGACATTTTCCCGGCAATATTCGCCATAATTCAGCGCCGAATAATTCAGTTTCTTCGGTAGAGAGTAACTGTATTTTCACTAATTTAATAATTTTCTGATGACGGGCAACAAATCACTGGCCAACAATCCTCTTTCACCCTCTTGCTCTGCTACCATATCAGCAGCTTTGCCATGTTTATAGATCGCTTGTTGCACTGCTAATTCAGATTTGATTCCTTGAGCAACCAAGCCTCCAATCATACCGGCCAAGACATCGCCCATTCCTCCCGATGCCATTCCCGGATTTCCTGTTGTTGATATCGAAATTCCATTATCTCCTTTTACTAAAGTACCCGCGCCTTTCAAAAGACAGATGCCTCCATATTGCTTCTGTAAAGAGTCGATTGCCTTGAATCGATCAAAAGCAATTTCACTGGTGCTACAGGATAATAATCTTGCTGCTTCCCCCGGATGAGGGGTTAAAATCCAGTCATTAGATTTTGCAGGATTTTTTGCCAACAAATTAAGCGCGTCAGCATCAATAATACACTGTTTGTCTGCCGCCAATACCGAGGAAAACATCTCCAACGCCCAAAGGCTTTGACCTAAACCGGGTCCAATTACAATAACATTTACTTTATTCAATAAACCTTGTAATTGCTTTTGATTTTCCACTGAATGACACATGATTTCAGGGCGCCCCAGGTTAATAACATGACTATGAACAGCTCTCGTTGCCACACTGACCAAACCGGCTCCGCTTCTTAATGCTGCTTCAGCTGCCAACCTGATAGCACCGGCATAACCAATATTTCCTCCAACCAATAAAACGTGCCCGTTGTGTCCCTTATGCGCACAACGATGCCTGACCGGTAATGGTGTATCTTGTAAAAGCTTGCTGGAAGGTTTTATTGCTGAAATTTTTTCAGTTGGGATATTTAAGGATACATAACTTATTTTTCCACAATATTCGGCTGCTTCACCAGTAAAAAGCCCCTGCTTCAAGCTAATAAAAGTAACTGTCATGTCAGCTTTGACTGCACACCCCATTACCCGTCCAGTGTCTGCATTCAACCCGGATGGAATATCGACTGCAACAACCGGATAAGACGAACTGTTAATCAGCTTAATTGTCTCGGCAAAGTTATCTTTTACCTCTCTATTCAACCCTGTACCCAACAAGGCATCTATAATGATTGTTTGTTCGAGTTGTTTTTGTTGCTGAAAAGGCGTAATTAATCCGCCCGCTTGAAGAAAGTCCTGCAAAGCAACCAAGGCATCACCTTTCATTCTTTGCTTATTAATTAAAGTAATAACATTTACCTGATAACCCGCAGCCAATGCCAGCATAGCAATCACATAGCCATCACCGGCATTATTCCCGGCTCCACAGAACACGGTAATTTTGTTATTTTCAGGCCAATACCGACGACAGGTTTCAAATACAGCAGAGCCGGCCCTGCGCATCAATTCAATACCGGCAATACCACTTTTTTCAATGGCAAGACGATCCATTTCACGAACTTGTGCGGCTGTATATAATTCTTCAGGTAAATTTTGCATCCGCGGTCACTCGATATATGGCGGTTCTAGAAAAGCTCGATTGATCCTTCTTCGATTTTTTCGTCAATGAGCCCTTTATCAACCAGATCTTCATAAAAATGCAATTGGTTTCTTCCCTGTTCTTTTGCATGATAAAGCGCCAAATCCGCACGCCCCACAATATCGGCTGGAATAACATGCATTTTATCTATTTTGGTCGCACCGATACTGATGGTAACAGTGTCAATTTGCGGGAACTTGTAATTTTCTACCGCACATCGAAAACGCTCCAGTACTTGGTCAGCTTCATCTTTTGCCGATACTCTGATAATTGCGACAAACTCTTCACCGCCAAAACGAAATAATAAATCGCTGCTCCGAAAGCACTGTTTTATAATTTGTGATAACGTTACTAGAACCTCATCGCCAAAAATATGACCAAAGCCATCATTAATTCGTTTAAAATAATCAATATCCATTATCGCCAACCAGAAATCGTTAGCTAATTCAGTTTTCCGTTTTTCCGTTTCTGCATATTCATCCATTGATTCTGCAGCAATTAACAAGGACTGAATTTTGTTAATACTCTCTTCAAATATTGTACGATTCAGCAGACCGGTTAGTTTATCTTTCTGGTTTTCTTCCAGTAAGCTGTGGAAATTATGCGAAATACTCAGGAGGCTGGTAATTACCAATGCATCAGTACTCGTTAATTCATGGGGCAATTCCAGCGAAATATAGCCGACGGTATAATTCGCGCCTTTAATGGGATAAACAGTCAAGTGGATATTATCCTGGAAACGGATATAAGGCTTATTTGTTGAAGCTATCCAGTCGCGCGCCTGTTTTATATGTTCAGGAATTTCAATTTCTATGACATGCACTTCCTGAGCTTCAGAAATTCGTTTTTTATGGTTACCCAATTCAGTTTTTGTCGAATAAATCAATAACTTGCAAAATGCATCATTTTTATCGAGTTTATACATTGACAATTGCTCTATTTTTAATAACTCCGCCAGAGTTTTTAAAAAACTAAACTCAAATACTTCAATATCCCGTATATTTGTCAGCGTAACTAGTTTATTCAATAATTTAGGAGTTTGATTTACTGATTTTTGTAACCTCATAAAAATAATCCAAAATTCCCAGTATCGACCAGATTTTAAAAACTCTTATTATAGTAGTATTCCTAGTAACCTGCATACTGAAACATTTATTATTACAAAATAACCCGTTTTATTTATTCCAAATGCATCCACCGCTTGCTTTCTCAATCAACTGCAAATGTTTCTCATGGGCTTGCAGTTCATTTTCAGTACAATGTATCACTTTCAAGCGAGGACGATCCCCAGACAATCGAACAATTTCCTGTTGTGTTTCGGTATTAATATCGTCATCATCTTCTAATAAAGAGGCCTGACCGCCAGTCATCAGCAAATAAACATCCGCCAGAATCTCCGCATCCAATAACGCGCCGTGCAGTTCTCTGTGGCTATTATCGATACCATAACGTTTACACAAAGCATCCAGCGAGTTTCTGGCGCCAGGATGTTTTTTTCTGGCATAAGCCAGCGTATCAAACACAGTGCTCAAGGTATCAGTTCGTCTTGATTCGCCTTCAATCAAGGATAATTCATGATCCAGAAATCCTACATCAAAAGGTGCATTATGGATGACCAGTTCGGCGCCTCGGGTAAATTCGATATAGTCTTCAACAATATCGACAAACTTTGGTTTATCCTGCAAAAATTCATTGGTAATCCCATGAACTTCAATAGCGCCATCATCAATAATACGTTCAGGATTGATATAAACATGAAAACGATTATTAGTTAACCGCCTGTTAATCAATTCCACGCAACCGATTTCAATAACTCTATGACCCTCTTTGGGATTAAGCCCGGTGGTCTCGGTATCCAGGACGACTTGCCTGTTTTGAGTCTTTTTCATATTACAGTCTTTGCAAATTCGTCAATTTTATCACTCAATGTCTGATATTCAGCAGAATCAAACTTTGCATAATTCAGGTTTTTGAACAAGCCAGTCAAACGGGTAAAATATTCCCTGACCTGATTCTGATCGCTAAATTGATAATCGGCATTAACCAATTTAACCATACGATTGAAGTTTTCCCGTTGTCTTTCTATGGGAACTGCAACATCGACTTCATCGAAAGCATCCTGTTGTAAATAAACCATATCAACAAATAGCGCTTCCTGATAAGTGATGTAATCGGTCAGTGTAATGCCTTCTTCTCCGGCAACCTGAATCATTTGGTAAATATCGTCACCACGTTTTAAAAGTTCCAGCATGGATATTACCTTCCCAGACCACCCGGATTCAAGCTTCTCTTCGTACCAGTCATGTAGTTGTTCAAGATAGCGAGACCATGAAATCAAAGGATCCACAGCCGGATAAAAGCGTTTGTAAGCCCGTTCAGCGCTAAGACCCAAAAAGGTTTTTACTGTACTTAAGGTTGATTGCGTGACCGGTTCTTCAAAGTTACCGCCCGCAGGCGAAACTGTCCCAATCATGGTTAAACTGCCGGTTGCGCCATCTGCCGATAAAATAACGCCGGCCCTCTCGTAAATTGATTTAATAGCGGAATCCAGATAGGCTGGAAACGCCTCTTCACCGGGAATTTCCTCCAACCGTCCGGAAGTTTCCCGCATCGCCTGAGCCCACCGGGATGTTGAATCAGCAAGTAACAACACATTCAAGCCCATTTGCCGGTAATATTCACCCAGAGTAATGCCGGTGTAAATAGAGGCCTCTCTGGCAGCCACTGGCATGGAGGAGGTATTACAGATAATAATGGTTCTGTCCATCAGTGAACCGCTACCTTTCGGATCAGATAATTGCGGAAATTCACTAATAGTTTCCACAACTTCCCCGGCCCTTTCTCCACAAGCCACTACAATCACTATGTCAACATCGGAATTTCTGGAAATCAAATTTTGTAATACGGTTTTTCCAGCGCCGAAAGGCCCGGGGATACAACCTGTACCTCCCTGGGCAATGGGGAAAAAAGTATCTATCAAACGCAGGTGGGTAATTAGCGGTTTATCAGGATACTGACGTTGAGCCACATTATTTTTTAATAACGAGGCTGGAACAGGAATTCGTACCGGCCAATCTTGCTTTAAAGTTATATTTTGCTGACGACCATTCTGTAAACGTATTTGAGCAACAGCTTCATTAACAGTCACATTTCCTTCCTGTATCCAGGTTAGTTCAGCCTCCTCCTGCACATTGAAGGGTATCATGATTTTATGGGTAAACCGCCTTTCAACCACGGTACCGATAACAGCGCTTGCCGGCAGTTTTACCCCGCTTTGAACACAAGGGGTAAAGGCCCATTTTTGATGGACGTCAAGAGCTGGCAGGTTAACCCCCCTGGGAAGAAAAAACCCAAATTCAGTAGCTAATAAATCTAATGGATTTTGCAATCCGTCATATACCTGCCCTAACAGTCCAGGCCCTAGCTCCACTGACAGCATTTCTCCACTTTGCTCAACCAGATCACCGACTCCGACACCGAAAGTACTTTCAAAAACCTGGGCATCCGCAATATCTCCATGAATTCGCAAAACCTCCGCTTTCAAACGTTCCTGATGTGTAGCTGTGCTACGAGATGGCAAAATATACACCATTTCGTTTTTCATCAGCGCTTTTGTGGTATCTGCAATTAACTTGATCGATACAATATCATCCTGAACTGCAACAACCCTGGCACTCGCCTTCTTGTCATTTACCATAGTTTAAGCCTGTGAAAAAACACCTTGTAGTTTGCTGTCCATAATGGCTGCAAAGCGCTCCTTTCCCTGCTGCTTATTATATTTACTCCAGCGATTGATGACATCCCAGCGCAAAACATAGATAATAACAGCCTCAAAATCAAAATAATGACCATTGCCTTGTCTCTCATAATGCAGCCAAACCATTTCCAGCAGCATTTTTTCAAGTTCCAGACTGTTATTGCTTGCTATTAACTGACGGGCTTTTTTTATCCAGGGTAATTGCCGGCCTATAGCAAAGTCTTCTTGTTGCCAGTTTTTACCAATAAAGAAAGGCCATTTACCAAAACCTAATAAATCTTTTTCCGGCGCCACTTTTATTCCCTGATGCTGCTTTCGTAATGCCGAAATAATCGTTCGCACTTCAAGTCGCCAAACAATGACGTTGATTAAAAAAAGATTGCTAATACCGGCAAGTATCTCATTTGATTTTTCAATGAAATGCCGATCTGTGCATTCAGTCAGTTTCGACCAGTGTAACAAACCTTCTATTTTTGCCAGATCATCGGCATCCTGTGGTTCCAGCCATTGTAATCGCTTATTTAACTGTATCTGTGAAATCGGCGTTTGTTTGGTGTTAAACAGGTTGCGGTTGTGTGGCGGTAAACTGGCCATCAGCATGGCATATTTCAAACGATGACTAATCATTTGACGATACCCTGAAGCAGCGCTCTGAAACGAGGTTGTATATGCTCCAGCAATAAGGCGGCAACGGTTTCATCACTGAAGTCAATCACCATTTCTTCATTTTTCAACTTGATAAATAAGCCACCCGTTAAATCATTGCTCACCTTTAAAGTCACTCCTTGTCTTAACATATCAGCGGCTATGGAAGCTGTAAAACGAGACAGCAAACCTTGCTGTAATTCTTCAGGTTTTTTTCTTAATTCGTCCACGCCGACAACGTCTTCCGGAAGTTGAAAGACTATGGATTCAGTATTATCCATAGCGGTCTTTGAACGTACTTTTCCCGCCAGCGCAAGAATCAGTTTTTCCAGAAAAGTCTGGTCTGACATGGGCTGACCAACCACTCGTGTCACTTCCTGACTAAAACTGTTCAGCAATGTATCACGTAACTTTATGACTGCGTCTCTGGTAGCCAATTGTAAGGCATCTTCTCCGGCCGCTTTAATGGAAGCTGCTTCCTGCTTAGCCTGCTCAATCAATAATTGCGCTTCCTGTTCAGCTTCCTCTACAAGCCATTCAGCGCGTTTTTGTGCATCTAATACTATGTTGGCCGCTTTTTCCTGTCCCGCTGAAACACCTTCATCTTTAAGACGTTTTATCAATTCCTCTACACCTGAGGAAGCTATGTGACTGTTTTTATTTGTCATACTGAAGCCTGAGGAATACCGGCGCTAATAACCAATGCGAAAATAAATGCGAAAACAGCAAAGCCCTCGACAATGGCAGCCGGCGCAATGGATAAACCAAATATCTCGGGTTTTGCCTTGGATGCGTGAATGGCGGAGGCACAACACTGTCCCTGATAAACGGCGCTGAATAACAATGCTAACCCCGACATAACACCAATGGCGAACAGTCCCGGCGCATTTTCCGGCGTTATCATCCGCTCAAGCGTAAACATGATGACAATACCGTAAATAACCTGCGATGACGGCATGGCAGAAACCCCGACATAGCGGCCATAGCCACTTTCAGTATCCAGCATGGCGCCAATGGCCGCCTGTCCTGACACAGCACAACCAATAATACTGCCGATAGCGCCCAGAGCCATTGGAGCATACAAGCCAATCCAACCTAATACCATAAGAAAATCAGTCATTAACCGGCTCCCTTTCTGGAAAATGCTTTAAATGGATAACCTTCATCAGAAATACTCCAATTATAGAATTCGATAAAATTAAGTCTTAAACCATGAACCACACCACTCATCAAACACAACAGCAGATTCAAGGTATGTCCCAGCAGCAGTATCAAAATACTTAACAACAAACCCAGGCCTGACACCGAATGATACACCTGTATTGCCAGATGATTAAAAGTCAACGCCAGTGAGGCACTGGCCAACCCCAATGCAAACAAGCGCATGTAACTTAATATATCGCCAAATATCCGGGTTACGCCAGTCAGGTTTTTTACTCCTTCAAGCAGACGCCATAATAGATCAACCGGTTTCTTCATGTTGCGTCCACTACTTAGCAGCAACACCAAAATCAACCCACTGACAAATAAAACAATGCCACTGCGTTGTAATACATCATTATTTGTTTGACTGGCTAACCAGTAAATAAACCCGCCCATTACAGTAATCGCCCAGCCTATTGAAGCCCATGCAATAGCGCTGTGTTTTTTTTGATAGGCTTTGATGAGGTTAGCAAAAACAATATGCGTAGTACCCACCGCTATGGAAAATTGCATCATGCTGTCAAAATCATTTAAATTCAAAATATTAACGGTTGCGGCTATCGAACCGGGAGTAGGTATAAAACCAAAATAACTACCGACTAACATTCCCCATACTAAAGAAAACAGTATGGTAACAAAAAACAACAATCGCAAACGGCGGCCTTTTAGCGAACGTCCCAGGTTCTTCCATTTAAAAGTAACAAGCAAAGCCAATGTGATTGCGTATCCTGCATCCGATAAAATCATGGCGAAAAACAAAGCAAATGAAAAAAACACCACTGCTGACGGATCCCAGTCGAAATACCCCGGAGTCTGATAAAATCCAATGATATCTTCCCCAGCGGATAAAGGTTTGGCATTTTCCAATAATGTTGGCGGCTTATCACCAGGCTCAGGGTCAATAATCAAAATAGCCAAGTTAGTTTCTTTGGCAAACTCTTCAAAACGGTCCCTGTCATTTTCGGGAATCCAGGCTTGTAAGGCAAAAATATCGTACTGGTCCAGGGTCATAGTACTGGCAATTTTTAAATCAGCAATATCTTCGTTTTTAAACAGACTTAACGTTAACAAGGTAATCCATCGCGTTAACGATTCTCTTTCCGCCTGCATGTCTTCCAGTTGCAATTCAAGCTGTTGCAGATTCTTTTTTAATTGCGATAACGCCACAGCGCCAGTATGGGTGCGTGTGACAGGCATACTGTTAGCCGCAGGCTCAGTTTCTGATAGCACGACAACATAACAGTGAATATTATCCTGATGGACAACTTGAAAAATTGTATTCTCTGACAGTTTGTTCATCAACCGTTTGGGAACAATATAAAACCATAGTTTTAAACTTCCCAGACTGCCTTGTTCCGACAGAGAAAAGTCGCCCCAGGGTTCTATTTCTGCAATACGATTGATTAAAAAGTCACGTTGATCTGAAATACGTCTAATTTCAGTTTTTACAGTCAAAACCTGTTCAGTAATTTCAGGTAAAACAAAATTATCTGCATCTTTGACTTGATGACGTTTCTTTGGGCATTGATTGAGATACTTAAGCGCAATTATGGTTTTTTCTGACTGTTTTTGAATATCGCCACCGGTAGCCGGCAACTGCTCTGTTAAGGGAATTAAATGCGCCCCACCCTGTTTCTGCAATTTTTCTAAAATACATTGCTTTTCTTTGAGCAAACCGCATAAAGTCATTTTTTTTAACTTAACGATTGCCATCCCGGCTCCTTTTCTGTTTAGTGATTTTTGCTCTAACAACCGCTGCCCGCTCAGTATCAGATAGAAAAATCCTGATCTTGCGTATATTTTGTTCGGCTCGGGGAATCAAGACCTTATCGAAAAGATTAACTCGTTGGGTGACTTTTTTTACCGCTTGATTTAACAAATCAAGCCGCTGTTGCTCAATTTGCAACCTAATACTTAATTTCAGCATTTCTTTTAGTTTTAGCACTGTCATGTCAACCCAGTGTGGTTTACAAAAAAATGAATAATGTTGTTCTTCAAAATCCACATTTTTCAAATAGGGTAAACCGACACCAACCACATTTTCCTGGTCAACTAAAACTTGTTTCACATTAATCAGATGTTCAATCTCAATGCTACTGTCTGCCAACATAGGCAAATTGTCGAAAACAAACTGTCCCCCTTGCTCTATCAACTCCTGAGTTGCCTGCAATTGTTTCACGGCTTTGGCTTTTTCAACCATAAGCTGCTGCCGTTTTAAATCTAACGATGGCAGATAATGGCGGTAACGCTTCAACAATGCTCCCTGTTTATGTAATGAAGCTTTGCTAAAAGCCAGTCTAGCCATGATCCTGATAATATTTGTCGATCAATGATTGTTTCATTAGTAATTCAGTCTTATCAAAGCATTCCGCCAAAGTTTTCCAGCTTAGATCCAAAGCATCTTCCAGGGTAATTGCCACATTAATATCCATAAACCGGGTTCTGAACAAACGACCGAATTTCAGTAGTTTTTCATCAAATTCAGATAACTCAAAAGCCATGGCCTGTTTTTGTTCTGCTTCATTAGCGCCGGAATAAAAACGGATCATGGTATTCATTATTTGAGCATGATCTTCACGGGTAACCTTGCCGATTACATGCTGTTTCAGTCTGGACAGAGAGCCAAACGGGTCCAGCATTTTGTGATGCAAATAAAACTGCCCTTCAGTAATGTAGCCGGTATTATCAGGAACCGGATGGGTCACATCATTACCCGGCATAGTCGTCACACTGAGAATAGTAACTGACCCCGCACCACTGTAATCACAGGCTTTTTCATAACGCTTGGCCAGCTGCGAATACAAATCTCCCATATAGCCCCGATTAGAAGGCACATGTTCCATGGCAATACCGACTTCTTTCATGGCATCGGCATAGGCTGTCATATCCGTCATTAATACCAGAACTCTTTTACCCTCTTCAACAGCAAAACGTTCGGCCACGGTCAATGCCATATCCGGTACCAGCAACCGTTCAACAATCGGATCCGAGGCTAAATTGGTGAACATCACTGTGCGTGCAAAAACACCGGCCTGTTCGAACTGAGTCCGGAAAAAATGGTAATCATCGAAAATCAGGCCAAGACCGGCAAACACCACAATATCAGCATCGGCCTGAATTCCGATACGAGCCAAGAATTGATTGTAAGGTTCGCCGGAAATGGAAAAAACAGGAATCTTCTGACTTTCCACCAGAGTGTTGAATAAGTCAATCATCGGTACGTTGGTGCGGATCATTTTTGATGCCAGCACCCGTTTCATCGGATTGACCGATTCACTTTCGATAGATACTTTGGGATCCGGCCGCAGTGACGAACCGCCATCAACTGGTTCGCCGATACCGTTGAAAATCCGACCCAGTATATTACCGGAATAGGTCACCTGCATAGAATGACCTAAAAAACACACAGCTGCAGCCGTTGAAATACCCTGTGTACCGGAAAATATCTGCAAGGAAATTTCATTGTCCCTGATTTTAATCACCTGGGCTAAGGAGTGAGTGCCACTTTCATCCTCAACTCTGGCCAAATCTCCAAAACGGGGGGTGATTGTCTGCAAACTTTCCATATTAGCGATCTGTACTGTCATAATATTACCGATAATTGAGGTAATATTATGATGCTTTACCATGTTTTCGATCATTAGCATCTCCTGATAATGAAAAAGCCAAGGCACACATAGGTTAAGGCTGTTTATATTCAGTTATCGCCGAACATCGATGAGACCTGTTTTGATTGCTATTACAGGCGTCCGTACGCGTGTATCGACTTTCAACTTAATCCACTGACCGTTAATGCCATGACCTTTTTCACCACAGAATAGCCAGTAATCTCCGACTTTGGCAATAAATTTTATGCTTACGCTTTCGTTAGCGTAGACTGAATCTGTATAGGCGCGTTTCAAGATGGAGAACTCACCTGTTAGTTCATCCGGTATATTATCTTCAGTAAAGGGGTTGGTAACGATAATAGAATGCGGTGCATTACCGTCCCAATTAATGAGAGTTATACTGACTTGCCAGTTTTCGGGTACTATTAAGACCGCATCCCCTTGGTAATAGCCATTGTAATTGTAACCATTGTTGTTAGCGTTCCAGGCGGCGATTAATTCGAAGCGTACTTGTTTTTTAGTGGTATCATAAGTCATCCAGCCAGGTTCAAAAACACTGGGTTTTACCGCTCTCATACAGGCAGCTAATGTTGTCATTGAAAGCAGTAACAACATAAAGCATACAATTAATTGCCTATTCATCAAGCGTAAAAACCGCAACAGTTCCACCTCTTGGCGCGTTAATCTGGGCATTACCTCCCGCCGCGACCGCAATATGCAGTTTACCGTCTATTCGATAAGCCATCGGAGCCGCATTGACACCAGCTCCCGCTTGAAATTGCCATAATTTTTCGCCTGTACGGGAATCAAGCGCAATGAAATAACCATTGGACTCGCCACTGAACAATAAGTTACCCGCAGTGACTAAGGTACCACCTATCATGGGTTGTTCGGTTTTATATTGCCAGACAATTTTGCCGTTATCCAAATTAACGGCGCTAATATTACCTGCCTGTTTTGAACCGGGAATCACTTTAAAAGCACCTCCCAGCCATAATCGAGCATTACGCCAGGGTATTGATCTGACTTCATAATACATTGGCTGGTGTAAATTAGTGTAATAAACAAAATGTGTCCGCGGGTCGACCGCACCCGGCGACCAGTTCACACCTCCATTGGCGCCGGGCAGCATTTCTGTTCCCTGACCTTTAGTCGGAATGGCAAACAAATTTTTATGCTCAACCATTGTCTCAGAGCGTCTGATTAACGCTCCTGTGTTTAAATCGTGTACATAAACCCAACCTGTTTTACCCGCATGTACTGCAACTGCAACAATTTCATTATGTCTGTTTTTGGCATACGTTAGTATGGGTGGGGAGGCCGCATCTAAATCCCAAATATCATGAGGTAAATATTGATAACCCCAAACCATTTTGCCGGTTTTGCTGTTCAGGGCAACAATTGAAGCCGACCAGCGATTATCACCAGGGCGTTGTCCGCCGTCTAAGTCAGGCGCAGGATTACCAACCGTAGCATAAATTATGCCTGTTTTTGTATCAATAGTAACCGGCATCCAACTGGAACCACCACCATGTTTCCAGGCATTGTCAAATTCGCCTGAAGCCATAGCGACCTTCTCAGCCGCTATGTCTCTATGTAAATCATTAATACCATCAGCTTTTTCTGCAAAGACGCCATACCATCCTTTTGTTCCATCGGGTTGCACTTCATCGGGCTCGGGAATCGTATACCAACGCCACAAAAGCCTGCCTGTTTTCAGCTCATAGGCACTAATAAATCCGCGAATACCATATTCAGCGCCAGCCACCCCGATAATGACTTTATCCTGGAAGACAATGGGGGCGCCTGTTTCTGAATACCCTTGCTCAGAATCGGCAATGGTAGTTTCCCATACCAATTTACCTGTATTTTTATCCAGCGCCACTAACATGGCATCCAATGTTGCCATGATCACTAAATTATCGCCAATCGCAGCACCTTTACTGTTAGGCCCGCAACAATAAATAGTGGTTCCTAATTTATGTTTGTAACGCCATAGACGTTCTCCGGTACGAGCATCCAGAGCATAGATATGATTGTACGGCGTTGTCACATACATGACATCATCTTCAACAATAGGGGTGTTTTCAAAAGACCCGACGACGCCGGTTTGAAATAGCCATTTTAATTTCAGGTGCTTAACATTGTTGCTATTAATGCTGGCATCATCAACGAAACGAGTTTGTTCCAAACTGCCACCATAACTGGGCCATTCTATTGTTTCAGCGTATAACGCATTGTTAATCAGAAAATTAAATATTAGAAAGTATTTTTTCATATCAATGACTTACTTAAAAATTCTTCGAATGCATTGAGAGGCAAGGGTTTGCTATAAAAATAACCTTGTATATAACGGCATTTATGTTTTTGCAGAAAAGCAAGCTGTTCAACTGTTTCAACACCCTCGGCAATGACATCAATATTCATTTTACTGGCCAGGCTTAAAATCATTTCAACCAGCATCGCATCGCTTGAATCTTCAATGACATCACGGATAAAAGAACGATCAATTTTTAAAAAATCAACGGGGAAGCGCTTCAAATAACTTAGGGAAGAATAGCCGGTGCCAAAATCATCTAATGAGATTTTTATCCCTTGTTTTTGCATTGCCGACAAACTTGCAACATAATCCCGTCCTTTTTCCATGAAGACACTTTCAGTAATTTCCACTGTAATCCGGCTAGCCGCGATATTATGTTGCTTAAAAATACTGAGCCAATCCTGACCACATGAAGCTACTGAAAATTGCTGGGCGGATTTATTGATGGATACATTAATTAGTTTTAGACCCAACTGTTGCCAGCGTTGCATATTTTCTGCAACCCGACGAACCACCCAGTTACCGATAGGACGAATTAAACCGCTTTCTTCCGCCAAAGGAATAAATTCTGCCGGTGAAATAAAACCCAACTGCGGTTGTTGCCAGCGAATAAGCGCTTCAGCGCTGATGATTTGTTGCTTAAATTGATCGATGACCGGTTGGTAGTAAACGTCAAATTCGTTTTTTTCCAGCGCTTGTTGTAAACAACTGATCAGTTGCAGGTGTCGTTCTGCCTTTGCCTGCAGTTGCGGAGTAAAATAATGAAAACGATTGCGACCGCTTTCTTTGGCAGAATACATGGCGCTGTCAGCATTCATTTGCAGCGTCTCTATATCGTTTCCATCATTAGGATATAAGGTAATGCCAATACTGCCGGAAATAAAAATTTCACGGCCTTCTAAACTAAAAGGCGCTTTAAAAGCCAGGAAAATCTTGTTGACAATTTTTTCGGCATCTGCTTGATGATTTAATTCGGGCAATATGATGACAAATTCGTCACCGCCTAACCTGGCCACCGTATCAGACTCACGCACAGATGCCGTTAGACGCTTGGCGGTCTCTTGCAACATAATATCGCCAGCTTTGTGTCCTAAGGTGTCGTTAATCCATTTAAAGCGATCAAGATCAATCATTAATAAAGCCAATTGACTTTTATCACGTTGTGCCATTTTAATGGCCACATTGATACGATCAAGAAACAGGTTTCTATTAGGTAATCCTGTTAAATTATCATAATTCGCCTGATAACGGATAAGTTCTTCATCCGCTTTTCTGGCACTAATATCGGTAAAAATAGAAACAAACTGGACTATTTTTCCGGCTGAATTCTTAATTGCAGTGATCGATTCCCAGACAGGAAAAATATGTCCACCCTTATGACAATTCCATATTTCTCCTTGCCATCTACCGCTATGTTTTAATTCATACCAAAGATCTTTATAAAAGGCCTCATTATGAGAACCCGAATTGAGAATACTGGGGTCTTTTCCTAGAACTTCACTCTCAAGATAACCGGTCGTTTTTGTAAACGCAGGATTAATAGAAATAATACGGTTTTTTTCATTGGTAATAAAAATAGCCTCAGATGTACTGTTAAATACAGTGGAAGCCTGTTTAAGTTTAGCTGCTACATTAACCTCATCGGTAATATCTTTACTAATACCAAAAATCCGCTTAACCTGATTTTTTTCATCCACATCTACTTCCATATGAGAATGCAGGTGATGAATAGAGCCATCGTTAAACTGTAAGCGGAAATTAAAATCAACTGCCTTTTTTGTTTCCAAACAAAGCGCATGTTTTTTTTTGACTCTTTCCATATCATCAGGATGAATATAGCGAATATATTTTTGATAGGTAGGTGTTTCAGTCATGGAACAATTAAAATTGCGGTATTCCTGTTCCGACCAATATGCTGTTTGTTCCCCCGGATAATATTCCCAACTGCCAACCTTGGCTATTTTTTGTGCGCGCTCAAGGTTTTGTTTACTTTTTACTAATTCAGCCTCAGCCAATTCTTTTGCCTTGATGAGACGCCGTTTTTCGAGTACCTTCTCTACACTGACCATTAATAAATCAAAGTAATTGTTAATTTCTTTAATCACATAATCAGAGCAGCCTAATTGCATGGCTTCAATCACAATTTGTATATCATTGCTACCGGATACCATAATGCTTAAAGGCATTTTTGAACGCTTATTTAATGTTTTCAGTACCTCCAATCCATTCAGTTTTGGGGTAATCAAGTCAACAATTAATAAATCCAGAGTGTTATTATCTATTTTTTCCAGACAATCCAGGCCATCTGCTGATAATTCAACATGGTATCCTTTACGCTCCAGTTTTCTTTTGACAAGATTAGCCAGAGGAATATCATCTTCCAGATAAAGAATGTTGATGGATTCAGTCATTTTGAAAATTTAGGAAAGTGGGACAGCATTAAAAACTGGCCCAGTCGCTGAATTTTTTCAACAAATTCCTGCTGTTTAACCGGTTTAATCAAATAAGCATTGCAGCCCAGACGAAAACATTCATCAATTTCAGCGGGATCATCTGTTGTTGTTAACATAATGATCGGAATATGGCGGGTAACATCGGTGGTTTTTATGGTTTCCAATACTTTTATTCCATTGATGCCAGGCATATTAATATCAAGCAATAAAAGCAATTTTTGTTGTCGCGGACGTTTTTTATACATCCCTTGAGCAAAGACGTAATCAAGCGCCTGTTGCCCGGAGTTTAATAAAACCATTTCGTTAGATAAGCCACATTTAAGTAAACTGCGTTTTATCAATGTACTGTGCGCTAAATCATCATCAACCAATATTATGGTTAGATTTTTAATAGTGTTCATGATCACTTGCTCGCCTGCCTCACATCCTGGTTTAAAATGGAAAAGCTGAATTCACTGCCTTCATTCAAAGTTGAAGTACAGCGTATTCTTCCACCTAATCTGCGAACCAGTGTTTGTACATAAGTTAGCCCCATACCTTCGCCCACTATATCCTGATTACCCACTCGTTTAAAAAGATCAAAAACATGAGGCAAATCGGATTCTGCAATCCCTATACCATTATCTTTAATATGAATAATGGCCTTTTGTCCTAATAACTCAGCTGAAATTTCAATTTTACCATTACGTTCAAGCGATAAATATTTTAATGCGTTACCCAGAATATTACCGATAATTTGTTCCATAGCCAACTTGTCTGTCACAATAATAGGCAAGTGTCCCTGCTTAATAGAAACATTATATTTTTCCACTTGATATGCCATGGATGAAAGAGTGTTATTTACAATTTCAGATAAATTTACCGGGACAAAATGAAATTCTCGCCGTTCAGCACGCGATAAAGTCAAGATTGACTGGATCAAATAATTCATTTTCTCAGTGGCATTGCTTATAAAATATAGAGATTCAGGAATCCGTTCCGTTAAGGCATCTTTAACCTCTTTGGAACAAGTCAGCTCTGCTGAATCCATATATTGTTGATCTATCCACTCTTTAATCAACTTAATGTCATTTTGCAATTCACCGGTAAAACCACAGATACTGACTAAGGGGGAACGTAAATCATGAGAAACAATATAAGCGAAATTTCTCATTTCAGTGTTAATCTGCTTGAGTTCTTCGGTACGCTCACTGACCATAAGCTCCAGATTTTCCCGGTATTGTTGCAACTCATGTTGTTTGGCGATACGTTCCGAGATATCACGACCTATGCCACGAAAACCGGTTACCAGACCATTGGCATCGATCACGCGGTCTACGTTAAGTTCCAGATAGACCGACTGCCCGCTTTTATGTTTAAAAATGCAGGTAAACTCAAGTAAGGACTTTTTCTGGGAGATACACTCTTCAAAAGAAGCTTGAATTCTTTCTATATCCTCAGCTTTAATTAATTCATAAATTGATATATTTGATTGTTCGCCAATGCTATAGCCTAAAATATTTTTGACTTGTGGACTGCTATAAAGCAGCTTTCCTTCTGAATTAATTTCCCAGATCCACTCGGATATATTCTCAACCAGATTTCTGAATTTAATTTCGTTATCAATAATTTGATGGCTAATAGGCTGAGCAAAATGACTGAAAATTATCCCCCCTAGTAAAATAATAAGGATTGTAATACCCAGTATAATCAGCCCCGCATTAATAAATGGCTGTCTTACTTCATTTAAATCAACTTTAGCGACGATGCCTAAGTTGAGTATATCTATAGGTTCATAGGCCGCCAAAACTTCAGTACCATCATAATCCAATCCTATCATCGTACCTGATAAGTTACTCAAAGCGCGATGCATCGGTTGTGCCAATTTGCTGGTGAGAGGTATGGACTTGCTTGATGAAAATACCTGGCTACCATGCCGTAATAAAAAAAGTATCCGGGCATCTTCAATACCGGCAATCACTATTTCGCCCGTTCGACCAAATCCTTCATAATGTTTATGAGCATCAATAATTTGACTGAACGTATCCGCTCCAGCTCTTTCTGATAACAAAGAAGTTGGCCCCCGCTCACCAATTGGGGTTTCCCAATCTACACGGTTGTGATGTCTGTCAAAACGAGCTATGGCTTCAATCAAACGCGCCTGGCTTTGAGCGATATGAATTAAATCAGTTTTTTTTTGAGCTATCGCTGTTTGCCAAAGTACAAAATAGACAACGCTCATTGTTGCCAGGGCAACAATACTCATGAGGCCTGCCAGCCAATATAAATTTTTATTTTTACTCATCTGTACTTATAAGCATATCAATTATCACCAGCCCATTCATAATAAGCCGCCATATCATTGATATTTTAATCACTAAGTGATCCAGTAAGATTGTTCATAATGGGGGGACAGGCGTTTTTTGCTCCGATATTGTGTCTGATGGCATCACGAATTCTATGTTGATCATGGCCAGCTAACGAAGGAAACAGAGCCAATACGGGCGGCGTTCATTTACCATGACATTACGAACAAACTATTTCTACAATTTGTTGGCCTGCCTTTATATTCATAGTTTGCCGATTGCATTTCCATCAACCGGGAAACTGTCCGCTGAAACTCAAAAACACCTTCGCCATTATTATAAAGCTCTGCGTGTCAAGTTTCGGCACTGCAAATAAACATCACTTTCTGTTCATAAAGTGCGTCAATCAGGATTCCAAAACGCCTGGCTTCATCACCGAAATCGGGAGAAAGTCGTGAAATGTCTGCATTGAATTGTGTGGCAATTTTCAGATAATCAGCTGCTCTCAAAGGTTGTGCACATAATTCAGAAAACGATGTTAATACGACATTTCCATGAACAACAGTCAAAAAATTCCCCGGCCAAAAGCATGAATGCTGCCGGCTTTACCCCTCCCTCACAACAGCTATGGAATAAGAATCAAATAATCTGTATATTTTATGGTAGATTTCTAGTTTTCCCAACAGCTATTTTATATCCTAAATCCTGTAAGCCCATATTTGAGGCAATACAATTCCCAGCTAATCCCACGTCGCCCCAATTACTCTATTCTTGAGAATAGAGCAGATTATCGGGTATTTTGATCGTCAGTTGATTATTACCTGTCAGTAATTTCCCTGCAACGCGAAGCAAATAGGTGCGTAGGGTTTCCAGTTTCCATTGATACAGCGCCTTATTCCACTCGTTTGGGCCATCCAGCGCACCGTATTGTAATCCAGGACAGCTCAGTGGAATAACACCACATTCGCTAAGAACTGATCCATTCGGACTTTGCCCAGCCCCATTTTATGCTTACCTTCTTCAACCCAGGTTTTACAGGTTGTTCGTTCCCTATATTTCTTGTGAGCCTGCCAAGGGGTTAGCGTTTCGGCTATCAATTAATGTTTTACCTACAGGTTAGCCAGCCGAGTTAACGCAATGGCTAGCTGCGTTTTAATCTGTGAGTAAACACTAACTAATTTGATCATTGAGGTCGCAAAGACTATTAACAATTATAGTCGGCTCAATCCCCCAAGGATCAAATATCATCTCTTTAGAACGCTGAACCCAAGCAGCACGCATACCTGCAGAAATTGCACCAATAACATCAAATGGGTTACTTGATATAAATCAAGCATTACTACCTAATGACCCAGTTTTTCTCAAAAAATGACTATATACAGCAGGATTTGGTTTAAAAGATTTTATGTCGTCAACACTAACAATATCAAGAAAAAAGCCCCTTATACCTGCTGTTGTAAGCAACATATCAACAACACCGGTACTACCATTGGAAAATGCAAACAGAGAATATTTATCAGCTTTCAAGCGAGCTAAGCCTTCTTTGACATCTTCAAATGCTGCAATACGCGGTATACTTCAAGCAACTCCACTCTCTGTTGTTCAGTGAGTACTGTTTTGAAGAAGGCGCAGATGTAATCAAGCGAGTTTCTCGTACACACTGAGAAGTTTTCGTAGTTTTGCATCAAGCCTCGACGAAAAGAATATTCTAATTGTTTATCCCTCCAAGTACGGGAAAATTCTTCCGCCTTATCTCCAACTATTTTGTATAGCTTTGAAACAACACCTTGTGTATTGATTAGAGTTCCATACACATCAAATGCAAGTGTTACTAACATATATTTCTCCTGTGCAAAGTGATATGTTTATCTCAATTTATTCACGATCCTTATATTCGATTCACATAAGCATTGATCACTATGACCGGAAGGATTAATGATAACGCCAGCATGACTGCTTCCAAACAATTATTTCCTAACAAACTGCCAAGACTAACCATCATGACATGCACTATGTGTTAATACCTATGTTTTCTACATGACTTTTTACTTTTGCTCTAGGAGACTGTCGGATTTAACGGCTCAAAAATGGTAAAATAGAGGCATCGACAA